>JACQWC010000205.1 GCA_016209635.1 Candidatus Rokuibacteriota bacterium | reverse complement strand
GCTCACCACGCACCTTCCAAACTCTCGGCTGAGGTCGTGGGTCGCGTATAATACGCGCCAGTGTCCATACGACTACCCTTCACCTCCCGGCCGGTGCGCGCCGCCGCGGCGCTCGCGTGGCTGGCCGTCCTCGCCGCGGGCGCAGCCCAGGCCTCCGCGCAGGGAAACTTCCGCATCACCTACAACGTCGATCGGACCGGCCCGACCCACGTGCAACTGATCGGCGAGGTCTTCAACGACGCGTCCATCGACGTGCTCGACGTCTACGTGAGCGCCGAGGCGCTGGATGCGTCGGGCAAGCGGCTGGCGCAGGGCATCACCTGGGTCGGGCCGATCCGCGCGCGCTCGAACGCCAGCTTCGCCGCGCGCGTGCCGGCCGTGCGCGGCACGACGGGTTTCAAGGTCACCGTCAACAGCTTCCAGTACGGGCTTGGGCGCGGCGAGTCGCCCTAGCCCCGGGCGCCCCGCCGCGGGCTAGAGGAAGCGGCGGTGCGCGCGCTCGTCGGGCGGCGCGAGCCCGAGCGCCGCGAGCTTCTCGTCCACGTACTGCTTGTACGCCTGCCGGATCTCCGCGTTGCCCACGCTCTTGAGCCCCCACTGGATAAACTTCGAGGAGTTCGGCGAGTCCGACCGCCCGAACATGTCGAGCGCCGCCGGGTACCACTTCGCGAGCAGGCGCTGGCAGAGCGCCCGGCCCCTGGCGTCGCTCGCGATCTCGCCGAGGAAGTGGTCGCCCATCTCCGAGTGGCCCAATTCATCTCGCTCAACGGTGGGGGCCATCTTGGCCAGGGGGACGTAGCTGCATTCCCGCCAGTCGTGCGCGTGGAAGGCGCCGTTCAGGTCCACGAAGAAGTGGAAGAACGCGTCGTCGGCCCACGTCTCGCGCGGCAGGTGGAACGCGTAGTGGGCGTACGGCACGTCGCGGAGCGCGAAGTCGTGCTGCAGCCCGACCGCGATCCGGTGGAACATGATCGCGTGCTTGAGCTCCTCGGCGAGGTACTCGGCCTTCAGGAGCTTCGCCTCGACGGTCGGGAAGAGCGCTTCGGCCAGGTCGAGGCAGGTCGCCATGAACCCGAGAAAGCTCTTGTTGCCCGCGCGCGCGCCCTCGTGGCGGAGCATCTTGAGGAGGAGGTCACGGTACTCCGCCGGGAGCGGGTCGCCCTCGTCGAACGAGTGGGCGGGACGCTCCACCCGGCAGGCGAGCGTCGGCAGCGGATCGCCTTCCGCGTACGCTTTCTTCCAGAACGGCCAGAGATCGGCGCGGACCGGCCGCTGGGCGTCCTCGATCGCGCGCGTCCCGCTCGTCACCGGCGCCCCTCCGCGCTGGTGGCCGCAGGCGCAGCCCAGCAGCCCCGAGGCGTAGAGGTCGGACTGCCCGGCCACGAGCGCCGCCGCCATCCCCGGCAGGAGCCGGTCGCCCGTGTTGCCCACCATTCGGCCGCAGCCGGCGCAGAGCAGGCGGTAGTAGGTGCCGTAGGTGGCGGGGGCATCGAGCGTGATCCCCACCGCCGCGTACGCCCGCCGGATCTCGTCCACGATCGGAGTCATGTCCCCATCGCCTTTCGGACTTCGTCGCGCAGGTCCTTTTTTGAGATCTTACCCACGGGGGTGGTGGGAAAGCGATCGCGCAGCTCGAGCCGCTCGGGGAGCTTGAACTTGGCGATGCGCTTGTCCTCGAGGAGGAACCGGCACAGCTCCTCGAGCGTCAGCGTGGCGCCGGGCCTCGGGATGACACAGGCGCACGCGCGCTCGCCGAGCACCGCATCGGGCATGGCGACCACGGCCGCGTTGAGGACCGACGGGTGGGCGAGGATGAGGTTCTCGATCTCCTCCGAGCTGATCTTCTCGCCGCCGCGGTTGATCGTGTCCTTCGTGCGCCCCTCGACGATCAGGTTGCCGCTCGGGTGGCGCCGGACGAGATCGCCCGTCTTGTAGAAGCCGTCGGCGGTGAAGGCCGTCCGGTTGTGCTCGACCGCCCGGTAGTAGCCGCGGATCGTGTAGGGCCCGCGGCAGTGGAGCTCGCCCAGCTCGCCCGACGGCACCTCGCGCCCCTCGTCGTCGACGATGCGCAGCTCGTCGTCCGGGCACACGGGCCGTCCCTGCGTCTCGAGGATCACCTCGACCGGGTCGCTCCGGCGCGTCGCGCACAGCAATCCTTCGGCCATGCCGTAGACCTGGGCGAGCGCGGGCCCGAAGGCTTGGTACGCCGCGCGCGCGGGCTCGGGCGTCAGGCGCGAGCCGCCGACGATCAGCGTGCGGAGCGAGCCGAGATCGTAGCGCGTCCGCTGCGGGTGGTTGAGCCACGTGATCACCGAGGCGGGCACGGCGGGGATCCACGTGACGCGCTCCGCCTCGACGAGGGGGAAGACGGTCTCGGGATCGGGCGAGGGCGCCAGCACGACGCGGGCGCCCAGGAGCAGCGCGCCCTGGATCCCCGGGCACGCCAGTGGAAAGTTGTGCTCGCCGGGAATGGCCACGAGCAGCACGCTCTCCCGGCCGAAGTCGGTGGCCGCGGCGAACTGAAGCGAGTTGTAGTGGTAGTCGTCGTGGGTGCGCGGGATCACCTTCGGCAGGCCCGTCGTCCCGCCGGAGAGCTGGAAGACGGCGACATCGTCCGGCCGCGGGCGGAGCCGGCCGAGCGACCCCGGCGCCGTGCGCTCCTCGACGGGATCGCCCAGGAGGTCGTCCATGAGCGTCATCCCGCGCCCCGCGCGCCCGCCCGCGACGAGGACCTCGCGGAGCGCCGGCAGCGAGCCGCGCAGCTCCTCCGCCATCGCCACGTAATCGAAGCCGCGGAAGACCGACGGGACGAGCCATGCGGCGGCTTGTGTGAAGTCGGCGAGGTAGCCGATCTCGGCGTGGCGGTGGGCGGGCAGGCAGCAGACCGGGATCGCGCCGACCTTGAGACAGGCCAGGTAGGCGATCACCAGCTCGGCCGTGTTCGGGAGCTGGAAGACGACGCGCGCGCCGCCGCGGACGCCGCGCAGCGCCAGATGCAGCGCGAGCCGGTCCACGAG
>JACQWC010000202.1 GCA_016209635.1 Candidatus Rokuibacteriota bacterium | reverse complement strand
CCGCCGGCCGCCTGCACGATCATCGGGTACACGACGAAGGAGGGATGCGGCACGACCGCCTCATCGCCCGGACGGAGGAACGCCCGAACGAGGAGCTCGATCAGCTCGTTCGAGCCGTTGCCGAGGACGATCTGGTCCTGCGAGACGCCGTGCTTCTTGGCGATCGCCTGCCGCAGGTAGTAGCCGCCACCGTCCGGGTAGCGGTTCCCCGTCGCGAGCGCCGCGGCGATCGCCCGCTGCACGCGGTCGGACGGCGGCAGCGGGTTCTCGTTCGACGCCAGCTTGATGGCGTCGTGGATGCCCAGCTCCCGTTCCAGCTCCTCGATGGGCTTCCCGGGCTCGTACGGCGCGATCCCGAGGATGTGCTCGTTGGCCAAGGACTCCCACTGCGTCTGCATGCTCGCTCCTTATGCGGCGGGGTACGACCCCAGCACCTTGAGAAACAGGGTCCGGCCGCCGATTTCGTCGAGCGCCGACCCGACCGGGGCGGTGTCCTGGTGCCCCTCGAAGTCCACGAACATCACGTACTCCCAGGGACGCTGCTTCGCGGGTCGCGACTCGATCTTGGTCAGGTTCAGGCCGAGCCGCGCGAACGGCTCCAGGATCCGGTACAGCGCGCCCGGCTCGTTTCGCATCGCGAAGAGAATGGAGGTCTTGTCCCGCGCCGACGGTCCCGTCGGCTGGCGGCCGATGACGAGGAACCGCGTGGAGTTGTGCGGGTGATCCTCGATGCGGGACCTGAGCACGGGCACGCCGTACAGGCGCGCGGCGAGCTCCGACGCGATCGCGGCCACCGTCGTGTCGGCGGCCGCCAGCTCCGTCGCGACCGCGGTCGAGGTCACCTCCTCGGTCGACACGTCGGCCAGGTGCTCCGCGAGCCAGCCGCGGCACTGCGCGAGCGCTTGGGGGTGCGAGCGCACGCGCTTCACCTCGCCGAGATCGGCGGCCCGCGACAGGAGATTCTGCGCGATGTCGAGGTAGATCTCACCGCAGATCAGCGCGTCCGACTCGCTCAGCCGATCGAGCGTGATGTTCACCGCTCCCTCGGTGCTGTTCTCGACGGGCACGACCCCGTAGTCCACCCGCCCGCGCTCGACGTCGTCGAAGACGTCGGCGATGCTCCGGCCCGGCCGGTAGTCCACCGCTTCACCGAAACGCAGGAGGGCGGCCTGGTGTGTGAAGGTCGCCTGCGGGCCGAGGTAGGCGACGCGCGTGGCCCGCTCGAGGGCTCGGCAGCCGGACAGGATCTCGCGCCAGACGGCACCGAGCACGTCGGCGGGCAGCGGCCCGCGGTTCGCCGTGGTCAGCCGACGGAGGATCTCCGCCTCGCGCTCCGGCGCATAGGACGGCGCATCCTGCCGTCGTTTGAGGTCTCCGATCTGGAGGGCGGCCTCGGCGCGTTGGTTGAGGAGGTGGAGAATTTGGTTGTCGAGGTCATTGATCCTGGAACGCCAATCGTCCAGGTTCATAGAGACTCCTAGGGACGACCCTGCTCTCGAGCGTACCGCGCATTATAGGCTAAGGATCGAAGGCGGCGCAAGCAAGCGCGGGCGGCATGCGCGACGCTCACGCGGAGACCGCGGCACGGAGCGATCTCACCTCGCGTGCGGTGAGGGGCCGGCAGGCGCCGACGGGCAGCGCGCCCAGCTGGAGCGGTCCGAACGCGATCCTCCGCAGGCGGAGGACCGGGTGGCCGAGGGCCTCGCAGTACCGTTTCACCTCGTGCTTGCGCCCCTCCGCGAAGCTCAGGCGCAGGCGGCTCTCGCCGCGGCCCGCGCCGAGCAGCTCCACGGCCAGCGGGATTGCAGCCCCGTCGGGGAGCGCCGCGCCCCGGCGCCAGCGCGCGAGGTCCTCGCGCGCGACCCTCCCCTTGACGCGCGCGTCGTACACCCGCGGGAGGCCGTAGCGTGGGTGCAGCAGCCGGTGGGTTAGCGGGCCGTCGTTGGTGAGGAGCAGCGCGCCCTCGACGTCGTAGTCGAGGCGCCCGACGGGATAGAGGCGCGCGCCCGAGCGGACCAGCTCCGTCACGACCGGACGCCCGTGGGGATCGCGCGCCGCGGTCACAAAGCCGCGCGGCTTGTTGAGGAGGAGATACTCCTTCGCCTCCGCGGACGGCAGCGGGCGGCCGTCCACGGTGATGGCGTCGACCTCGGGGTCCGCGAGCGTCGCCAGCTCCTGCGCCACGACGCCGTTCACGGCGACGCGGCCGAGGACGATCAGGCGATCAGCTCCCCGCCGTGACGTCAGTCCCGCCTGGGCCAGGATCTTGTTGAGTCTCAGCTTGGACATGCGCGGCGGCCCCCGCCGCCGCAGCGCCGAGGTCGCCCTCCGCCTTCGGCAGGTCGCTCAGATCGCGGAGCCCGAAGGCGACGAGGAACTCGCGCGTGGTCTCGTAGAGGAAGGGGCGGCCCGGCGCCTCCTTCCGCCCGGCGATGCGGATCAGGCGGCGCTCCAGGAGGTTCTCGAGGACGCCCTCGGAGCCGACGCCGCGGACCGCGTCGACCTCGGGACGGGACACCGGCTGACGGTAGGCGACGATCGCGAGCGTCTCGAGCGCCGGCCGCGACAGCCGCACTCTGGTCCGCGCCCGCGCCAGACGGACGAGCCACGGCGCCATCTCCGGGCGCGTCACCATGCGATAGCCGCCGCCGACCTCGGTGACCGTGAGGCCGCGCTCGACGCCGTCGTACCGCGCCCGCAGCTCCCCGACCAGCGCGCGCGCCGTCTCGAGATCCGCGAGATCCAGAACCTCGCGGATCCGATCCGGCTCGAGGGGGGTGTCCGAGGCGAAGAGGAGCGCCTCGAGGACGTCAATGGGGTTCGGCATTGACCGTTCCTCTCTCGCCCGACGTCTCGGTCGTCTGGCGTTCGATGACGATCTCTCCGAACAGCTCCGACTGCTGGATGCGGATGCGCCCGAGCCGCACCAGCTCGAGGACGGCGAGGAGCGTCACGACGATCTCCGCCCGCCGGGGCTCGGCGCCGGCCACCGACGAGAAGAGGAGCGACCACGTGTCGCGCAGGAGCGAGAGGATCTCCGTCATGCGCTCCAGCACCGATGGCGGGTTCGGCTCGACGCCGCGCGGCTCGACGCGCCGCTCCACCTCGAGGATGTGTCGGATGGCGCGCTCGAGGAGGTGGACACTCAGGTCCTCGAGCGGGATCTCGTCGGCATGCGGCAGGCCGCTCGTCGGACGCCCCCAGACGAGCGCCTGCTGCGCCTCGCGGTCGGCGAACCATTGGCCGAGCGCCTTGACGCGCGCGTACTCCCGCAGCCGCTGCTCGAGCTCCTGCCGGAGCGCCTCCCCCTCCTCGTCGAGCTGCTCCGCCGCCGCCTCGTCCGGAGGCACCAGCAGCTTGGATTTGAGGTAGATCAGCGTCGCGGCCATCACGAGGTACGCCCCGGCGGTCTCGAGATCACGGAAGTTCATCGCCTCGAGGTGCGCCACATACTGGTCGGTCACGGCGCGGACGGGGAGGCGGCTGAGGTCGATCTCGCTGGTCCGGCAGAGGTGGAGGAGCAGGTCGAGTGGCCCGGAGAAGTCGCCGACACGGAGCGTCAGACCGCCGGCCGCTTCCTCATCGGTCACGGTGTGATCCCGACCGCGGTGCGCACGTCGTCCATGGTCCGCTGCGCCACGGTCCGCGCGCGGCGCGAACCCTCGCGCAGGGTCTCGACGATCGCGGCGGGCTTCTCCGCGAACGCCTGGCGTCGCTCGCGAATCGGCTCGAGCGCGGGGAGGAGATGGCGGAGCAACACGTCCTTGCAGTCGAGGCACCCGATCCCGGCGGTGCGGCAGCCCGTCGCGCACGCCTCGCGGTCGGGGCCCGGCGTGAAGATCCGGTGGAGGTCGAAGACGGGGCACACGTCGGGGTTCCCTGGATCCGCGCGCCGCTTGCGCGCGGGATCGGTCACCATCGGCTTGACCTTCGCCGTCACGGTCTCCGGGGTGTCCGACAGGTAGAGGGCGTTGTCGTAGGACTTCGACATCTTCCGCCCGTCGGTGCCCGGCACCTTCGGGATCTCGGTGAGCATCGCGTCCGGCTCCGGGAAGACCGACCGGAAGGCGTTGTTGAAGCGCCGCGCCACCTCCCGCGTCAGCTCGATGTGCGGGACCTGGTCGGCGCCGACCGGCACCCAGCGCGGCTTGTACATGAGGATGTCCGCCGCCTGGAGAAGCGGGTACCCGAGCAGGCCGTACGAGGGCGACGCGATGCCGAGCTGCTCGATCCGCTCCTTGTAGGTGGGCACGCGCTCGAGCCAGCCCACGGGCGTGGTCATGGAGAAGAGGAGGTGCAGCTCGGCGTGCTCGGGGACGAGCGATTGGATGAAGAGCGTGGACCGGTTGGGGTCGAGGCCGGCGCCCAGCCAGTCGGCCATCATCTCGACCGTGTTCGCGGGCACCTCGGAGGTGTCGGTGCTGTCCGTCAGGGCGTGCCAGTTCGCGACGAAGAAGAAACAATCGTGCGACTCCTGGAGGCGCACCCAGTTCTCCAGCGCGCCGAGGTAGTTGCCGAGGTGGACCTTTCCCGTGGGACGCATTCCCGAGAGCACCCGATCCTTCGCGTGGGCCATCAGCGGGTCATCCTCTCCCAGATCTTGGCCGTACGGATGAAGACGTAGTAGGAGTACAGGACGGCGAGCAGGAACCCCCGCCAGCCGTCCAGGCATCCGCCAGAGACGAGGTACATCGAGACGAACCGGCCGAGCGGGCGCAGGACGAGGTCCCGCACCGATGCCCGCTGCCCGGCGCGGACCGCCTCTTCCGCCGCGAGCGAGGAGTACCGGTTCATCCGCTCGAGAAAGTCGGAGACGTCGCGGTAACTCCGGTGGAGGAGCGGGCTGCGCAGGCGTCCCACCGGGCCGTCGACCTGCGCCGACTCGTGGACCGCACGGGGGACGAACCGGCCGTGGCCGCGCCGGAAGAGGCGGAGCTGCCAGTCCGGGTAGAGCCGCCCGTGCCGGACCCATGCGCCCCAGAAGAGGTTCCGCCGCGGAATCGCGTACCCGTCGTGGGCGGCGCCACCCAGGAGCAGCGCGACGATCTCCTCCCGCAGCTCCGGCGACACCTCCTCGTCCGCGTCGAGCGAGAGGACCCAGTCGCCGCTGGCCTGCCCGAGCGCGAAGTTCTTCTGATCGGCGAAGCCGCCCCAGGGACGGATCAGGACGTGGTCCGTGAACTCCCGGGCGATCTGGACGGTCTTGTCGCCGGACTCGGCGTCGACGACCACCACCTCGTCGGCCCAGCCCACGCTTCCGAGACAGTCCCGGAGACGCTCCTCCTCGTTCCAGGCGATGACCACGACGCTGAGGCGCCCCCGCGTCATGCCAGAAGCTCGGTGACGGCGCTGAACACCGCATCGACGCCCAGGCCGGCCATCATGCCGTCGGGGCTCTGGAGCGCCCGCTGGGCCGGGCCGTAGGGTCCGTTCCGCGAGGCCGACGTCGGCCCGTAGAGCCCCACACAGGGGCGCTCGAGGGCCGCGGCGAGGTGGAGCGGCCCGGTGTCGCCCGCGACCACCACGGTTCCCCGTCCGAGGAGGGCCCGGAGCGCGGCCAGGTCGGTCGCGGGTGCCAGGATCGCGGCGCCCCGCCGGGACGCGTCGACGATCGCGCGGGCGCCGTCCTGCTCCCCGGGGCCCCACACGACGAGGACCTTCGCCGCAGCCTCCTCGCTGAGCCGTGACGCCAGCTCGCAGAAGCGCTCCGCGGGCCACCGCTTCTCGGCGCGCCGGGCGCCCGGGTTGAGCACGACGATGCGGTCTCTCGGCTTGAGCCCTGAGGCGACGAAGAACTCGTCGATCGCGGCCTCGGCTCGCGCGTCGACCGGCAGCCTGAACTCCCGGACGGGCGCCGTGATCCCGAGCGGCGTGAGAAGGCTCAGGTACTGGTCGACCACGTGGCGCGCCTCCGGCGGTGGCGTCACCCGGCGGTTGGTGAAGAGGGCGCTGAGCCGCTCGCGGCAGGCCTCCGCCGCGAAGCCGATCCGCACGGGGGCGCCCGTCGCCGCCGTCACGAGGCCGCTCTTCAGCAGTCCCTGGAGGTCGAGCGCCACGTCGAAGCGACCGGCCCGGAGGCGGCGTCGCGCCAGGACGAGCGCGCGGCCGACCTCCACGATGTGACGCGAGCCCAGGGCGCGCCGCCAGCCGCGCGTGTCGAGGACGGCCACCTCGTCGACGGCCGGGTGGCCGTCGAGCAGGGCCGCCTCGCGTCGCTCGGCGACCCAGGTGAGACGGATGCCGGGCAGCGCCGCCCGGAGCGTGACGGCGACGGGGAGCGAGTGGAGCACGTCGCCGAGCGAGGAGAGCTTCACGAGAGCCAGGTTCATCGGAAGCGCTCGACGATCAGCCGGATGAGGTCCCGCGTCGAGTGGTCCTTCGGGTCGCCCGCGATGACCACCTCCCCGCCCAGCGCCTCGACGATCACGCGCTCGGGAACGGACGCCGCGGTGTAGTCGGTTCCCTTGGCGTGGACGTCGGGGCGGATCGAGGCCGCGAGCCGGTCCGCGGTGTCGTCGTCGAAGACCACCACGTGGTCGACGTCGCGCAGCGCCGAGAGGATCTCCGCCCGCTCGGCCGCGGGCATCAGGGGCCGGCCCGGGCCCTTCAGCCGGGCGACGGCGGCATCGGAGTTGACGCCGACGAACAGCACGTCGCCGAGCTGCCGGGCGGCGCGCAGGTACCGGATGTGGCCGACGTGCAGGAGATCGAAGCACCCGTTGGCGAGGACGATCCGTTTCCGCCCGGCGCGGAGCCGCGCCGCGAGCGCCACCGCTTCGTCGAGCGTCACGACTCGCCGCTGCCGGCGAGCGCCTGCAGCAGCTCCGCCCGCGACACCGTCGCGGTACCGCGCTTCATCACCACGATCCCCCCGGCCACGTTCGCCAGCAGCGCGGCCTCGGTAGGAGTGGCGCCGCAGGCCAGCGTCAGCGTGAACGTGCTGATGACCGTGTCTCCCGCGCCTGTGACGTCGGCGATCTCGTCGGTGCCGTGAATCGGAATGAACGTCGTACCGCCGTCCCGCTCGAGGAGGGCCATCCCCTGGCTGCCCCGTGTGACGAGGAGCATCCCGACGTCCAGCCGCTCGAGGAGCTGCCGGCCGGCCTTCTCGAGGGCCCGCTCGTCGTCGACCGCCATCCCGGTAAGCTGCGCCAGCTCGGCCTCGTTCGGGGTGGCGGCCGTCACCCCCGTGAACCGCGGCAGCTCGTAGCGACTGTCGACGCTGACGATCGCGTTGCACCGCCGCGCGATCGCCCGGATCCGCTCGAAGACGCGGGGCGTGATGGTCCCGTACCCGTAGTCGGAGACGAGGATGGCGTCGGTCCGCGAAGCGAGGGCGGTGAGACGGCTGAGCAGCGCGTCCTCCGTCATCGGCTGAAGGTCCCCGCGGGGCTCGCGATCGAGCCGCACCACCTGCTGGCGCGTTGCCTGGTAGCCGCCGGCCATGATCCGGGTCTTGACGGGTGTGACGCGCCCGACCTCCGTGACGACGCCGTCGGTCGGGATGCCGGCGGCCCGGAACAGGGCGAGCAGCTCCTCGCCCGCGGTGTCGCGGCCGATCACGCCGATCGGGATGACGCGCGCGCCGAGGGCATACACGTTGTGCGCGGCGTTCGCGCCGCCGCCCAGACGCACTTCGCGCTCGGCGAACCGGAGGATCAGCACCGGCGCCTCGCGGGAGATCCGCGCGGGCTTCCCGAAGAGATACTCGTCGGTGATGAGATCGCCGATGACGACGACGGTCCGGCCGCCGAAGCCGTTGATCCTCGCCCTGAGCCGTGCGGCGCCCTCGATCACGTCCGGCGCTCCCCGAGCACCCACTCGACGGCGTCGAGGAGGTCGCCGGCCACGTGGTCCGGCTGGACCGGGAAGCTCCCGCGCCGGTACTCCCACTCGCCGAGCCCGTACCCGGTGAGCACGAGCACGCTCCGGGCGCCGACGCGCCGCCCGACCTCGAGGTCGGAAGGCTTGTCGCCGATCACCGTGGAGGCCGTGAGATCGAGGCCAAGCTCCGCCGCCGCGCGCTCGAGGAGGCCCGGCTTCGGCTTCCGACAGTCGCAGTCGGCGCGGAATGGGGGCTCGCCCACCACCGGGTGGTGCGGGCAGACGTAGATCCCCTCGAGGAAGGCGCCAGCCTCCGTGAGCTGCGCGACGAGCGCCGCGTTGACGGCGTGCAAGACCTCCTCCGAGAAATAGCCGCGGGCCACTCCCGCCTGGTTGGTTGCCACCACGGCGGCCATCCCGGCCCTGTTCAGACGCCGGATCGCCTCGGCGGAACGCGGGAGGAGCCGGAGACGTTGCGGGTGGTTGACGTACCCCACTTCCTCGGTCAGTGTCCCGTCACGATCGATGAAGATCGCCGGCCGAGAAACCACCCCGGCAGTGTAAGCCCGCGCCGCGGATTTCTCAAGGAAAATCGCCCTTTGCACGCGCGCACTCGTGGTAGATCCGCGCGAAACCCGCGACCTGCGCGGCGTAGGTGTAAGGTTCCGCCGCTCGCCGCGCGGCCTCCGCGACCCGGTGCGGCGAGAGGACCCTCAGCCGCTCGAGCGCCGCGCGGATCGCCCCCGGGTCGCGGGGATCGACGACCCGGCCGCTCTCCCCATCCCGCACGACCTCGGCGCCGCCCGCGCGCGCGCTCGCGATCACGGGGAGGCCCGAGGCGAGTGCTTCCAGGTGGACATTGCCGAAGGGCTCGTAGAGTGCGGGCAGCACGACGATGTCCGCCGCCGCGTACCACCGCTCGACGTCCGCGCGGGGGCCGAGCCACGCGACGCGCCCCTCGACCCCGAGCTCTCGCGCGCGGCCCCTGTACGGGCGCAGATCGCCCCGGCCCACCACGAGCAACCGGCTTCCCCGATCGTCGAGCGCCGCGAAGGCCTCGAGCGCGGCCCGGAGCCCCTTCCGTTCGAAGCCGCTGCCGACGAAGAGAAGTGTCCAGGCGTCGCGAGGGATCGCCACCTCGTCGCGCGCCGACGCGCACGCGATCTCCCGGTTGCGGGGGTGAAACCGCTCGAGATCGACGCCGTTGTAGACCACGGACACCCGCCCTGGCCCGAGGCCGTACAGTCGCTCGATCTCCGCCTTGCCCGCCCCGGCGATCGCGACGATGCGCGGTGTCCGCGCGAACACCCGCCGCTCGAGCGCCAGCACCACGCGGTGGTAGAGCCCGCGGCCGCGCGGGTGCGGCACCGCCTCGAGGTAGGCCCGGTGGCATCCCTCGCCGGCGCGGTAGACGTCCTGGCGGAGCGTCCGCTCGTGGCTCTGGACGACGTCCCAGCGGCCCTGGCCGGCGACGAGACGCGCGCCCACCGCGAGCGCGAGGACGCGTCCCAGCGCCGGCAGCGGCGGCAGCGGGAGCGTGCGGAGCCTGACCCCGGCCAGCGGCGCCTGGCCGGGCAGGCTCAGGAGGTCGACCTCGTAGCCGTGCTCGAGGAGCGCCCGTACGAGACCTGCCGTCGCCCGCTCGACGCCGCCGTAGAAGACGAAGGGACGGGCGATGATCAGGAGCTTCATGCCCGTGGATCCCGCGGGGCGACCGCCTCGACCAGCGGATAGAGCCGGGTCCGAACCGCGTCGAAGCTGTACTCCTCTACGCAGCGCTCGCGCGCGCGGCGGCCGAGGGCCTCCGCCGTGTCCCGATCGGCGAGGAGGGCTCGGAGCGCCTCGGCGAGCGCGCGCGCGTCTCCCGGCGGAATCACGATCCCGCAGCCGTCGAGCACCTCGGGAATCATGGACACCGTGGTCGACACGATCGGGCGGCCGAGGGCCATCGCGTCGAAGAGCTTGGCGGGGACCTGCGCCACGGTGTCGGGGGTGGCGCGCTGGGGCACCGCCACGACGTCGGCGCCGACCAGGTACCGTGGCACCTCGTCGAAGGCGATCTCACCGACGAGCCGCACCCACGGCAGCGACTCCCATCGCCGCGCGCCGCTTCGCGCCGGGGCCACGCCGACGAGCGCGAGAACGACGCCCGCGCCGAGCGTCCCCACCGCCTCGACCAGGTCGTCGACCCCCTTGTGGCCGCGCGGCGTTCCGAGGAACATCACGACCCTCTGCGCGCCCACCACGCGCAGGAGCGCGCGGGCCTCGGCCCGATCGTAGCGCGCGGGATCCCACGCCGTCGTGTCCCGCGCGTGGGGGATCAGCGTTCCCCCGAAGCGCCCCTCGAGGAAGCGCGAGGCCACCGTCACGGCGTCCGCCGCGCCGATCAACCGTTCCATCCACCACGTCCACGGGAGACCGTTGGGGTTCGTGAGGTTCAGGGCGCGCCCTACCCGCCCCCAGAGGCCTCCGCGCTGGAAAAACCCCAGTTCCCAGTCGTCCACGTCCAGGAGGAGCGGGCGGCGCCGGCGCGCGCGGGCCAGCAGCCCCACGCCGTAGCTCGTCGGACGGGGCTTCGACGCGTAGATCAGATCGCCGTCGACGAGCGCCAGGAGGGAGGGCAGGCTCATCGCGAAGCGCGGGTACCGGCGGCCCGGGACCGCGCGGTGGTCGATCGGTCCCGTCGTCACCGGCTTCCAGACTTCGGGGCCGAAGCGGGGGCCGATGATCGCGACCTCGTAGCGCGGCTGGAGCAGGCGGGCCAGCAGTTCGGCCCGGCCGATCGCGTTGTCCGAGAGGTCGAACGCGAGGACGGAGACCTTCACACGGAGGCGAGCCGGCGGTAGTGGGTCTCGAGCGCGGCCGCCAGCCGCGCGCCCGAGTAGCGCTCGGACACGAGTTGCCTCGCCGACTCGCCGAGCCGGGTGCAGAGCCCGGGATCGCCGAGCGCCCGAACGAGCGCGGAGGCCAGCTCGTCGGCGTCGCCCGCGGGAACCAGCAGCGCGTGTTCGCCGTCGACCAGCACCTCGGGAACGGCCCCGACGCGCGAGGCGATCAACGGCCGACCGGCCGCCATGCACTCGAACAGGACGCGCGACATCCCGTCGGACTCGAGCGGGACGTAGAGTGCCAGGTCGAGGGCGCCCATGGCGGCGGGTAGATCGTCGATGAACCCCACGAGGGCGAACTGGCGCTCGAGCCCGGCCCGCCGGATCGCCTGCCGGATCGCCTGGTCGCTGGTGCCGCGCCCCACGAAGGCGAAGCGCGCGGCCACCCCCGAGCGTGCGAGCTGCGCTGCCGCGTCGATCACGATCTGATGCCCCTTCATCGGTCGCACGCCGGCGATCATCCCCACCAGCGGCGTCGCCCGGTCGCCGCCCAGGCGGCGGTACAAGACCGGGTCGGGCGGCCGCGGCCGGTAGGTCTCGGCGTCCGCGCCCCCCTGCAGCGCGACCACGCGCTCGGCGGCGACGAGTCCGGCGGCGACGAGCTGGTGACCGATCGCCTCGGTGACGGTCACCACGAGCGCCGTCGCCCGACGGTAGAGCCAGCGGTTGGCCGGATGCGGGCGCACGGCCTGGACGATGTGCCGCGTCCGGACGATCGGCCGGGGGTGGAGGCTCAGGCAGTTGGCGACCGCGGCCAGCCAGTGCTCTTTGCCCCGGTGAACGTGCACGACGTCGGCCGCGCGCAGCCAGGCGAGGAGCCGTCGGACGTCCGCGACGTCCGACGCCGGCTCGAGGCCGCTCGCGAGCGCGAACGTGACGATCCCCTTGACGCCCTCGCCCCGGGCGCGATCGATGACGGCCTTCTCGGTCCCTCGCCGGCATCCGAGCGTGACCTCGTGGCCCCGGCGCTCCAGCTCGCGCGTGACCCGGGCGGCCCAGTACGCGTCGGAGGACCACCCGCGGCAGGAGACGAGCTGCAGGATCCTCACACGAGCGTCCGGTAGATCCGCTCGACCGTCCCCACCGCGCGCTCGGGCCCGAACTCGTGCTCGGCCCGGCGGCGCCCCGCCGCGCCCATCGCATGGGCGCGCCCGCGGTCTGCGAGGACGCTCGAGAGCGCGGCCGCCACGCTCTGTGGCCGGTCGTCCTCGACCAGGAGACCCGTCTCTCCGTGCGCAATGGTCTCCGGGAGCGCGCCGACCCGTCGCGCGACGACCGGGCGGGCGGCGGCCATCGCCTCGAGGGCCGCGCGGCAGGACTCGTCCGAGCCCGCGCCCATCAGCGCGAAGCAGTCCGCCGCCGCCAGCACCGCGGGCAGGTCGCGGTCGCGGTAGCCGGTGAAGATCACGTGGCGCGTGAGGCCCAGCTCCGCGACGAGCTGCTCGAGCCGCGCCCGCGATTCGCCCTTGCCGACGAGCAGGAGGCGCGCCGCCGGCATCGCGCCGAGGAGGAGGCGGAAGCCAGCGAGCAGCAGGTCATGGCCCCGGTTCGGCGTGAGCCGCGACACCGAGACGATGATCGGCGCATCGCCGAGCTCGAACTCGTCGCGGATCAGCGCCGGGTCCGCCCCGCAGTCGAAGCGCGGGAGGTCCGCCATCGCGGGGATCCAGAACACCCGCGCACCCGGGATCCCGATCTCACGACACCGCGCCTCGATCTGGCGCGAGACGGCGAACACGGCGGCCGTCCGCCGGTAGAGGTGCGCCGCCGTCCGGCCGCGGTTGACGGAGCGCAGGTTGTGGAAAGTTCGCAGGACCGGCAGGCGCCCGGGACCGGAGCGCCGCGCCCGGATCAGCAGGGAGAGCCAGTGGTCGTGGGAGTGATGGGTGTGGATCAGGTCGATCTCTTCCACGCGAACGAGCGCCCTCAGCCGGAGGACGTCGCGCACGAACGCGACCGGCTCGGCGCGGGCTCGGAGACGGAGCCCGCGCACCAGGTCGAGGCCCGCCTCGCGGGCCTTCGTCTCGAACCGGTCGCCCGGCGTGACCCCGAGCCACACCCGGTGGCCGCGCGCCCGGAGCCCGGCGACGAGGCGGATCGTCGGATCCGCGCTGCCCGTCCACCAGCGGTTGGCCGCGAGGTGCAGGATTCTGAGCGGCCGCGTCATCGCGCCACGGGCTCCGCGAGCAGCGCCCACATGCGCGCGCGGACCTCCCGGGGCTCGATGCCGCGCATGCAGGGGTGGTCGATGGGGCACGTGCGGTAGAAGCAGGGGGCGCAGGGCACGGCGTGCCCCAGGACGAGCGCGCGCCCCCGGGGCGCCGTCAGCGCCGGATCGGTCGGTCCGAAGAGCGCCACGACCCGCGTCCCCATCGCGGCCGCGAGATGGCTCACACCCGTGTCCCCCGCCACGAGCACGTCGATCTCGGCGAGGAGCGCCGGCAGGAGCGCCGGGCGGTCCCGCCCCACGAGGCTCACGGCGGGCGCCACCGCCACGATCTCGCGGACGAGCGCGCCTTCCTCTGGAGGACCGAGGAGCACCGGGACCCCGCCGTCGTCTCCGACGGCACGGCAGAACTCCGCCACCCGGTCGGCTGGCCACACTTTCGCCGGGCCATACGTGGCACCGAGGTGGATACCGACCAGCGGCCGGCCCGGGCTCCTCGTCGCGGCGCCCGCCTCCCGCAGCAGGTCCCGCGCGGCCTGCCGCTCCGGGGCCCCGGGAGCGGGAGGGTCGAGGCGCGGCTCTCGGGCGACGGCGGTGACGCCGAGCCGCCCGACGAGCAGGAGGTACTCGTCTACCTGATGGAGTCGAGGTGCCGGCAGGGGCGGTGCCTCGGTGAGGAGCCACGCGCGCCCGCTCCCGGCGAACCCGAGCCGTCGCCGGGCACGCCAGTAGAGCGCCGCGAGCGCCGATTCGAAGGAATTGGGGAGGAGGAGCGCGATCTCGCCGGCGAAGTTGCGGACCGTGTCGGCCGTCCGGAGTCGGCCGCCCCACGAGCGCGGGTAGGTCACGAGCACGTCGGCGCACCCCTGATTCTCGAGGAGGGCCGCCCACGGCCCGGCGAGCAGCACCTCCGCCTCTGGCAGGGCCGCGCGCAGCGATCGAATGGCCGGGACAGCCATGACCGTGTCGCCGAGCCAGTTGGGGAGCCGGACGATCACTTTCTCGGACATCGTTGCTCGAAGGCGTGTCGCCACGCCGCGTGCCCGTCGAGAAGCTCGAGCCGCACGCCGACGATGTAGAGTGGGCGCCCGGGCGGCGGGAGCCGGCGCAGGCGCACCCAGTCCTTCTCCGTCGTCACGAGGCCGCCGGCGCCGAGGGTCGCCGCGCGGGCCTCGAGCCCCGCCAGGTCCTCGCGCGAGTACCAGTGATGGTCGCCGAAGCTCATGAACGCCTCGATGCCCACGCCGAGGCCCTCGAGGGTCTGCTCGAACCCCGCCGGGAACCCGATCCCGGCGAACGCGACCAGCCGGGCGCCCGCGAGCCGCGCGAGGTCGACCGGTCGCATCGTGCCCGCGGTCCAGCACTCCGTCGGCGCGTAGGCGGCCGCGAGCACGGGCGCCTCGGGAGCCCAGGCGCTGACGGTCGCTCGGACCTCTCCCACGTCCTCGACCTGGCGGGCGCCGGTCGCCACCACCAGATCGGCACGTCGCAGCGCGCTGAGGGGCTCCCTGAGCGGCCCCCGGGGCAGGAGCGCGCCGTTTCCCCACGGATTCCGCGCGCGCGCCATCACGATCTCGAGGTCCTTCCCGAGAGTCCGGTGCTGGAACCCGTCGTCGAGGACGATCGCGGTCGCGCCGAAGCGCTCGAGGGCGAGCCGCGCGGCCTGGTGCCGGTTCGAGCCGACGACGACCGCCACGCCGGGCAGCCGCCGCGCCAGGAGAAAGGGCTCGTCGCCGGCATCCTCGGCGTCGAGGCGGATCGACGCCGGGTCCGCCACGACCTGGACCCCGCTCGTCTGGCGGCCGTACCCGCGGCTCACCACCGCAGGGCGGTGGCCGAGGTCCAGCAGCGTCCGCACCGCCAGCTCCACCGCCGGGGTCTTGCCGGTGCCGCCGACCGTCAGGTTGCCGACGGACACGACCGGACACGAGAGCGCGTGCGAGCGGAGGATACCGCGCGCGTAGAGCCACTCGCGAGCTCCGAGGAGGCCCCGGTACCCGCCGGCCAGCGCGGCGAGGGCGCGGCCGCCTCTCCCCGAGAACCCGCGCTCCCAGCCCTGGACGAGACGCTCGTTCGGGGACGACCGCTTCTCCGTCACGCCTGGCACCTCACCGAGAGCGACCCGGGTAGAGGAACCGCCCGACGAGATTCAGCGTCTCCTGGACGGCCCCGTGCCGCGACGCCACGGCCTCGTAGCCCGCGTTGCCAAGCTTCGCCCGGAGGTCACCGTCCGACAGGAGCCGCCCGACCTCACCCGCCAGCTCCGCCGCGTCCCTGACGACCCGCGCGGCGCCGCTCGCCACGAGCAGCGCCGCGGACTCGCGGAAGTTCTCCGTGTGCGGGCCGAGGAGCACCGGCTTCCTGCGGAGCGCGGGCTCGAGCATGTTGTGCCCCCCCGCGGCGACCAGGCTCCCGCCGACGAACACGACGTCGGCGATCGAGTAGAGCTGCGCCAGCTCGCCCACCGTGTCGAGCACGATCACCGCGCCGTCCCGCCGCCGCTGCGGCAGCTCGCTCCTCCGCACCGAGGGCCAGCCGCGCGTAGCCAGCAGGTCGAGCACCTCCGGCACGCGCTCCGGGTGGCGCGGGGCGATCACCAGCACGAGGTGCCTGACCTCCCGGGCAAGGACCCGGTGCGCCTCGAGCACTGCCTCCTCCTCGCCGCGGTGCGTGCTGCCCGCGATCCACACCCGCTCCTCCGGGTCGAGCCCGAGGAGACGATGCCACAGATCGGCGGCGCCCGGCGAGTCCGGGAGCGCCTCGGCCTTCATGTTGCCTGTGACCACGACCCGCTCGGGAGAGGCTCCGAGCGCGATCACCCGCCGCGCGTCCTCGTCCGACTGCATGGCGAGCACGCGGATGTTCGCCAGCACGGGCTTGAGCAGCGGGCGCACGAGTCGGTACCGGCGGAATGACCGATCGGAGAGGCGTCCGTTCGCGATCATCACCGGCACCCGGCGCACCCCCAGGAGGCGCAAGACGTTGGGCCAGAGCTCGGTCTCCATGCACACGAGGAAGACCGGGTCGATCCCGCCGACGAATCGCCGGACCGCGGGGGGAAGGTCGAGCGGGAAGAAGCGGTGGGTGACGATCCCGCGGAACCGCTCGCGCACGACGCGGGCGCCCGTCTCCGTGACCGTCGTCATCACGAGCGGGAGCTCCGGGAACATCCGCCGCAGTCCCTCGACGAGCGGCGCCGCCGCGATCGCCTCGCCGACCGACACCGCATGGACCCACCCGCTGGGCCCGCCCCTCTTCTGGCCGCCCAGGCCCAGGCGGCCGCGGAGGTTGAGCGGCACGCCCCGCAGCACGCGCCGCGCGAGCGCCACGGGGATGTAGAGCAAGACCAGCACGGTGAGGACGGCGGTGTAGAGGCCGTAGATCATGCGGCCACCAGCCGGTCGGCCGCCGCGGTGACCTCGATCAGCGACTGCTCCAGCTCCCTGCGGGCCCGCTCGCGATCGGCGTCCCGCGTGACCGTCAGGGTCGGGCCGAAGACCACCGCGCACCGGGCGAACGGCAGCGGGATGAGCAGCTCGTCCCATGTCCGCAGGCGTCGGGCCGGCCTCGCCGCGAACGCGAGCGGCACGACCGGCGCGCCGGTCGTCGCCGCCAGCGCGATCACACCGGGCCCGAGATGGTGGCGCGGGCCGCGGGGGCCGTCGGGAACGAGTGCCACGTCCTCGCCGGCTCGGAGCGTAGCGACCAGGGCGCGCACCGCGTGCGCGCCACCGCGGGACGAAGACCCGCGGACGACGTCGAGGCCGAACCGCCGGACGTAGCGCGCGACGAGCTCCCCGTCCCGGGAGCGACTTGCCAGGACACACACGGGCCGCGCGCCGCGCGTGCGGCGGAGCCAGGCGTTGAGCCACGGCATCATCAGAATCCGGCCGTGCCAGACTGCGTAGATGAGCGGGTGGCCCGCGGCCCAGAGTGGGGCGATCGCCTCGAGGCCGCCGATCCTCACGCGGAGCGTGGTCCCGAGGAGCCGGACGAGCCCGGCGGCGAGCCCCGGCGTCACGCGGTGAACCACGCCTGCCGCGGCGCTCATCGCCCCGCCGCGGCGGTCGCGAGCACGAGCCGTGCCGCGCGCGAGCCGACGCCCGGCTCGCCGAGCTGACCGGCCAGCTCCGCGAACGCCTCCCGTTGGGCGCGGGACGCCCGCGCGTCGTCGAGGAGCCGCATCGCCTCCCGCGCGAGTCGCTCGCCCGTCGCCGCGCCTTGATACAGCTCCGGGACGGCGGCCCGACCGAGCGCGATGTTGGCGAGGCTGATCCACGGGACGCGGATCAGGGGGCGGATCATGGCCTCGCTCAGGCGGGAGACGCGGTAGCAGACGACCATCGGTGTTCCGAGCAGCGCGCCCTCGAGCGTGGCCGTGCCCGACGTCACCAGCAGGAGGTCGGCCGCGCGCATCACGACGTAGGTGCGGTCGTGGACGATCTCCACGCGCGGCGTCGCTCCCAGGTGGCGCGCGACCGCCGCGGGCTCGACGGTCGGCGCGAGTCCGAGCACGAAGCGCGTGGAGGACCGCGCCGCGTGGAGCCGGACCGCAGCGTCCCACATCACGGGGAGCACCCGCTCGATCTCCTCGCGGCGGCTGCCGGGCAGCACGCCGATCACGCCGTCGCCGGCCGCGAGCCCGAGTGCCGCGCGCGCGGCCGCCCGGGTCGGGGCGTGGGCCAGGGCGTCGAGCACCGGATGGCCGACGAACTCGACGCGAACGCCCGCGCGCCGGTAGAGCGGCAACTCGAACGGGAACGCCGCGAGGACGAGCGACACGAGCCGCTTGATCGTCCGCACGCGCCGCCCGCGCCAGGCCCAGACCTGGGGCGGGATGAAGTACACGACCGGGACACCGGCCCGGCGCGCCGTCCGGGCGAGGAGGAGGTTGAAGTCCGGGAAATCGATCAGCACGAGGGCCGCCGGCCGGTCAGCGTCCCGGAGCGCCGCGCGGAGGCGGCGGTACGCGCGGTAGAGCGTCGGGACCCGGCTCAACGCCTCGCTGCCGCCGACGACGGCGGCGGCCGTGACGTCGGCGAGCAGGTCGACCCCTGCCGCGGCCATGCGCGCCCCGCCCATCCCGAAGAGCCGGCACCCCGGAGCGAGCGTCCTCAGCGCGCGGCACAGTGTGGCCCCGTGCAGGTCGCCCGAGGCCTCGCCGGCCGCGAGCATGATCCTCGGCCCGCGGTCCGGGGCCTCACGCGTCGGCGGCATCGACGCTCACGAGGGCGATGGAGGCTCGATCCGCGATGCGCACCGTGACGTCCTTCTCGAGGATGAGCACGCGGCCCGCCTCGACGGCCACGACGGAGGCGCCGCCGGCCGCCGCCGCCTCCAGCGTCTCCGGGCCGATGGTCGGCGTGTCGAAGCGATAGTCGTGGTCGGGCGCCACCCCCTTGACCACGACGGCCCCCGGACCCGCGAGGGCCGTCCCGCGCCGGATCGCCTCGGTGGTCCCCTCGATCGCCTCGACCGCCGTCGGCACACCGCGCTTGAGCACGACCGTCTGGCCGATCCTCGACTCGGCGAGCCTCCGCACGACCGCGATGCCGCGCCGGACGTCCTCCCACTCCTCGGGCGTCGGCTCCCGCGCCGACCAGCAGCCGCTGCCGGCGAGCCAGTCGCCGATGAAGGCACGCTGGTCGAGCACCGTGATCCCCATCTCGCCGAGGGTCGCCAGCACGACCCGCGCCAGGTCAGCGTCCGCGAGCGAGGGTGCCCGCGCCGCGATCCCGGCCGCGGATGCGTCGGGCTCCCCCGCTGTCAGGACGTCGCGCATCCAGAACTTGCCGCAGAAGAGGGCGGCGGAGACCCCCTCCTGCCGGAGGCCGGCCAGGACAGCGCCCACGTCGGTGATGCGACTCGGGATCGTGCGAGCCGCCTGGCCGGCAACGCCGGTCGCGTCGCCGAAGGCGAACGCGATGACCCGCCATCCCTGGCGCCGCGCCTCGGCCGCCATGCGCGCCGGCAGCACGCCGGCGCCGCACATCAGGCCGAGGGAGCGCTCCACGGCAGATCGCGGGGGAACGCCACCTCGCCACGCCCGTCGCGGATCATGCGCTCGATCTCGAGCGCGACGGCGAGCGAGCGGAGGTCCTCCGTCTCGCGGAGCTCGGCCACCCCGCCCGTGCGCCCCTGCCGCATCGCGCGGATGAGGTCGAGGATCTCGAGCTTGAGCGGATTGTCCTTGTGGACGAACAGGTGCTCGACGAACGACGCCTGGCGGTAGCGGATGGACTCGCGGTTGAGCGTGTACTCCTGGGCGGCGCGTCGGTGGATCTGGATGTCCTGATCGGTGTAGTCGAGGACGATGTAGGCGTCGGCTTGCGTGATCGCGAGTGTCCGGATCTTCTCCTCGGTCGCGCGGCTCGCCGTGATGGTGGCGATCGTCCCCGAGTCGAACCAGATCTGCACCGTCGCAACGTCCGGCACCGCCGAGTGCACGGACGACCCCATGGCGGCAAGGCGGCGCGGCGCGGAGTCGACGAGCGTCAGCACGATGTCGATGTCGTGGATCATGAGGTCCATCACCACCGTGTCCTTCTCGACGCGCGGGACGAAGGGCCCCAACCGGCGCGACTCGACCAGGATCGGACGGTCGACGATCTTCTTGAGCTCCTGGACGGCCCCGTTGAACCGCTCCACGTGCCCGACGTGGAGCGCCGCTCCCGTGCGCCGCGCGACGGCGAAGAGCTCCCGCGCCTCCTCGAGCGTCGGCGTCATCGGCTTCTCGACCAGCACGCTCACGCCCGCCTCGAGGAGGTCACGGGCGACGTCGAAATGCTGCTCGGTCGGAACGGCGATGCTCGCGACGTCCACGCGACCGATCAGCTCGCGATGATCGCTGAACGCGCGCGTGCCGTACTCGCGGGCCGCCTCCGCCGCGCGGGCCGGATCGACGTCGACGACCCCTACCAGCTCGACGTTCCACTGCTCCGCGTAGACGAGGGTGTGGTACTGCCCCATGTGTCCGACGCCGACCACCCCCGCCCGGACGCGCCGCTCGGAGTCCCCCATCACAGCAGCCTCTCACTGTCGATCTCCGGGACCGCCTCCGCAGGCCCGCTCCGCGGTGGGCCGCAGATGCCGCGCTTGGACGACGCGATGAAATCGACGAGCCGCGCCAGGGTCGGGCTCGCCGGCAGCTCCTCCTGGATCCGCTCGAGCGCGCTCCGCGGGGTGAGGTCGCTCCGATAGAGCAGGCGGTAGGCCTCTTGAAGTCGCCGCCGCTCGCCCGGCGGCACACCCGCTCGGCGCAGCCCCACGACATTCACCCCGCGAACGGTCGCGGGGCTGCCGTCGACCAGCATGTAGGGCGGGACGTCGGACGTCACCTTCGACGCGCCGCCGACGTACGCATAGGCGCCCACGCGCGTGAACGGGACGACGCCACTGAGCCCACCGATCGTCGCGCGCTCCCCGATCTCACAGTGCCCGGTGATCCCGGCGTAGTTGATCACAATGACGCCCCGCTCCAGGCGGCAGTCGTGCGCGACGTGACTCATCGCCATGAGCAGACACCCCTCGCCGACCTCGGTCCACCCGTCGGGCTGCGTCGCCCGGTGGATTGTCACGTACTCGCGGATGACCGCTTCCGCCCCGACCCGCACCCCCGACGGCGTCCCCTCCCGGAACTTGAGGTCCTGGGGCGCGCCACCCAGCACCGCGCCGTGCCCGATCTTCACCCGGCGCCCGACCACGACGCGTCCCTCCAGGATGACCCGATGGCCGATCTCGGCGCCGGCCTCGACCGTGACGTCGGGACCGATGATGGAGAACGCGCCGATCCGCACGCCGGCGCCGATCTCCGCCCTCGGGTCGACGAGCGCGCTCGGGTGGATCGACTCAGGCGCCGCCATCGTCGGTCGACCCGCCCGCGGACGCCGCGGTCCCCCCCTCGAGCCTCTGGACGCGCCGCTCGAGGCTCGACAGTCGTCGCGCCAACTCCGGCAGCCGCGCCTCGGTGAGGAGGATCCGCTTCGTCTGGGTGATCGGTCGCGCCGGCGTCCCGAGGCGCGTCTCGCCCGAGGGAATGTCCGCGTGCACGCCGGACTGCGCGCCGACCTTGACGCCGTCGCCCAGCGTCACGTGATCGGCCACGCCGACCTGGCCGCCGAGGACGACCCCGCGGCCGAGCCGGCTCGATCCCGAGATTCCCACCTGGGCGACGATGATCGAGTGCTCACCGATCTCGACATTGTGGCCGATCTGTACGAGGTTGTCGATCTTCGTGCCGCGGCGGACGATCGTGTCACCGAGGGTCGCGCGGTCGATCGTGCTGTTCGCGCCGATCTCCACGTCGTCCTCGATGACGACGCCGCCCACCTGGGGAATCTTGCGGTGCGCGGCGCCGTCGAAGGCATACCCGAAGCCGTCGGCCCCGATGACGGCGCCCGCGTGGATGATGACCCGGCGACCGATCCGGACCCCGTCGCGCACGGTCACGTGCGGATAGAGGATCGAGTCCTCGCCGATCTCCGCCCCGGCACCGACGTAGGCGAGCGCGTACAGCCGCGCACGCGGTCCGATCACGGCGCCCGACTCGACGACCGCCAGCGGCCCGATCGAGGCGTTCGGATCGACGCGGGCGTCGGCCGCGACGACCGCCGACCTGTCGATCCCGGGCGGTGCGGCAGTGGACGGATGGAACATGGTCAGCAGCTGGACGAGCGCCTGGTGCGGTGAGGCGCAGCGGAGGGTGGGCGCCGGAAGCCCCGACGCGTCCGCGGCGGCCAGGAACGCGCCCGCGCGTGAGGTCCGGGCCGCCTCGCGGTAGCGCGGATCCGTGAGAAAGGTAATCTGGTCGGGGCCGGCCGTCTCGAGCGGCGCGACCCCTGTCACCACTCGGCACGGGTCGCCGTCGAGCGTCGCGCCCAGCGCTGCCGCGAGCTCGCCCAGCGTGAAGCTGGCGGGCCGTCCGTCCACCCCTATTTCTTCCCCTTGGCGGCGGATTCCTGGTCGTAGGCGCGGATGATCTCGTCGGTCAGGTCGGCCTCCGAGGACGCGTAGAGGACGACCGCGCCGCGCCGCTCGACGATCAAATGGTAGCCCCGCTGCTTGCCGACCCGCTCGATCACCCCGGAGAGGTCCTGGAGCACCCGTTGCAGGAGCCCCTGCTCCTTCTTCTCCAGCTCCTTCTGGAAGTCGTCGGCGAGACGCGCGGCGTCCCGCCGCTTGCGCTCGAAGGTTTCCTGCTTCTCCCGCCGCGCGTCGGCCGTCATGAGGGGTCCCTTCTTCTCCAGCTCGTCGCGGAGCTTCTCCAGCTCCTGGCGCTTCCCGTCCATCTCCCGCTGCATCCCCGCCTTCTCACGCTCGAGCTGCTCGCGCGCGGCCACGCCCACGGCCGAGCGCGCCAGGACCCGCTGGACGTCGACGAACCCGATCCGCTGGGCCGGAACGGCCGCCGCTGGCGATGGCTGCGGCTGCTGGGCGCGCGCGATCGAGCCCGCGGCCACCAGGACGCCAGCGGCCACGAGGAACGCGATGCTGAGTCCCCTCATGCCTTCCTCCTAGAACGGAGAGCCCACCGAGAAATGGAACGCGCCGAAGTCCTCGTCCGTGCGGCGGTCGAGGTTGACGCCATAGTCGAGCCGGATCGGGCCGAAGGGAGACTGCCAGCGGAAGCCCGCGCCCACCGCCTCCCGCGTGTCGGTCGGGTCGAACTTCGTGTCGAAGCCGTACACGTTGCCGATATCGAAGAAGCCGGCGACCCGGATCCCGAACGCCAGGGGGACGATGTACTCGAGGTTGCCGAGGAGCTCCGTCGTGCCACCGATGCGGACGCCGGCGTCGTCGACCGGTGAGACCGAGCGGAACTTGAGGCCGCGGATGGAATTCGGTCCGCCGAGGTAGAACCGCTCGAAGAGCGGCAGCGGATCGTCCGCCCAGCCGAAGCCGTAGCCGACCTCCGCCCGGCCGGAAAGGATGTGGTTGAACCAGATCGGCTGGAAGTAGCTGGTCGACGCGATCGTCTTGACGAAGCGCGAGTCGCCCCCCAGCCCGGCGAACTCGGCCATGAGCGAGGTCTGCCCGCCACGCGTGGGCGCGAAGACGTTGTCCCGGTTGTCGCGCGTCAGCGTTCCGGACACGAGCGACGTCACCCGCTTGCCCTGCTCGTCCAGGAGCGCGCTCGAGGCCGTGTCGGTCACGTCGCTGATCTGGTCCTGCGTCAGCCGGTACCCGAGGTGCCAGCGCCAGAACTCCGCGAAGGGACGGCTGACGCGGAGCGCGCCGCCGAAGGTGTCGTAGTCGTACTCGTCGAACTCGCGCTCGGTGACGAACAGGTCGAAGCCGCCCGCCATCGGCCGGTCGAACAGCCACGGGTCCGTGAAGCTGATGACCCCCTGGGTGCTGACGGCGCCTGCACGCAGGCGGACCGAGGCCTCCCAGCCGCGGCCGAGGAAGTTGCGCTGCGACAGGTCGATCGTCCCGACGAAGCTGTCGACGGACGAGAAGCCGGCCCCGATGCTGAACAGACCCGTGGGTCGCTCCTTCACGTCGACGTTCACGATGATCTTCGTCTTGTCCGACCCGGGCTGGGTGGTGACGTTGACGGCCTCGAAGTACCCGAGGTTCACGAGCTTCTGCCGCGCGCGCTGGAGCTTCTGCAGGGTGAACCGATCGCCCTCGATCAACGGGATCTCCCGCCGCAGGACCTGGTCCTGGGAGCGGAGGTTCCCCGTGATGTTGATACGCTCCACGTAGACCTCGGGGCCCTCCGTGACTTCGAAGGTGAGGTCGATCGTGCCGGTCGCCGCCGACTGCTCGGTCTTCGGGTTGATCTCGGCCGAGGCGCGGCCGATTGTGCTGTAGAGGTCGCCGATGCCCCGCAGGCTCTCCCGGAGCGCGGTGCGGGAGAACACGACGCCCGGCTTGAGCTTGACCTGCCGCCGGACGTCCGCCTCGGGCACCAGCGTGACGCCGGTGATCGCGACGGTTCCTACGTGGTACTGGCGGCCCTCGACGATGGTGAACGTGATCGTGGCGCGGGCCTTCTCCCGATCCACGGAGACGTCGTGCGACTCGACCCGAGCCTGGACGTAGCCGTGGTCGTTGTAGAGAACCACGATGCGCTCGACATCCTCGTCGAGGCGCTGCCGCTGAATCGTGCCCCGGAGGATGAAGAACTGGCGCTCCTGGGTGACGAGGGCGGCCTTGATCTGCTTGTCGGTGAGGCCCTTGTTGCCCTGGATCACGATCCGGTCGATCGTGATCCGCCGGCCCTCGTTGATGTTGAAGACCACCCGCACGTCGCCGTCGGCGAACTTCTCGGTGTCCGGCGTGATCTGGACCTCGAAGTACCCCTCCTCCTCGTAGTGGTCCTTGAGCCGGTCGCGCGCCCGCTGCACCTCCACGGGGTTGTAGACGCTGCCGAGCTTGAGGTCGATCTTCTCCTGCAGCGTGCTCGTGGCCACCTTCTTGTTGCCGACGAAGTCGAGGTCGCGGATGAACGGTCGCTCCACGACGACGAAGGTCACCTTCACGCCACCCTCGAAGTCCTCGACGCGCATCTGCACGTCGTCGAAGAAGCCCAAGGCGAAGATGGCCCGCAGGTCCTCCGAGAGCGCCGACGGGTTGAAGGTGGAGCCGACGCCGCTCCGCACCCGGCCGAGGATCACGGCCTCCTGCACCCTGCGGTTGCCCTCGACCGCCAGCTCCTTGACGAGGATGGGCGGTGGCGCCTGGCCGTGAGCCGTGTCGAGCGGAGGGAGGAGCAGCGAGACGCACACGACGAAAAGTGAGGCGCGGAACCGCCTCGGGGTCGTCACCGAGCTAGGCTCGTCGGGATTGGGGCTTAGTGCTCTGCAAGCTCGAGGGGCGCGTCGGCGGCCTGTGCCTCGCGGAACACGAAGTTCGCCCCGTCGATATCCACCTCGATCCGCGTGCTATCCGAGAGCTGACCGCGCACGATGGCCTCGGCGAGCGGATCCTCGATGTGCTTCTGGATCGTGCGGCGGAGTTGCCGCGCTCCGTACGTCGCGTCATAACCCTTCTCGACCAGCGCCGCCACGGCGGCCGGCGTGAGCGTCAACTCGATGTTCTTGTCCGCGAGCTGCTTGTTGATGCGACCGATCATCAACCGGATGATCTCGGTGATGTGGTCGAGTGACAGGGCGTGGAACACGATGATGTCGTCGATCCGGTTGAGGAACTCGGGCCGGAACGCCCGCTTCATCTCCTCCAGCACCCGGTCCTTCATGCGATCGTACGACGAGTCGTCGGACTCCTGCAGGAAGCCGGGGCTCGTCCGCTTGCCGATCAGGCTGGTGCCGAGGTTGGACGTCATGATGAGGATGGCGTTCTTGAAGTCCACCACGTGGCCGAGCGAATCGGTGAGTCGGCCGTCGTCCAGCACCTGGAGCAGCATGTTGAACACGTCGGGATGCGCCTTCTCGATCTCGTCGAACAGCACCACGGAGTAGGGCCGCCGCCGCACTTTCTCGGTGAGGAACCCGCCCTCCTCGTAGCCGACGTAGCCGGGGGGCGCGCCGAGGAGGCGGGAGACCGAGAACTTCTCCATGTACTCGGACATGTCGATCCGGATCAGGGCGTTCTCGTCGCCGAACAGGTACTCGGCGAGGGCACGGGCCAGCTCGGTCTTGCCGACGCCCGTTGGACCCAGGAAGACGAAGGATCCGACCGGGCGCTTCGCGTCCTTGAGCCCCGCACGCGAGCGCCGGATGGCGCGGGAGACCGCCGCCACCGCGGGCTGCTGTCCCACGATCCGCCCGTGGAGCGCCTCCTCCATGCGGGCGAGCTTCTCCGACTCCTTCTCCTCGAGCTTGGAGAGCGGGATACCCGTCCAGCGCGAGACGATGAACTCGATGTCCTGCTCGCCGACGGACTGCGTGCCCTTCCCCTTGTTCTTTTCCCACTCCCGCTTCAGCTCCTCGTCGCGATGGCGGAGGACCTTCTCCTTCTCGCGAAGCGATGCCGCCTTCTCGAACTCCTGCGCCTCGAGGTACATGTCCTTCTCGCGGATGACGCGTTCCAGCTCCTTGTCGATCTCCTTGATCTCGGGCGGCGGCGTGAGCGCCATCAGGCGCGTCCGGGAGGACGCCTCGTCGATCACGTCGATGGCCTTGTCCGGCAGCTGCCGGTCGGTGATGTAGCGATCGGCCAACCGGACCGCGGCATCGATCGCCTGCTCGGTGATCTTGACCCGGTGGTGGGCCTCATACTTGTGGCGGAGGCCCCGGATGATCTCGATCGCTTCGGGGACGGTGGGCGCCTTCACGATGACGGGCTGGAAACGGCGCTCGAGGGCGCCGTCCTTCTCGATGTACTTCCGGTATTCGTCGAGCGTAGTCGCGCCGATCGTCTGGATCTCGCCCCGGGACAGCGCCGGCTTCAGCATGTTGGACGCGTCGATCGCGCCCTCCGCCGCGCCCGCGCCGATCAGCGTGTGCAGCTCGTCCAGGAACAGCACCACGTTCTCGGACTGGCGGATCTCCTTCATCACGGCCTTGAGCCGCTCCTCGAACT
>JACQWC010000200.1 GCA_016209635.1 Candidatus Rokuibacteriota bacterium | reverse complement strand
CTTGATCATGTCGCTGGCGGTCCCCTGGACCGGCGCGTTCATCGCCATCCGCTCGGCGGCGTAGCGCGCGACCGCGATCTGGCTCCGGAGGTCGGGGAGGTAGCGGCGGCGTCCGAGCAGCGTCGTGACGTACCCGCGCTCGCGCCCTTCGGCGAGCGTCCGGTCGATGAACGCGCGGACCGCCGGGTGGGCGGCGAAGTAGGCGTTGATGTAGCGCTGGGCCTCCTTCTGGTCGATCTTGGTCGCCTGCGAGAGCCCGAACGCGGACACGCCGTAGAGGATGGCGTAGTTCGCGCCCTTCGCGATCGTGCGCTCCCGGGGCGTGACCGCCTCGGGAACCACCTTGAAGACCTCGGAGGCCGTCCGGGTGTGGATGTCCTCGCCCCGCCGGAACGCCTCGATGATCGCCTCCTCCCCGCTGAGGTGTGCCAGGATCCGCAGCTCGATCTGCGAGTAGTCGGCCGCCACGAACCGCCAGCCCTCCTCCGGGACGAAGGCGGCGCGAATGCGCCGGCCCAGCTCGGTCCGGATCGGGATGTTCATGAGGTTCGGGTCCTGCGAGCTGAGCCGGCCCGTGGCGGCGACGAGCTGGTTGAACGTGGTGTGGATGCGCCCGGTCCCCGGGTTGATGAGACCGGGGAGCGTGTCCGCGTACGTGCCCTTGAGCTTGGCGAGGGTCCGGTGCTCGAGGATCTTCGCCGGGAGCGGATGGCCGAGCGCCAGCTCGGTGAGGACGTCGGCGTCGGTCGAGTATCCGGTCTTGGTCCGCCGGAGCACCGGGAGCCCGAGCTGCTCGAAGAGGATGTGGGCGAGCTGCTTGGGGGACGCGATCGTGAAGGGCCCGCCGGCCAGCGCCCAGATCTCGCGCGTCAGGTTGTCGAGGTCACGCTCGAGCTCCTTCGCGAAGTCCTCGAGCCGCCGGGGCTCGACGCGGATGCCGTGCCGCTCCATCACCGCGAGCACGGGGACGAGTGGCCGCTCGAGCTCCTCGTAGATCGCCCCGAGGCCGCGCCCGCTCAGCTCGCCCGCCGCGTGCTCCCAGAAGCGCCAGAGCCACCGCGCCCGCTCTCCCAGAATCTCGGCGAGCTGGGCGGGGCCGTCGGCACCACCCGCCGTGGGGGCAGGGAGGGGGGGAGGCTCGGAGCGAGTGTCGTCCCGAGTCGAAGAGCCTCCCCCCCTCCCTGCCGGCGCGGTGGGGAGCGCCGGCGGGCTCTCGCCGAACGCCTCCATGCAGACTTCTTCGAGGCGGTAGGTCGCGCGCGCGGGGTTCAACAGATAGGCAGCGACGGCCGTGTCCTGGATCGACGGCGGCTCGACCGGGTGCGCGAGCCACGACTCGACGAGCGGCTTGGCGTCATGGACGACCAGCGGGCACCCGGCAGTGGCGAGCAGCGGACCGTCCTCCGGCGCGAGCGACGCCGCCCCGGCCGCGGGGTGGAAGAGGGCCAGGCCGGCGATCCGCGGCTCGGGCGGGCGCGCCTCGCCCGCCCAGTCGACCGCGACGGGCGCGCCCGCGGGCACGCGCGCGAGGTAGGCGCGGACCGCGTCGGCCCCCGCCAGGCGCGCGACGGGATCGGCGCCCGCCGCGACCCCGTCCGCCGGCAGCTCCTTGAGGAGCCGCGTGAACTCCATCTCCATCCAGAGGCTCCGGAGCTTCTGCGAGTCCGGCTCGACCCGGCGGAACGTCTCGAGGTCGAACACGAGCGGCACCTGCCGGTTGACCGTCGCCAGCTCGCGCGAGAGGAAGGCCTGCCTCATGGCGGCGGCGAGCGTCTCCCGCAGCTTGCCCGGGACGAGCGTCAGGTTCTCGTAGAGGCGCTCCACGCTCCCGAACTGGCCGATCAGCTTCACCGCGGTCTTCTCGCCGACGCCGCGCACGCCGGGGATGTTGTCGATCGCGTCGCCCATGAGCGCCAGCACGTCGGGGATCTGGGCCGGCGCCACCCCCCAACGCTCGCGCACCTTCGCCTCGTCGTACACGACGCGCTCGCCCGTCCGGCCCAGGACCGAGAGCACGCGGACGCGCGGGCCGACGAGCTGGAGGAGGTCCTTGTCGCCGCTGACGATCACGACCTCCACGCCCAGCGGGAGCGCCTGCCCGACGAGCGTCGCGAGGACGTCGTCCGCCTCGAACCCCGGCGCCTCGACGACGGGCGTCCGCAGGGCCTCGAAGAGCCGTCGCACGTACGGCAGCTGCTGGACGAGGTCGCCGGGCATCGCCGCCCGAGTCGCCTTGTACTCGGCGAACATCGCGTCGCGAAAGGTCGGGCCGGGCGCGTCCCACGCGATCCCGAGGTACTGGGGCCGCTCCTCCCGGATCAGCTTCCACAGCATCGTGCTCAGGATCAGCACGGCGTGCGTCGGCACTCCCTTCGACGTCGAGAGGTAGCCCATCGCGTGGTACGCGCGGAACAGGTGCGAGTGGCCGTCGACGAGATAGAAGGCGTTCACGCGAACACCTCGGTGTAGGCGGCCCGCACCGCGCCGGTCCGCCGGCGGTAGTCCTCGAGGAAGGCCTCGCGCGAGGGATAGCCGAGCGCGGTCGCCACGCGCGCGGGCATGGGGCCGGCCAGCTCGAGCGTGTCCGCGGGGCGCGCGCCGAGGAGGCGGAGGGCCGCCGACACCCGGCGCAGGACGCGATAGTGCTCGGTCAGCTCGGCGGCGAGCGCGGGCGTCACGGCGCCCGCGCGCCCCAGCCCGCGGAGGGCCGCCGCCGTCGCCGGCCGGCGCACCTCGGGGTGCCGGGCCCCGTGTACGAGCTGGAGCGCCTGCGCGAGGAACTCGACGTCGACGAGGCCCCCGCGCCCGAGCTTCACGTGATAGCGGCCGCGGGTCTCGCGCCCCAGCTCGACCTCCATGCGGCGGCGGACCTCCCCGATCTCCTTGAGCCCGCTCGCGGGCAGGGACGATCCGTACACGAGCCGCGTGAGCGCGCCCCGGACCTCGCGTGCGAGCGCCCGGTCGCCCAGCACCAGGCGCGTCCGGGTCAGCGTCTGGCGCTCCCAGAGGTCGCCCGACTCGTGATAGTACCGCTCGAGCGACTCGAGGCTCGAGGCGACCCCGCTCCCCTTGCTCCCCGGCCGCAGGCGCAGATCCACGGCGAAGGCGATCCCGGCCGGCGTGATGTCGCCGAGCGTGCCCGCGAGCCGTTCGACAGCCGCGCTGTAGAAGGTGTGCGCGTCGACGGGCCGGGGCCCGTCCGTCTCGCCGTCCGCGCCAAAGATCACGAAGAGATCGAGGTCGGACCCCGTCATCAGCTCGCGCCCGCCGAGCTTCCCGAGTCCGACGATCACGGCGGGCACGAAGCGGCCGTCGCTGGCCCGCGGGACGCCGTGGCGCTCGACCAGCCCCGCGAGCGCCAGGATCCATCCGGCCGCGAGCGTGGCCTCGGCGAGCGCCGTCATCTCGCGCGCGTACGCGTCGATGCCGGTGACACCGAGCAGGTACCGCCAGACGACCGCCAGCTCCTCCGCCTGCTTCACCCGCCGGAGCCGGTCGCGCCGCTCGGCGGGCGGGAGCCCCGGGGCGAGGACCGCCGCCAGCGAGGCGCGGAACTCCCGCTCCCGCTTGGGCCGCGCGAGCGTCTGCCGGTCGGCGAGCGAGGCGAGCAGCTCGGGCTGGGTGATGAGGAGCTGCGTGAGCAGGTCGCCGCCCGCGCACAGTCGCTTCAGCCCGCCAAGGGCCTCGGGATCGTTCACGAGCGGCTCGAGGAGGCCGACCCGCGGTCCGGCGGCGGCGAGGAACCGCTCGAACTGGTTGAGGGCCTCGTCGGGGTCCGGGCTCTTCCAGAGGGCGTCGAGCATCATCGGGTAGAGGCGCTCGAGCGTCCGACGCATGGCGCCGACGTACGGCACGAGGGGCCGCCCCTCGAGGATGAGGCGGAGGTTCTGTCGCGCCCGCTCCGGATCCCGGAAGCCGGTCGCCCGGAGCGCGGTCAGGCTCGGCAGGCGGACGCGCGGCGCCCCGGGCGCCGACCGCTCGCCGAAGAACTCCCGGAAGGCCCGATGGACCGCCGTGGTGACCGCGCGGTGTCGGCGCCGGAACTCGGCCGCTGCCTGGCCTGGCGCGCCCGCGACGCCGAGCCGCCGCGCGAGGAGGCCGAGCTCCCGCGGATCCTCCGGCAGGGTGTGAGTCTGGAACTCGTGCAGGATCTGGAGCCGGTGCTCGACGGTCCGGAGGTGGACGTACGCGTGCGACAGCGTGCGGCCGAGATCGGGCGCCAGGTAGCCACGCTCCGTCATCCGGAAGATGGCCTTGAGGGTGTTCCGCTCCCGGAGCCACGGATCGTCGCCGCCGTAGAGTAGCTGGAGCGCCTGGACGACGAACTCGATCTCGCGGATCCCGCCCCGCCCGAGCTTCACGTTCGTCTCCCGGCCGTCGCCGCGCGCGGCGAGCGCCCGGTCGATCTCACGCTTCATCGCGTGGATCGCGTCGAGGATGCGCCGGTCGACGCCGGCGCGGTAGACGACGTCGCGCGCCAGCTCCATGAAGCGCGCGCCCACGCGCGCGTCGCCGGCGGAGACGCGGGCCTTGAGGAGGGCCTGCCGCTCCCACGGCTCGGCGCGCTCGGCATAGTAGAGGCGGTAGCCGTCGAGGGACAGGACGACGCCCCCCATCCGGCCCTCGGGACGGAGTCTCAGGTCGACGCGGAACGCGTGGCCCTCGTCGGTCACCGACTCGAGGAACGCGACGACCTCCCGGGCGACGCGCGCGAAGTAGTCGCCGGTGTCGAGGCGCCCCGCCGGACCCCCCGCCGTCTCGCCGTCGTCCCCGTACACGAACATGAGGTCGATGTCGGAAGAGTAGTTCAGCTCTTCCCCGCCGAGCTTCCCCATGGCGATCACGGCGAGCCCGGTCTCGGCGCCGTCCCCGCCGACGGGCGCGCCGTACTGGGCGCGGGCCGCGGCGTCCGCGGCCCGCCACGCCTCGTCCAGGCAGACGTCGGCGAGGCCCGACAGCTCGTCCGTCGTCACGCCGAGGTCGGCGTCGCCGAGGAGATCGCGCGCGCCGATGCGCAGGAGCTGGCGGTACTTGAAGCGGCGCAGGGCGTTCATCCGCGCGGCGCGGGTCTCGAAGGGCCGGAGCGACCGCTCCAGGTCGGCCGCGAGGTCCTCCGCGAGCCACACGCGCATGGTCGCGGGCTCGAGCAGCCAGGCCAGGGTGCTGGGCCGCCGGCGCAGGGTGTCGGCGAGGAACTGGCTCGAGCCGCCCACGCGGGCGAGCAGGCCCGCGGCGCCCGGGTGGTTGACCAGCGTCTCGAACAGGACAGGCCGGTCGACCATGGACGCGTAGCGCTCGAGATTGTTGAGCGCCATGTCCGGGTCGGGCGCGGCGGCCAGCTCCGCGAGGAGCCGCGGGAACCCCGGGACGAGAAGCTCGGCGTCCCGCGGCGTCGGCGTGAGGTTCTGGATGTTCGCCGCCGCGGCAGCGGGATCGGCGAAGCCGAGCCGCCGGAGGGTCCGCCGCAGCCCCCCCGCGGCGCGGTCGGACGCCCTGAGCAGCGCCGCGGGGTTCGGCTTCAGACGGCAGACTCGCCCGTCTCGCCCGTCCGGATGCGGATCGACTCGTCGATCGGCAAGACGAACACCTTGCCGTCCCCGATCGAGCCCGTCTTCGCCGCGGCCACGATGGTCGAGACCACCTTGTCGACGAGGTGCTCGGGGACGACGACCTCGATCTTCACCTTCGGCAGGAAGTCGACGGTGTATTCGGAGCCGCGGTAGAGCTCGGTGTGCCCCTTCTGCCGGCCGAAGCCGCGGACCTCGGTGACGGTCATCCCGACGACCCCGAGCCCCG
>JACQWC010000201.1 GCA_016209635.1 Candidatus Rokuibacteriota bacterium | reverse complement strand
CTGGAGTACTGGCGGATCCTCGCCGTCACGCTAGGGCGCGCCGTGAGCGTCGGCCGGGCGTTCGTCTACAGCCTGGTGATCGCGCTGGTCTCGACCTGCAGCACCCTGCTCACCTCGTCGCTTGCCGCCTACGCCTTCGCGCGCCTGCGGTTCCGGGGGCGCGAGGCGCTGTTCGGCGTGCTGCTCGCCACGATGATGATCCCCAACGAGGTCATCCTGGTGCCGCTCTTCCTCCAGTTCCACCGCTTCGACCTGCTCAACTCGTACACCGCGCTGGTCATGCCTCACGCGATCTCGATGCTCGGCGTCTTCCTGCTACGGCAGTTCATGCTGAGCATCCCGGGCGACCTCATCGATGCGGCGAGCATCGACGGCGCCGGCCAGTTCCGCGTGTACCGGCATGTCGTCCTCCCGCTCACCCGCCCCGCCATGGCCACGCTCGGCGTCTTCGCGTTCCTGGGGTCGTGGAACGACTTCCTGTGGCCGCTGATCGTGGTCAACACGCCCGACAAGCAGACGCTGCCGCTCGCGCTCATCACCTTTCGCTCCGCATACCAGATGGCCGACTACGGCACCGTGCTAGCGTCCACGCTCGTGGCGGTCGCGCCGCCGCTCCTCTTCTTCATGTTCGCGCAACGCTACGTCATCGCCAGCATCAGTCGAACCGGCCTGAAAGGATGACCCCGTGACCGACGAGAGCCGACACATCGCCGAGGCGAGCGTGCGCGTGGACTGCGGGGCCTGGACGGGTCCCGTCCGTCGCCTCTGGACCAGCCTCGGCTACGACGAGATCAACTGGACCTGCACGCCCGCCGGCAAGCGCGGACTCCAAGTCATCGGCGCGCTCGCCGAGCGGCCGTACTACGTGCGCTCCCACTACATCTTCAACAGTGGCATCGGCTGGTCGATCCCGCACTGGGGCGCCGGCAACGTGTACCACGAGGACGCCGACGGCAGGCCTTTCTACGACTTCAGCATTGCCGACCAGGTCTACGACGCCGTCGTGTCCGCGGGGCACCGGCCGCTGGTGGAGCTGGCCTTCACCCCGCGCGCGCTCGTCCCCGAGGACGCCGAGAAGCGCTTCGCCTTCGAGCCGAGCCCGACGCAGTGGAGCCCGTACGAGGCCGGGCTGTGGGCGATGCCGCCCAAGGACTACGGCAAGTGGGGCGGTCTCGTCCGCGCCCTCGTCGAGCACTGCGTCGCGCGCTACGGTGCTCCGCACGTGCGCGGCTGGCTGTGGGAGCTGTGGAACGAGCCCGACATCTACTACTGGCGCGGCACCCCCGAGCAGTTCCACGCGCTCTACGACGTGACGGCGGCCGCGGTCAAGGCCGCGCTGCCCGACGCCGCCGTCGGCGGTCCCGCCACCACCGGCGACCTCGGCCCTGGGCGGCGGGGCCACGAGTTTCTGCGCGGGTTCCTGGCGCACTGCGCCGAGCGATCGACGCCGCTCGACTTCGTCTCCTTCCACACGAAGGGCGCGCGGTACACGCCGTGGCGGGTGTACGGCCCGCTCGGCGGCCCGGCGCCCGAGCGCCAGTCGCCGTCCGCGCTCAAGATGCTACGCGAGGTCCGGGCCGCCCTCGGCGCGGTGGCCGAACATCCGCGCTTCCGCGACCTGCCGTGCATCGTCGACGAGTGCGACGCCTCGGTCCCCGCGCACTGGGGCATCTACGACAACGCGAACTTCGCGTACCGGAACAGCGAGTACTTCCCGGTCTTCCAGTGCAAGCTGATGAAGAAGCTGCTGGACCTCAACGACCGCAGCGCCGCGCACGTCGAGCACGCGACCACGTGGAGCTTCTACTTCGAGGGCGAGCGCTTCTTCGAGGGCACGCGGAGTCTCTTCACGGCGCAGGGCGTGCAGAAGCCGGTCCTGAACGCTTACCGCATGCTGAGCCGCCTCGGCGACACCCGCCTCGCGATCGAGTCGAGCCACGCCTGGTCCCTCGACCGCCTCGACGCCGGCGAGGCCGGCATGCCCGAGGAAGTGGATGCGCTCGCCACCTTCAACGGTCGCGATTGCGTCACCGTCCTGGCGTGGCGCCACGCCGATGATCAGTACGCCACCGACGCCCGCGAGACGGACGTGACCGTCAGCGTCGAACGCCTGCCGTTCGGCCGGCGCGGCGTGCGGCTCCGCCACTGGCGCATCGACGCGCGCCACAGCAACAGCCATTCCGTCTGGCAAGGCCTCGGCGCGCCCCAAGATCCGTCGGAGGCGCAGCTCCGGGCGATCACCGACCGCCAGGAGCTGGAGCTGTTCGAGCCGGACCGGGAGGCGCCGGTGAGCGACGGCCGGCTCATCCTTCGGATTCCCTTTCCGCTGTCGAGCGTATCCCTGCTCGAGATCCGGGCCATGGATTGACCGGGGCCCGACTTCCTTCATGATGAAGCGCGGAGCGATGTGGGGTTGGTTGCTTGGCGTCGTCCTGGCTGCGATGGCGCTCCCGCTTGCCTGAGCGAGGCCTTCTGCAGGCGCTGGTTCGAGCGTGAGCCGCCGGGCCACCGCGTGATGCTCACGCGTTCTACATAGACGCGAGCGCCGTACCCGAGCCCCCCGCCACCCGCGCTGAAAAACGCCCCGTCGCCCGCCGGGTCTCCGGCTGTACCCGCCCGGTGGTCGGGCGCCTTCCTCTCCGCGAATCCGCCACCGCAGCTGCGCTTTCACAAGGTTATCCTCTCAGCGCTCTACCCGACCCCTCGGGACGATCAGGCAATCCAGGGCCGAGACCCCGCTTCCTTCCGGGAGGACCGCCAGCGGGTTGATCTCGACCTCCGCGATCTCCCCGGCAAAGTCGG
>JACQWC010000198.1 GCA_016209635.1 Candidatus Rokuibacteriota bacterium | reverse complement strand
CGCTTGCCGAGGAGCCCGCCCTGCGCGTTGATCTCTTCCGCGGCGAGGATGTGTCCCTTGTAGGACTGCTCCCCGAGCACGGCAGCCGGACCGGTGAAGAACGTCATGTGACCGGTCTTGTACGGCTTGTCCGGAATGCTGCCCCGGGGCTGGGCCTGGGCGACGACGGGATCGGGCAGCGGCCCGGCCGCCGCACCGATCGCGGCGGCGCCCACCGTGACCCCGAGACGATTTAGAAAGTCTCGACGACTGACCTCCTCAGCCATTGGTGTCCCTCCTGGGTAAAGACTGCGTTGGACCGACGGGAATTGCTGCACTTGTACATGGCGGCTCGGCTCCTGTCAAGGCGCAAACGCGTCCGCTGGAGCGACCGGCCCGCCGATTGCCAAGGCGAGGGCGACCGGATATAAGAGCAGGAGGATGCGCGTCCTCACCAGAGCGCTCGGAGGGATCGCCGCCGGGGTCCGTGCGCGGCCCGGAGTCTTCGCGGCCGCCGCCGCGTGCGTGCTCCTCGCCCAGTTCGTCCTGCCTCCCCTCGTGCTGTCGATCGTGCGGAAGCCCTGGGACTTCTTCACCTTCAACCCCTGGCTCAAGAAGCTCCCGGAGTACCTCATGGGGGGCGAGGCGACGCTCCGGCGGAAGGCGGAGGTCGTGCCGAACCTGGCGCTCTTCTGGTTCTCCGCCGACAGCCCCTACGGCGGCGTGGAATGGGGGTTCGCGGTCGACGTGAGCGACTTCGGCCGGTGGGTCTTGACCGCGGCGCTCTTCGGGACCTACTTCGCGCTCTGGGCCCATCGCCGCGACCGGCGGGCGGTGGTCGGATTCGGCCCCCCGGTCGGCCGGCAGGGCGGCGTCGTCGGCGCGCTCGTGAGCGTCGTCGGGTTCACGACCGGGCCCTGCAGCGTGATGGGGTGCGGGGCGCCCGTGATCCCGGTGGTCGGCCTCGCGTTCGTTGGCCTGTCGAGTGGGACGCTCCAGCTCCTGACGATGCTCTCGCGCGTCGCCACCGCCGTCGTGCTCGTCGGCATGACCGCCGGCGTCCTCTACTTCGGCTGGCGCGTGGGTCCGAGGAGCGATGCGCGAACGTGAGCGGATGACCGCGGTCGCGCGGCTCCCGAGGCGCGTGGCGCGCCTCGCGCCAGCCGCCAGCTTGGCCGCCCTGCTGGCGCTGGCGCTTGGGATCGAGCCCGATCGGGAACGACCGGTCGAGGCGCAGGGGACCGTTCTCATCGCTCTCGAGGCGATCGTCACCGGGCTTGCGAACCCGGTCGCCATCGCCAACGCGGGCGACGGCTGGAACCGACTCTTCATCGCGCTCCAGGCAGGGCAGATCCTCATCTACGACTCCGGGCAGCTCCTGCCGAACCCGTTCCTCGACATCTCGTCACTGGTTTCCTGCTGCGGCGAGCAGGGGCTCCTGGGCGTCGCCTTCCACCCGAGCTACGCGAGCAACGGCTTCTTCTACGTCAACTACACGAACCTGGCCGGAGACACGGTGGTCGCCCGCTACCGCGTGTCCGCCGACGCGAACCTGGCCGACCCCGCCTCGGCCGTGATCCTCCTGACCGTCGATCAGCCCTTCACGAACCACAACGGCGGCCAGCTCCAGTTCGGGCCGGACGGCTACCTCTATATCGGGATGGGCGACGGCGGCTCGGGGGGCGATCCCGGGAACCGCGCGCAGAACCTCGGCGAGCTGCTCGGGAAGCTGCTCCGGATCGACGTGGACGGCGGGACGCCGTACGCGATCCCCGCGACGAACCCGTTCGTCGGGACGCCGGGCGCCAGGGGCGAGATCTGGGCCTACGGGCTCCGCAATCCGTGGCGCTTCAGCTTCGACCGGCTGACCGGCGATCTCTTCATCGGCGACGTGGGCCAGGAGAGCCGAGAGGAAGTGGACTTCCAGCCCGCGGGCAGCCCGGGCGGCCAGAACTACGGCTGGCGGCTCATGGAGGGGAGCGCCTGCTACGATCCGGCCACGAACTGCAACAACGGGTCGCTCACGCTCCCGATCCTCGAGTACGACCACTCCCTCGGCTGCGCCGTCATCGGCGGCTCCCGCTACCGCGGCCGGGAGTTCCCCGACCTCTCGGGCACCTACCTCTACGGGGACTTCTGCACCGGGCTCATCTGGGGGGCGACCGAGACCGGCGGCGCCTGGACCTCTTCGGTGCTCTTCGCGTCGGGCCTCCTGATCAGCGCCTTCGGCGAGGACGAGAGCGGCGAGGTGTACGTCGCGCACTACGGCGGGGGCACCGACGGCGCGATCTACCGGATCACCTCCATCGGGACACCGTGCGCGCTGGCCCTCAGCCTCGGCGCCGGGAGCGTGAGGCGTGGGGGCCGGCTCGGCTTCGACGTGCGCCTCACCCACAACCGCCCCCGGACGGTGGAGCAATCGTTCCTCGCGTGGGTCGAGGACGCGCGTGGCGCGCCCGTCCTGAGCACGACGGTCCCCGCCCGGCGGATCCGCGCTCTCGAGGAGGTGCGCGTGCGGGACTCGGTCTCGATCCCGCGGACGCTCCCGCCGGGCACCTACCGGCTGGCCGTCTCCGTCGGCGAGATGCACCAGGGCGTTCTCGTCACCAGACGGACCTTCAGGGTCGTGGAGTGACAGGATGAAGCTGACGGCCGACCTGCTGGAGAGCTTCTACACGACGATGGTGCGGATCCGCCGCTTCGACGAGAAGGTCGTCGAGCTGTTCAACGCGGGGCTCGTGAAGGGCACGGCGCACAGCTACGTCGGCCAGGAGGCGGTGGCCGCGGGCGCCTGCGCGGCGCTGCGTGAGGACGACTACATCGTAGGCAATCACCGGGGCCACGGACACTGCATCGCCAAGGGCGCCAGCGTCGACCGCTTGTTGGCCGAGCTGTTCGGGCGCGAGACCGGCTTCT
>JACQWC010000203.1 GCA_016209635.1 Candidatus Rokuibacteriota bacterium | reverse complement strand
GCGGTAGATGACCGGGAGGCCGAAAGGAGGGCCAGTGGATTGAACGCCTTGGGGCGACACCTGCTCATCGAGTTGTTCGATTGCGATCCCGACGCCATCAACAACCTCGAGGCCGTGAAGGGAGCCCTGGTCGAAGCCGCCAAGCGGGCTCACGCCACGATCGTCAACGTCGTCTTCCATGAGTTCAACCCGTTCGGCATCAGCGGAGTCGTCGTCATCGCCGAGTCCCACCTCTCGATCCACACGTGGCCGGAGTACCGGTACGCGGCCGTGGACATCTTCTCCTGCGGCGAGATGCTCCGTCCGGAGGTCGCCGCCAGCTACCTGGTCGAGCAGTTCGCCGCCGAGCGCACGTCGGTCGTCGAGCTGCAGCGGGGCATGTTTCTCAACGCCGGGACGCCGGTCACGCACAAGAGCGCGGTCGCCGTCAGTTGATCCAGGCCCAGTCGTACAAGTGGTTCTTCGAGACCACGACGGCGACCGAAGGCCACATGCACGCCATCGTTCGGACCGTCGTCAGCGCCCAGACCAAGTTCCAGCAGGTCGAGATCCTCGAGACGGCCTCGTACGGCAAGTGCTTGGTCCTCGACGGCCGGATCCAGTCCAGCCAGGCTGACGAGTTCATCTACCACGAGGCGCTGGTCCACCCCGGTCTCCTCGCGACCGCGGGGCGCCCCGAGACGGCGCTCGTGATCGGCGGCGGCGAGGGCGCGACCCTCCGCGAGATCCTCAAGTACCCGTCGATCCGCCGCGCCCTCATGGTCGACATCGACGGTGAGGTGGTCGACCTCTGCCGGCGCCACCTCCCGGAGATGCACCGCGGGGCCTTCGACGACCCGCGGACCGAGGTCCGCCACGAGGACGCCCGCGCCTACCTCGAGAAGACCGCCGACCGGTTCGACTTCATCACGATCGACCTCGTCGAGCCCCTCGAGGAGGGGCCGGCGTGCATGCTCTTCACCCGGGAGTTCTACACGCTGGTCCGCGATCGGCTCACCCCCGGTGGGGCCATGACCATGCAGGCCGGCATGACCAAGGTCGGGGAGCTCGGCTTCTTCACCGCGATCCACCGCACCCTCGGTGAGGTCTTCCCGATCGTGGCGGGGTACCAGACCTTCGTCTCCTGCTTCGGCACGCCGTGGGGGTTCATCACGGCGACCAAGAAGGTCGACCCCCGGCGCCTGGACGCGCCGGCGGTCGAGGCGCTGATCGCCGAGCGGCTCGCCAGCGCCAAGGCCCTCGAGTACTGGGACGGCCTCACCCACCAGCACGCGTTCGGGCTCCCGAAGCACCTCCGCGCGGCGATCGACGCCCAGACCCGGATCGTCACCGACGCCCACCCGCTGATCGTCGCGTAGAGGACGGCCGCGTCGCCCTCGGGCGCCTCTGATCCCCCCGCCGTCGTGATCCTCGCCTCCGCGTCCCCACGCCGCCGGGAGCTTCTCGGCTCGATCTGCGCCGAGTTCCGCGTCGAGCCGAGCGAGATCGAGGAGGCCCTGGAGGGCCCCGACTGGGCCGGGGCGGCGGCCCGGCTCGCGCTCGCCAAGGCCCGCGCGGTCGCCGCGCGCTCCAGCACGGGGATCGTCCTCGGCGCCGACACGGTCGTCGTCATCGACGGGCTCGCCCTCGGCAAGCCCGCCGGGCCCGAGGAGGCGCGGGACATGCTCCGCCGGCTCCGCGGCCGCGAGCACGAGGTCATCACGGGCGTCGCCGTCGTCGACGCTGGGACCGGCCGCTCCGCGTCGACCGCGGTCGTGAGCCGGGTGCGCATGGCCGACTACCCGGACGCCCGGGTCGACGCCTACGTCGCCACGGGCGAGCCCCTCGACAAGGCGGGCGCCTACGCGATCCAGGGCGCCGGGGGCGAGCTGGTGGCGGGCGTCGTCGGTTCCTACAGCAACGTGGTGGGACTCCCGCTCGCCGCGACGGCGCGGCTCCTCGCGGAGTTCGGCGCGCCGGTCAGCCCGGCGGACGCTGAGTGACGGCGCGGCGGAGCGGCTCCGTGTCGAGCAATTCCGGCGCCCGGGGAATCTGGAGCGCCCCGGGGAGGGGCAGATGGGCGCGGATCAGCCGGATCGTCTGCTCGATCTCGGCCGGGGAGACCATCCCCTGGTGAAGCAGGATCCCCCGGGTCGTGTCGAGGCGCGCCTCGAACTCCTCCGGCACGCCGACGACGGGCGCCGGGAGCCTCCCGGCGAGCGACGCGGGAGGGTCGGTCGCCAGGCGCCGGGTCGCGGCGAGGAGCGCCCGGGCGAATGCCGCCAGCGCGTCGTTGGCTGGCCGCCGGTCGGCGCGCGCGAAGACGGCGGCATTCACGGTGGGCGCCCCGAGCGCCGCGGCGACGGCGCGCGGGTCGCGCAGGTCGGCGAGCAGGGTCGCGCGTCTGTCCGTGATGAGCCGGGTCGCCTCCGGCTCCGCCACGAGCCCTGCCGCCACCTCGCCCTCGCGGAGCGCGTGGGCGAGGCCGCGGCCGCCCGTGCTCACGAGCCGGACCTTGTTCGCGTCGAGGCCGGCGCGGGCGAGGAGGCCGAGGAGCCAGGTGTGCTCGGGGGCGCCGGGCGCGGTGAGACCGATGGTGAGCCCGGCGAGGTCGCCCACGCCGCGGATCGCGGCGGCCCGCTCACGGGCGACCAGCAGCGCGGCGGGCGGCGCGGCGGTGAGGCCGAAGACCAGTCGCGGGGCCTCGGTGGGCTGGCGCGGCCCGAAGCGGAGGATCGCCTCGAGCGAGGTCGCGGCGAGATCCGCCCTGCCCTGAGCGAGCGCCTCCGCCGCGCCGACCTCCGAGCGAGCGGTTCTGAGGACGACGTCGAGCCCTTCCGCCCGGAAATCGCCGGCCGCCTCGGCGACGTGGAGCGGGAGATACTCGGGTGATGTCGGCGGTCCGCTCACGACGAGGGTCAGGGCCTCGAGCAGGAGGATGAGTCCGAGCATCGGCTCAGCGCGCGGGGGCCGGCGCCGCGCGCCCGGGCCGCCGCGCGACCGGCTCAAGGCCCGGCTCCTCCGCCTCTACGCGGCGCTCGCACGTCGCTTCGGGCCCCAGCGCTGGTGGCCGGGCCGGACGCCCTATGAGATCGCGGTGGGCGCCGTGCTCACCCAGCACACCGGTTGGACCAACGCCGCGCGCGCCGTCGCCGAGCTTCGCCGCCGGCGGCTCCTGACGCCGAGGCGTCTGGCTGCGGCGCCCGAGAGGCAGCTCGCCCGGGTCATCCGCGCGGCGGGGACCTACCGGCTGAAGGCGCGCCGACTCGCGGCCTTCACGCGCTGGCTTCTCGAGCGCCACGGCGCGAGCTTTCGGGGGCTGCGGAGGGCGCCGCTCCTCCCCCTCCGGCGCGAGCTGCTCGGGCTCCCGGGGCTCGGGCCCGAGACCGCCGACGCGATCCTGCTCTACGCCGCGGATCGCCCGGTGTTCGTCGCCGACGCCTACGTGCGCCGCGTCCTCGGACGCCACCGCCTGGTCGACCTCGCGGCACCGTACGAGACGGTCCGCGGGTTTCTCGAGGCGCACCTGCCCTCGGACCCGGCGCTCTACAACGAGTACCACGCGCTCCTCGTGGCGGTCGGCAAGACCCACTGCCGGAGCGTGCCGCGCTGCGCGGGCTGCCCCCTGCGGGCGGATCTGCGCGGCCGCCCTCCCGCGGGCTGAGGTCATCGGGGTCCCGGGACGGACGTTCCTGCCTGCTCGAGGATCAGGTTCGCCAGCCGCTCGCCGGCGTCGGGGATCGCGAGCGCCCGCGCGCGCTCCCCCATCTCCTTGAGGGCGACCGGGTCGGCGAGGAGGGCCCGCACGCGGTCGAGGAGCCGCTCCGGGGTGAGCGCCGACTGCCGGAGCACGATCGAGCCTCCCGCCCGCTCGACGAGCCGCGCGTTCGCCGTCTGCTCGTCGCCCCTCGTCCCGGGCAGGGGGATATAGAGCGCCGGCACGCCGAGCTGGCAGCACTCGTTCACGGTCCCCGCCCCGGCACGGGCGACGACGAGGGACGCCGCGGCGTAGACGCTAGCCAGCTCCTCGCCGACGTACGGGATGACCGTGTAGCGCCGCCTGAGGCTCTCGGGCAGGCGCGCCCGCCGGTCCTCGAGCCGGTGCCGGTCCTGGGTGACGGCGCTCCGGCCGCACTGGTGGATGATCTGCGCCGCCTCGAGGAGCGGGGCCAGCACCTCGCCCACCGCGCGGTTGATCCGCTGGGCCCCCTGCGCGCCGCCCGTCACGTAGACGAGCGGGAGGGACGGGTCGAGGCCGAAGCGCGCCACGGCGTCGGCGCGCGAGCCGGCCCGCAGCTCCGGCCGCAGGGGGTTCCCCGTCAGCACGACCTTCGAGGCCGGGAACGAGCCGGCGGAGTCGGCGAAGCTGACGGCGATCCGGCGCGCGAGGCGGCCGGCGATCCGGTTCGCCAGGCCCGGGACGACCGTCTGCTCGTGCGCGACGATCGGGATTCCTCGTACGGCGGCCGCGAAGACCACCGGCAGGGCGACGAAGCCGCCGGTGGCGAAGACGAGCCGGGGCCGGAGGCGCCGGAGATGGAGCCAGGCCCGGACGACCCCCATCGGAACGTTCAGCACGAGGTCCGTGAGGTTCTCCCAGGCCCAGTAGCGCCGGAGCTTGCCGGTCGGAATGGCGAAGTAGGGGAGGCCGCTCTCCGGGACGCGCCGCGCCTCTACGCCGTGGCGGCTGCCGATCCAGGCGCACTCGACGCGCCGCGCCCGGAGGAGCGCCGCGACCGCGAGGCCGGGGCTCGTGTGGCCGCCGGTGCCGCCGCCGGCGATCACGACCCGCGGGCTACTCACAGACTCCCCTTCTCGCGGTGCCGCTCGAGCGCAAGCTCGATGAGCCGGTTGATCAACGCGGTGTAGTCGAGCCCCGAGGCTTCCCACATGCGCGCGTAGCCGCTCGTGGAGGTGAAGCCGGGGATCGTGTTGATCTCGTTCACGAGCGCCCGGTCGCCCTCGAGGAAGAAGTCCACGCGCGCCATGCCGGCGCAGTCGATGGCGCGGAAGGCCCGGACCGCCAGGTCGCGCAGCCGCTCGGTGAGCTCGGCGCCGAGCGGCGCCGGCACCACGATCCGCGCCTGCCCCTCCGCGTACTTCGTCGCGTAGTCGTACCACTCGCCCGCGTAGACGATCTCGCCGGGCAGGGAGGCGATCGGCTCGTCGTTGCCCAGCACGCTGACCTCGACCTCGCGCCCGCGCACGGCGCGCGCGACGAGGATCTTCCGGTCGTGGCGGGCGGCCTCGTCGAGCGCCGCGGGCAAATCGCCCGGCGCGCTCGCCTTGCTGATGCCGACGCTCGAGCCGAGGTTCGACGGCTTCACGAAGCAGGGGAAGCCGATCGTCTCGCCGATCTCCCTCAGGACGGGCTCGGGCGCCCGGCGCCACTCGTGGCGGAGCACGACCAGGTGCTCGACGACCGGGAGGTTGTGGGCGCGGAAGACCGCCTTCATCGTCGCCTTGTCCATCCCGACCGCGGAGGCGAGCACGCCCGCCCCGGCGTAGGGCAGGTCCGCCAGCTCGAAGAGCCCCTGGATCGTGCCGTCCTCGCCGTACGGGCCGTG
>JACQWC010000199.1 GCA_016209635.1 Candidatus Rokuibacteriota bacterium | reverse complement strand
GGCTTCGCCATCGGCGAGTCGCTGGCCGCCGCGGCGCTCCGCATCGCCGGCGGCATCTTCACCAAGATCGCCGACATCGGCTCCGACCTCATGAAGATCGGCTTCAACATCAAGGAGGACGACGCCCGCAACCCCGGCGTGATCGCCGACTGCACCTGGGACAACGCCGGCGACTCGGTGGGCCCGACCGCCGATGGCTTCGAGACCTACGGCGTCACCGGTGTGGCCCTCATCTCGTTCATCCTGCTGGCGGTCAAGGACCCGCTCGTCCAGGTGCAGCTCCTGGTCTGGATCTTCATGATGCGCGTGCTGATGATCGTGGCGAGCGGCGCCTCCTACCTCATCAACGATGCGATCACCCGCCGGCGCTACGCCGGCGCCGCGCGCATCAACTTCGAGGCCCCGCTCACCACGCTGGTGTGGATCACCTCCGCGGTGTCAGTGGTGCTGACCTACGTCGCCTCGTGGCTGCTCGTCAGCGACCTGGGCGACGGGACCCTGTGGTGGAAGCTCTCGACCGTGATCACCTGCGGCACCGTCGCCGGGGCGATCATCCCTGAGCTGGTGAAGGTGTTCACCTCGACGGAGTCCGCCCACGTGCGCGAGGTCGTGACCTCGGCCCGCGAGGGTGGGGCCTCGCTCGACATCCTATCGGGGCTCGTGGCCGGCAACTTCAGCGCCTACTGGCTCGGGATGACCCTCGTCGCGCTGATGGGGATCGCCTACGGGGTCAGCACCATGGGGCTGGACGCGCTCATGCTGGCGCCGGCCGTCTTTGCCTTCGGGCTGGTCGCCTTCGGCTTCCTGGGCATGGGCCCGGTGACGATCGCCGTGGACTCGTACGGGCCGGTTACGGACAATGCGCAGTCGGTGTACGAGCTGTCGGTGATCGAGCAGATCCCGGGGATCGACGCGCAGATCCGCAGAGAGCACGGCTTCGACGTCAAATGGGACACGGCCAAGGCGCTGCTGGAGGAGAACGACGGGACCGGCAACACCTTCAAGGCCACCGCCAAGCCCGTGCTCATCGGGACCGCGGTGGTCGGGGCCACCACGATGATCTTTTCCATCATCGTGCTGCTCACGCAGGGGCTTACCCAGAACCTCGACAAGCTCTCGCTTCTCCATCCACCCTTCCTGCTCGGGCTCATCGCCGGCGGGGCCGTGATCTACTGGTTCACCGGCGCCTCGATCCAGGCGGTGACGACGGGCGCCTACCGCGCGGTGGAGTTCATCAAGGCCAACATCAAGCTCGAGGGGGTCACGCGAGCCTCGGTGACCGACAGCAAGAAGATCGTCGAGATCTGCACCCAGTACGCGCAGCGGGGCATGTTCAACATCTTCCTGACCGTCTTCTTCTCGACGCTGGCCTTCGCCTTCGTAGAACCCTACTTCTTCATCGGCTACCTGATCTCCATCGCGCTGTTCGGGCTGTTCCAGGCCGTGTTCATGACGAACGCGGGTGGCGCCTGGGACAACGCCAAGAAGATCGTCGAGACCGATCTCAAGGAGAAGGGCACGCCGCTGCACGCCGCCACAGTCGTCGGGGACACGGTGGGCGATCCCTTCACGGACACCTCGTCGGTCGCGCTGAACCCGATCATCAAGTTCACGACGCTCTTCGGCCTGCTCGCGGTGGAGCTCGGCGTGAAGATCACCGCCGAGCGGGGCGCAGTGCTCAGCGAGGTCCTCGCCGCCCTGTTCTTCGCCGTGGCGCTCGTTTTCGTCTGGAGGTCGTTCTACGCGATGCGCATCCACGGCGGGGCCCCCGAGGGGGCCGCGACGGGCGCGAGCGGGCGGGTGAGCGCCGTGGCCCCGGGAAAGTAGCGGCCGTTGGAGTTCGTCCTCGACGTCCTGACGGGGGCGTACTCGCTCGACGCGCTGATCCAGTGGGGCGGGTACGTGGTTCTGGCCGCGATCGTCTTCACCGAGACCGGGCTCCTGGTCGGGTTCTTCCTGCCCGGTGACTCGCTCCTGATCACGGCCGGGCTCGTCGCCGCCGCCGGCGGGCTGAACATCTGGTGGCTGAACGCCCTCCTCATGGTGGCCGCCGTCACCGGCGACTCCGTCGGGTACGCGATCGGGGCGCGGATCGGTCCGCGGCTCTTCACGCGCGAGAAGTCACTGTTCTTCAACCCGGCCCACGTGGAGCGCACCCGCCGCTTCTACGCCCGGCACGGCGCCAAGACGATCGTCATCGCCCGCTTCGTGCCCATCGTCCGGACCTTCGCGCCGGTCGTCGCCGGCGTCGGGCAGATGGCGTACCGGCGCTTCGTTTTCTACAATATCGCCGGCGGCGTGGGATGGGTGGCGAGCATGACGTCGGCGGGCTATCTCCTTGGCCAGATGATCCCGAACGTCGGCGCCCACATCCACGTGATCGTGATCGTCGTGGTCGTCCTTTCCGTCATCCCGATCGTGGTCGAGATCGCGCGCGAGCGCGGCCGACGGCCGACCTGATCCTTCGCGCCATCGCGTGGGGCGTCGGGCACCTCCCGCCCCACGCCGCCCTGTGGCTCGGCCGCCGCCTGGGCGACCTCCTGTACCTCGCCCCGTCCCGTCGCCGGCGGATCGCGCTGGAGAACCTGGTCCGCGCCTTCCCCGCGCTCTCCGAGGCGGCGCGCCGCCGGATCGCCAGGCGCGCGCACCAGCACCTCGGCATGATGTTCGTCGAGCTGTGCGCGCTCCTGACCCGGCCGCTCGAGCCCTTCCTGCGCGGCGTCACCCTCGACGGGCTCGACCACCTCCGGAGCGTGATGGCGATCCATGGGCGCGCGCTGATCGCGACGGCGCACCTCGGGAACTGGGAGCTCCTGAGCGCGGCGCACCGCCTCACGGGGTACCCCCTCTCGGTGGTCGTGCGTCCGCTCGACGCGCCCTGGCTCGACGGGCTGGCCGAGCGCCTGCGACACAAGACGGGCGTGGAGCTGATCGACAAGCGCCACGCCCTCCGGCCGGTGCTCGAGGCCCTCCGGCGGGGCCGGCTGGTCGGGATCCTGCTCGACCAGAACGCCTCACGCCGCGAGGGGGTGTTCGTGCCGTTCTTCGGCCGTCCGGCGAGCACCTCGCGGAGCGTCGCGCTCCTCGCGCTCCGCACGGGAACGCCCGTCGTGCCCATCTTCATCCACCGCGAGGGGGCGTGGCGGCACCGCGTCATGATCCACCCGCCCCTCCTCCCGCTGGACGCGAATGACGTCGACCGCGCCGTCGTCGAACTGACCGCGAGGTGCACGGAGGTGATCGAGGCCGCGATCCGGGAGTCGCCGGAGCAGTGGCTCTGGGTTCACAACCGGTGGCGGACACGGCCTCCGGAGGCGCCATGATCTCCGGGAAATCCGCGCTCCGTCTCGTGGCGCTCCTGATCGTCGGACCTGTCGCGCTCGCCGAGGGGCTCGACGTCGATCTCGAGCCCTACCTGGCGGCCGCCCGGGCCGGAGCCGTCGGCGTCCTCGATGGGCGCGCTTTCGAAGAGTCGCGAACGCCCGACGGCCGCCCGAAACCGCTCGGAGGAACCACCCTCACACTCCTCCCGCGCTCCGACGGCTTCCTGGGCGCCCTCGAGGAGATCAAGCGGCAGTCCCGTGACTCCATGCAGGCGTACCGGACGTCGGCGACCTCGGTGCGCCAGGCGCGCGAGGCGTACGAGGCCGAGCTGCGGCTCCGAGGGGGCGCCCCCCTGGTGCTGACGGCCGTCGTGGCGCCGGACGGAACGTTCGAGCTCGGGGAGGTTCCGGAGGGCGCCTGGGTGCTGATCGCCACTCGATCGGTGCTCGTCGACAAGACCACCACTCCGATCAAGAAGAAGGACCGGTCCACGTTTCTCCTCGGTCCCCGGGTGGTCGGCTACCACGCCGTGAGTACATGGCTCCTCCCGATGCGGGTCGCCGGAGGGCGCTCGGAGCGGGTGGAGCTGACCGACCGGAACGTCTGGCTTACGGGGATCGCGGAGCGGACGGGGCCGGACTCCGGCCGCTGAGCCGGGGCCCGGCCCCGCGAGCGTCAGGCGCTACTTCTTCGCCGCGCAGGGGTTCGCGGCGGCCTTCTCCTTCGCCTCTTCCTTCTTGGCGGCTTTCCCGCCGGCCTGGACGGTCACCGTCTGGGCGACGATCTTGCCATCCTGCTCCATGTACTTCACGTGGACGGGGTCTCCGGCCTTCAGGTCGGTCGCCGTGATGGCCTTGCCGGCCTTCTTGATGGTCGTCTTCGTGTCGACCGCGAACGTCCACTCGGCGTCCTTGCCCTTCTCCTTGCCGGAGACGACGAGGCTGTCGGCGGTGGCCGACTTCACCGTGCCGGTGGCGTTCTTCGCGGCCATCTTCTTCTCTGCCTTCTTCTCTTCCTTCTTCTCTACGGCCTTCTCCTTCGGGGTGGTCGTGGTGGTCTGCGCGACGGCAAACCCGGCTGTGCCGACGGCGAAGGCGAGCGCGACGAACAGGGCAACAAGTCTCTTCACGTCTGTCAGTCCTCCTGGGTCGGTTAAGAGTTGAATCTTAAGGGGTTTCGGAACCTCGGGACCGGCGATCGACAGCCTGGACCTCCTTCCGGCGTTCAGCGGCTAAGTACCGAAGAGAATTGGCCAAACCTTCTCCCGACTCTATGTGGAGCCTTCCCACGTGTCAAGTGCTCGGACCGAAGATGCCAGGGACGTTGACCACACCCCGCGGACGTGATAAAAATCCTCAAGCTTTCCTCATCCTATGGCAATTCGAGCCTCGTTCCTCCTGATAGTGCTGTGCTCGTGGACTGTTTTGGCGCCGGGTGCCTTCACACCCAGCGCCGCGGACCCATTCTACCTTCCGCCGGGGCTAGAGCATGCGGTGGTACCGCCGTTCCGTGACGACGTCGGCCTGCCCGCTCCGTCTCTCGATCTGTCGGGTGAACCCCTGGTCGAGAGCGCCGGTTCCGGCGCCGAGGCGGGACCCCCTCCCGCTGTCCCACCGTCCCTCCAGGCGGAGCCGGAACTCGATCCGCGGGCGGAGGCGGCCGGTGACCACGAGGGACTCGGTCGGTCGGCGGTCCCCCTGCCCGAGCCCCCGGCCTACGACGTGGTCGTGAATTCCCAGGTCCAGTATTTCCTCGCCCGCTTCACCGGGGAGCGCCGCCACGTCGTCGAGATGTGGTTCGGTCGCGCCGGGCGCTATCTCGGCATGATCCGCGAGGTGCTGCGGAGCCAGGGGCTCCCCGAGGACCTCGCGTTCACCGTGATGATCGAGAGCGGGTTCAACCCCCTGGCGGTCTCCCGCGCCGGGGCGAAGGGGCTCTGGCAGTTCATGGCGTCGACGGCGCGCCGGTACGGCTTGCGGGTGGACCAGTGGGTCGACGAGCGATTCGATCCGGAGAGGTCGACCGTCGCCGCGGCCGCCTATCTGCGCGATCTGTACGAGCAGTTCGGCTCATGGGTCCTGGCCCAGGCCGCCTACAACGCGGGCGAGGTCAAGATGGCGCGGGCCATCCGGGCGACGCGCTCGACCGATTTCTGGACAATCGCGGGCACAGGGTGGCTGCGACGTGAGACGAGGGAGTTCGTGCCCCAGATTCTCGCGGCGACGATGATCGGCCGCGAGCCGTCCCGCTACGGCTTCGACGTCGGCGAGCGGCCGACGATCGAGTACGAGAGTCTCCCGGTCGCGCCGTCGACGGATTTCCGCCGGCTGTCCGCGGCGACGGGGATCCCGACGGACACCCTGCGTTCGCTGAACCCGGCGCTCATCCGGTCGGTCACGCCTCCCGGCTCGCCCTACGAGATCCGGATCCCCGGGGGGAGCCGCGCGACCGTGCTGGCGGCGCTGGCGCCGCCCGCCCGGCCGGCGGTCGCCCGCACGTCGTCGCACGTCGTCCGCGCCTCGGGCGGCGCCGACATCCACGTCGTCCGGCCCCGGGACACTCTGAGCGCGATCGCGAAGCGGTACGGCGTGTCGGTCGAGGACATGGTCCGCTGGAACGGCCTCGAGAGCCAGGACAGGATTCGCCCGGGCGACCGCCTTCGCGTCGCCGACCTCCGCGTGTCGGCGGCACGCGACGGCGTGAGGTGAAGGTCGAGGTCAGGCTCTTCGCCACGCTGGCGGCGTTTCTTCCTCCCGGAACTGAGGGCGGCGTCGCCCTCGTGGATGCACCGGAGGGCAGCACCGTGGCCGACCTGACCCGCGGCCTCGGTATTCCGGACGAGCTGCCGCGCATCCTGCTCGTGAACGGCTGGGACGCCGAGCCCGAGCAGCGCCTCGCGCCGAACGACGTGGTGACACTCTTTCCGCCGCTCGCGGGCGGCTCCCGGTAGACCCCCACTCCCATCTCCGGGCCATCGCGCCGAGCAGCGCGATCGCCCCGCGGGACCGTCGGGCATTCGCGGCCGCCCGGGCGCGGGATGGTAAACTCTTGGAGCTTCTCAACGCGGGGCAGTGAGACCCGACGGAAGCGTCTAGGAACCCGGTGGGCCTCCCGGACTTCAAATCCGGTGTCCGGCTCTAGACAAGCTGGAGGTGGGTTCGACTCCCACACGCTTCCGCCACCAGGAGACGATGGCCAAGCACGAGGCGGGCAAGCGCGCGAGCCGGAGAGCACGACGCCGGTGGTGGACGGCCGCTGCGGTGGGGGCAGCGCTCGTCGCCGCCGTGGTGATCGGCTACTTCGCGTACCGCGCTGCCGCCGACCTTCCTGGCGCTCAGGTACCGAGCCAGGGGAGCCGGCACATCGCCTCCGCCACCGACCCCCACGAGCCCTACAACTCCGATCCGCCGACCTCCGGCCCGCACCTCCCGTACATCGCGCCCTGGGGGATCCACACGCGGCCGATCCCGCCGGAGCTCCAGGTCCACAACCTGGAGGACGGGGGCGTGCTGGTGCAGTACAACTGCGACTGCCCCGATCTCGTCGCCCGCCTCCGGGCGATCGTCCAGAAGTACGACAAGCAGGTCATCCTGGCTCCGTACCCGACGATGAAGCACCGGATCGCCCTGACCGCCTGGAGGCGCATCGACGCCTTCGACGAGCTCGACGCCAAGCGCGTGATCCGGTTCATCGAGGCCTACCGTGGGATCGACCACCATCCGTAGCCTCGGGGCGGGCGTCGCGCTGGCCTTCCTCGGGTGCGCGACGCCGCACATCTCGCCGCTCGCGCCGCCGCCGTACCGCGCCGCGATCCCGGCCCCGTACACCGCCACCTGGACCGCGCTCGTGCGCGCCCTCGCGCAGCAGAACGTGCCCCTCCGGGCGATCGCGCGCGATTCCGGCGTGATCGCCTCCGACGAGTTCGTGACGCCGATCAACCTGTACGCCGACTGTGGCCAGGTCGGGGGCACGCAGCTCGAGGGCGAGGCGCTCGTCTCCTTCACGCTGTTCGTGGAGGCCGAGGGCGCCGCGACACGCGTCCAGATCAACTCCAAGATGCGGACACAGGCCCACCGGAAGGGCTCCTCCGGCAAGCTGCGCCCGACGCCCGTCTACCCGTGCGCCACCACCGGGCGGTTCGAGGCGAACCTCTTCGACTCGGTCCGGGAGCTGACGAGGGAGTAGCCGCGTGGCCTCGCGCATCGCCGACCTGGTTCGACGGGCGCGCCGGCTCGCGACCGAGCGCGACCGGCTGGTGGACAGCCTCGCGGAGGAGTGGACCCGCGTGCTGCGTGGGCAGGGCCTCTCGCCGGCGGATCTTGACGAGCTGTGGGCGGCGCTGACCGAGGACGCGCTCCGGGGCGCCCACGTCACGCAGGGCAGGTGGCCTGCCCAGGTGTGGCGCCTCGAAGCGAAGGAAGTGATCGCGCGCGTGCGGGCGAAGGTGGAGGCCGCGCTCGGTGAGCGCTGACGCGAGGGCGGCGCTCCGCCGGATCCCGTCGGTCGACCAGCTCCTGCGGCGCCTCGTGGACCGGCCGGAGGTTCGTGGGATTCCGCGCGTCCGCCTGACAGCCGGCGTCCGGGACGTGCTCGAGGACGAGCGGCGGCGGGTCATGGAGGAGCGGGTGGCGCCCGCCGACGCGGAGACGCTCGCGGCGCGCGTCACGGAGCTCCTGACGCGGCAGGGAGTCTTCTCGCTCCGGCCCGTCATCAACGCGACCGGCGTGGTCCTCCACACGAACCTCGGCCGGGCGCTCCTGAGCGCGCTCGCCCTCGAGCGCCTGGCGTGCGTCGCCGCGGCGTATTCGAACCTCGAGCTGGATCTCGCCACCAAGGAGCGCGGCTCCCGCTACAGCCACGTCGAGGGGCTCCTCCGGCGCCTCACCAGCGCGGAGGACGCCCTGGTCGTCAACAACAACGCCGCGGCGGTGCTCCTGGCGCTCGAGACGCTCGCGCACGGCAAGGAGGTCATCGTCTCGCGGGGCGAGCTGATCGAGATCGGCGGGGAGTTCCGCATCCCGGAGATCATGCTGCGCGGCGGGGCGGTGCTGCGGGAGGTCGGCACGACGAACCGGACGCACCTCCGGGACTACGCGGATGCAATCGGTCCCGACACCGGGCTCCTCCTGAAGGTGCACACCTCGAACTACCGGGTCGTCGGCTTCACCGCGGCGGTGTCCTCGCGGGAGCTGGTGGAGCTCGGGCACGAGCGGTCCATTCCCGTGATGGAGGACCTCGGCTCCGGCTCGCTCACCGATCTGCGGGCCTACGGCTTCCCCCATGAGCCGACGGTCCCCGAGGTGGTGGCGTCCGGCGTGGACCTCGTGTCGTTCTCCGGCGACAAGCTGCTCGGCGGACCGCAGGCCGGCATCGTCGTGGGCCGCCGCGCGCTGGTCGCCCGCCTGAAGAAAAATCCCTGGAACCGGGCGCTCCGGGTCGACAAGCTGACGCTGGCGGCGCTCGAGGCGACGCTCCATGCCTACGAGTCGCGGACGGCCCTCGCGACCGTCCCGACCCTCCGGCTCCTGACCGAGCCGCTCGCCTCGGTGCGCCGCCGGGCGCGGCGTGTGCTCGCCCGGCTCCGGCCGGAGACGAGGACACGGCTCGGCGCGCGCGTGGTCGAGAGCACCGGGGAGGTCGGCGGGGGTGCCTTGCCCACCGTGGAGCTCCCCACCGCCGTCCTCGCCCTCGGGGCCAGCGCGGCCGCCGCGCGGACCCTCGATGCGGCGCTGCGCGAGGGCGACCCGGCCGTGATCGGGCGCGTCGCGGATGACCGGCTCCTCCTCGATTGCCGCACGGTGCTGCCTTCCGAGGTCCCGGCGCTCGCGGCGGCGCTCGCGGCAGCGGCCACCCGCCTGTGAAGCACGTCGTCGTCGGTACCGCCGGCCACATCGACCACGGCAAGACCGCGCTTGTCAAGGCGCTGACCGGCATCGACACGGATCGCCTGCCCGAGGAGAAGGCGCGCGGCATCACGATCGACCTCGGCTTCGCCTTCCTCGAGGAGCCGGACGGGCTCGTGATCGAGGTCGTCGACGTGCCGGGGCACGAGCGGTTCGTGAGGAACATGCTGGCCGGCGTGGGCGGCATCGACCTGGCGATGCTCGTGATCGCGGCCGACGAGGGCGTGATGCCGCAGACGCGCGAGCACCTCGCGATCTGCTCGTTGCTGCGCATCAAGTCGGGGATCGTGGTCCTTACGAAGACGGACCTCGTCGAGGCCGACTGGCTCGAGCTGGTGAGGGACGACCTGGCGACGCTCGTCCGTTCCACGTTCCTCGAGGGCGCGCCGATCGTGGCCGTGTCGGCCAAGACCGGGGAGGGCCTCGCCGAGCTGCGCGCGGCGCTCCGGGCCCTCGCCCTGGCGGTGCCGGCCCGCCTGGCCGACCAGCTCCCCCGGCTCCCGATCGATCGGGTGTTCACGGTCAAGGGCTTCGGCACGGTCGTGACCGGCACGCTGATGGCCGGACGGCTCGCGGTCGACGATCGCGTCGAGGTCTACCCGAAGGGCGTTCAGGCGAAGATCCGCGGGCTCCAGGCCCATGGCCGCTCGGTGAGCGAGGCCTCCGCCGGCCAGCGCACCGCGGTTAATCTACAAAGCGTGGAGCGGGCGGCCCTGGAGCGCGGCGACGTCGTGGGCGCTCCGGCCACACTCGTCCCCACGCTTCTCGTCGACGGGACGCTGGAGCTGCTGGACGACGCGCCGCGACCCGTGAAATCCCGCGACCGCGTCCGGTTCCACGCAGGCACCAGCGAGATCATGGCCCGCGTCCTCCTGCTTGACCGGGCCGAGCTCGAGCCCGGCGATACGGCGTTCGCCCGGTTCCGGCTCGAGGCGCCCCTCGTGGCGCGGCCGGGGGACCGCTTCGTCATCCGCTCCTACTCGCCGATCGTCACGATCGGCGGCGGCACGCTGCTCGCCATCGATCCGCCCCGGTTCAAGCGCAAGGCGCCCGCGCGCATCGCCCACCTGACGCTGCTCCAGGGCGGGAGCGCGGAGGAGATCCTCGAGGAGCACGTCCGCCACCTCGGCGCCTCGGGCGTCCGGACCGCCGCGCTGGCCGGCCGGGTGGCGTTCGGCCCCGATCGGCTGCGCGGGCTCCTCGACGCGCTCCAGGCGAGTGGGCGACTGCTGGCCATCGAGCGCGACTGGTTCCTTCATCCGGAGAGCTACGCCCGCCTGCGCGCGCTCACTCTCGCGGCGCTCACCGAGTTCCACCGCCAGAACCCGCTCAAGGGCGGCATGTCGCGCGAGGAGCTGCGTGGGCGCGCGGGGGCGGTGGATGAGCGCGTGTTCGCGCACCTCCTGTCGACGCTGACCGCCGAGAGCCAGGTCAAGGTCGAGCGTGACAAGGTGCGCCTTGCCTCCCACGAGGTGCGCCTCTCGGACGAGCAGCGGCGGATGGTCGAGCGGCTCGACGAGGAGTTTCTCAAGGCGGAGGCCGCGCCGCCGAGTCCCGAGGAGGCGCTCGCGCGGGTCGGGCTGACCGGCGACGAGGAGCACGAGCTGTTCCAGGTCCTCGTCGAGGGCCGCAAGCTCGTCCGGGTCAAGGAGTCGCTCTTCTTCCACGCCCGGGCGCTGGACGCGATCCAGGGCAAGGTCGTCGCTCTCCTCCGCGATCGGAAGGACATCGGCCCCGGCGACGTGAAGGACCTGCTCGGGATCTCGCGCAAGTTCGCGATCCCGCTGCTCGAATACTTCGATGCGCGCCGCGTGACGGTGCGGGTCGGCGAGCGGAGGGTCTTGCGCGGGGGGTAGGCGCGGAGTAAGGTAAGGGCGCCGGAAAGGAGTTCCACATGTTTGGTCTCGGCTACCAGGAACTGCTGATCATTCTCGTGATCGTGCTGATTCTGTTCGGCGCCAACCGTTTGCCCGAGCTGGCGCGGTCGCTGGGGTCGAGCGTCAAGGAGTTCAAGAAGGGCGTGTCGGAGGCCAAGACCGAGGACACGAGCGCCGCAGCCCGCAAGGAAGAAGAGAAAAAGGTCTAGCTCCGCGCGGTCCCCGCCCCGCCCCTACGGTATACTTCCCTCCGCCCATGGAGCGGAAAGCGGACCGCCACGATCTCCTCCTCGCCACCGCCCTCTCCGTCCTGACGATCCTGTCGCGCCTGCCGTACCGGGCGCGCATGCTGTACAACTGGGACTCCGTGCAGTTCGCGCTCGCGCTCAGGGAGTACGACGTCGTCAAGCACCAGCCGCATCCGCCGGGCTACATCCTGTACGTGGGCCTCGGGCGTCTGGTCGACCGGTGGCTCGACGACCCCGCGGCGGCCTACGTGTTCCTGGCGGTCGCCTTCAGCGGGCTGACCACCTTCGTCGTCTATTTTCTCGCCCGCGCCGTCTACGACCGGCCGACCGCGCTCGCGGCGGCGACCCTCCTGGCGGTGAGCCCGCTCTTCAGGTTCTACGGCTCCGTCGGCCTGACATACGCGGGCGAGGCGCTGTGCGCGTCGACCGTCGCCTACTTCGCGTTCCGCGCGCTCCGCGGGAGCGAGACCGACGCGTGGCTCGCCGCCGGGTACCTCGGACTCGCCGGCGGTCTGCGGCAGTCGATCCTCGTCCTCCTGTTCCCGCTGTGGCTCGTCGGGAGCGTGGTCGGCGTCCGGCGGACGCGAACGGTCGCGCTCGGGCTCCTGATCCTCGCGGTCGCGGTGCTGACCTGGTTCGTCCCGATGGTCTGGCTGACCGGCGGGCTCGCGCGCTACCTCGAGGCCTCCCGCGACCTCGCCGAGTCGGTCGTGAAGCCGACCTCCATCGTGGGGAGCCCGTTGGACGTCACGGTGCGGATGTCGCGCTACCTCCTCGAGTCGGTCCTGGTCGGGCTCGGCCCCCTGGCGCTCGCGGCCCTGCTCGTGCCGTGGTACGTCCTGCGGCACGGCTGGGGCCGGCGCGAGTGGTTCCTGCTGACGTGGGTCATCCCGCCGGTGCTCGTCTTCACGCTCGTCCACTTCGGCCAGGCCGGCTACGTCCTGACCTTCCTCCCCGCGCTCGTCATCCTCCTGTCCCGTATCCTCCTCGCCGCCCTCGGCGACGCCGTGCTCGTGGCGCCCTTTCCGCGGGCGCGGGCGGTGGCGACCGTGGCGGCCGTCGTCGGGGTCGTGCTCGTCAACGGCTCCTTCTTCGTGAGTGCGCGCCCTCTCCCGCGCGACTTCGACTCGCCCCGGCCCCAATGGGTGAGGGTCGCGCGGGACGAGGCCTTCGACTGGATCTTCAGCCGGACGGCCGCCGCGCTGCGGGAGCACGAGGAGGTCGTCCGGACCTTCGTCGACGCGATCCGTGGCCTCTACGACGCGGGGGACACCGTGGTGATCACCGAGGTCGGCAACGCGCGCTCGTATCCGTGGCTGCGCCACGCCATGTTCTACCTGCCGGAGTACGCGATCTACGAGCTGCGCGTCGGCCCGTACCCCCCGGGCTTCTACGCGCCGCGCCGCTCCGCGGCGATGACGCGCCTGCCCGGAAGCGAGCTCCGGCTGCCCCGCTCGGTCAAGCGCCTGGTCTGGTTCGTCGACCACTGGAATCCGGCGGCCGCGCGCCCGGCCGGGCTCGTGGAGATGGAGATCCCCTATGGCCGCTACCTCTACGTGCTGCCGGTCGGCCGCCGGCCGGTCAGCTACGGCGAGTACACGTTCGTCCGTGACGAGCCCCCCCGGGAGCGCCGCGCCCGCACGCGGTGAGCGCCCGGGGATTCCGCACCGACCTCCTCGTCGTCCTGGCGTCCCTCCTGCCGCTCGGCCTCTTCCTCCTGCGGGAGCGGGGGATCGCCGGTAGCCCCGGGCTGCCGCTCGACGACTCGTGGATCCACCTCCACTTCGCGCGCAACATCGCCGAGGGGGCGGGCTTCTCGTACAACCCCGGGGTCCCCGTCGCCGGCTCGACGGCTCCGCTCTGGACGCTGCTCTTGGCCTTGGCCGTCGCGGCATTCGGGGCGACGCTCGCCACGGTCAAGGCGCTCGGCATCGCGGTGGCGATCGGCGCCGCGCTGGTCACCCGTCGCGCCGCGATCTCGTGGGGGGCGCCGCCGGCAGTCGCGCTCGCCGCGGGCGTGGCGCTCGCCTGGAGCGGCCCGGTCGTCTGGGGGGCCCTCTCGGGGATGGAGGTTCCGCTGGCCGCGCTGCTCGTGGCCCTGGCGCTCGCGGCGCACGCGCGGGACTGGCCGGGCCGCACCGCCGCTCTCGCCGCGCTGGCGACGCTCGCGCGGCCGGAGGCGCTCCTGCTCGTCCCGCTCCTGGCGCTCGCGCGGCCGCTCACCGTCCGCCGCGCCGTCGTGTTCGCCGTCGTGACCGTCGTCGTCCTGGCGCCGGCCGTCGCCTTCAATCTGGCGACGGTCGGCGCGCCGGTCCCCGCGACCGCCGCCGCCAAGGTCGAGGGCGGGCTGCTCGGCTGGCTCTCCGGGGTGCGCGAACCGCTGGCGCTGACGCTCATCGGCCGCCCGTGGGCGTTCTTCCGGGAGTGGGTCGGCTGGCTCGTGTCGACGAGCTGGCTCCTGCCATTCGCCCTCCTGGTCGCCATCCCGATCGCCTGGGTGAGGACCGGGCGCCTGCTCGGTTTCCCGGCGGCGGCGCTCATCGCGCATCCCCTCGCAATGGCCCTCCTGGCGCCGTATCGCGGGCCGGGGTTCCAGGAGGGTCGCTACTCGATCCACCTCTTGCCCGTGGCCATGGTCGTGGTGGCGGCGATGGCTCGCGGCAGGGGGAAGCCTCGTGCGCTCGGAACCCCACTCGCTCGGAGGCTCCCCCCGCCCGCACGAATCGCCGTCGTCGCGTTCCTCGCTGCGGCGGTGGTGGGTCTGATTCCCGCAGCGGACCGGTATGCGTGGGGAGTCCAGAACATCAACGCGATGCAGGTCCACCTCGGGCGCTGGGTCGACGCGCATGTGCCGAGGCCGGCGCGGCTCGCCGTCAACGACGTCGGCGCCATCGCCTACTTCTCGCGGCGCGAGGTCATCGACCTGATGGGCCTCGTCACCCCCGAGATCATCCCGTACCGGCGAGAGGGCGAGCGGGGCGTCATCCGGTACGTGATCGAGAAGTGTCCGGACTACGTGATCGTGTTCCCGGCGTGGTTCCCGGAGCTGTCGGCGCGCGCCGACCTGTTGGAGCCGGTCTACCGGGTGCGCCTCGAGCGGAACGAGGTCTCGGGCGGGCCGGAGATGGTCGTGTACCGACTCACGCGCTGTGCGGTATGATCCCGGCATGCGCCACTCCCTGATCCTGCTCGCCGTCGTCGGGCTGCTCGCGGCCGCCGGGGCCCGGCCGGCGGACGCCCAGATCTACCGGTGGACGGACGAGCGCGGCGTCCCCCATTACTCCGAGGGCCTCGACAGCGTGCCCGAGCGCTACCGCTCCCAGGCGGTCCCGCTCGGGTTCCGGAACGCCCCGGCACCGTCTCCGGCGCCGGCGACCGCGCCCCCCGGCCCCGGCGCCCCCTCGGGGCCCAAAGGGGCGGGCGGGACGACGATCCAGTTCAAGCCGGGCGACCGGATCATGGCGGACGCGCGGATCAACGGAACCACCTCCGTTCGCCTGCTTCTCGACACCGGTGCCGACCGGACGCTGATCAGCCCGCGGGCCCTGACCGCGGCGGGCGTGTCCCTGACGCGGGGCACCGTGCCCGCGCAGATCGTCGGCGCGACGGGCACGGCCGAGGCGCAGGGCGTCGTCGTCGACTCCCTCGAGGTCGGGGACGCGCGCGTCGGGCGGCTCGGGGTCGTCGCCCACGACCTGGACCAGTCGGGCATCGACGGCCTTCTCGGGCGCGACTTCCTCGAGCAGTTCAAGGTCACGATCGACTCCGCGGCCGGCGTGGTGACCATCGCCCCGAAGTGACAGAGGGCGGGGGCCTTCCCCTCCCAGCGGCCGTGGTACCATGGCGCTTCCTGAGATGGACTACAAGGCCACGCTAAACCTGCCCAAAACGGCCTTCCCGATGAAGGCCAACCTCCCCCAGGCGGAGCCGCGAATGCTCGCTTGGTGGGACTCGTTCGGGATCTACAAGCGCCTCCGCCAGGCTCTCGGCGACCGGCCGCTCTGGATCCTTCACGACGGTCCGCCCTACGCGAACGGCCACATTCACATGGGGACCGTCCTCAACAAGGTCCTCAAGGACATGGTCGTGAAGTCGCGCTCTATGCTCGGCCTGAACGCCGTGTACGTGCCCGGCTGGGACTGCCACGGGCTGCCGATCGAGCACGAGGTCGACAAGGAGCTCGGGCTCGACGATCCCTCGGTGGACGTGCGGCGCGCCATGGACCCCGTGGAGAAGATCCGCCGGTGCCGCGAGTACGCGGCCAAGTACATCGACATCCAGCGCGAGGAGTTCCGCCGCCTGGGCATCTTCGGCGACTGGGAGAACCCCTACATCACGATGGCGCCGGCGTACCAGGCGGTCATCGCGCGCGAGTTCGGCCGGTTCGTCGGGCGGGGCCTCGTCTACAAGGGGCTCAAGCCCGTTCACTGGTGCATGCACTGCAAGACAGCGCTGGCGCAGGCGGAAGTCGAGTACGAGGACCAGGAGACGACGTCGGTCTACGTCAAGTTCCCGCTGGCGGCGCTGCTCGTCGGCGTCGACGCGCCCCGGCCGTCGCTCGTGACCTGGACGACGACGCCGTGGACGCTCCCGGCGAACCTCGCCATCGCCGTCCACCCGGACGAGGAGTACGTCGCGCTCGCCAGCGCCGGGGAGACGCTGATCGTCGCGGCCAAGCTCGCCGACGCGTTCGCGCGCGCCGCGGGGCTCGGCGAGACGCGGCGGGTCGCCACGGTCCCCGGCCGGCGGCTCGAGGGGCTCGAGTACCGCCACGCGTGGATCGACCGCACGGGGAAGATCGCCGGCGCGTCGTTCGTCGCGATGGACCAGGGGACCGGTCTCGTCCACATCGCCCCGGGCCACGGTGAGGAGGACTACGACCTCGGCCGGAGCCTCGGGCTCAGCATCTACAATCCGGTCGATGACGACGGCCGCTTCGTGCCGGAGGTCGAGCACTTCGCCGGGCTCACGGTGTGGGAGGCCAACCCGAAGATCGTCGAGCGCCTGCGGGCGCGGGGTGCCCTGGTCGCCGAGGTGTCGCTCGAGCACACGTACCCGCACTGCTGGCGGTGCAAGAACCCGACCCTCTTCCGCGCCACCGAGCAGTGGTTCATCGCGCTCGACCAGGACGGGCTGCGCGAGCGGGCGCTCGACGCGATCAAGCACGACGTCCGGTGGATCCCCCCGTGGGGCGAGGAGCGGATCCACAACATGGTCGCCCACCGTCCGGAGTGGGTCATCTCGCGCCAGCGCGTCTGGGGCGTGCCGATCGTCGCATTCTACTGCGACGGGTGCGGGGCGCTCCTGCTCGAGGAGAGGATCGTCGAGCACGTGGCGGCGATCTTCCGCGACGGGCGGGGCACCGACGAGTGGTACGCGCGGGACGCGCGCGACCTGCTGCCTCCGGGGACCCGCTGCCCCGGATGCGGCGGCGCCGACTTCCGGAAGGAGACGGACATCCTCGACGTCTGGTTCGACTCGGGGTGCAGCCACGCGGCCGTCCTCGAGACGCGGCCCGAGCTCCGCTGGCCCGCGGAGATGTACCTCGAGGGCTCCGACCAGCATCGCGGGTGGTTTCAGTCCTCGCTGCTCGAGTCGGTCGGGACGCGTGGCGCGCCCCCGTACAGGACCGTCATCACCCACGGGTTCTTCGTGGACGGCGAGGGACGGAAGATGTCGAAGTCCCTCGGCAACTACATCGCGCTCGAGGAGCTCGTGCCGAAGTACGGCGCCGAGATCCTGCGACTGTGGGTGGCGGCCGAGGACTACACGCAGGACATCCGGGTCTCCCTCGAGATCCTGGACCGGGTGGCGGACGCCTATCGCCGCATCCGGAACACGTTCCGATTCCTGCTGGGCAACCTCGGCGACTTCGACCCCGCGCGGGACCGGCAGTCCTACGCGCGCCTGGACGAGGTCGACCGCTGGATCCTCGATCGCCTCGGCCGGCTCATCGGGCGCGTCCGGCGCGCGTACGAGGCGTACGAGTTCCACACCGTGTTCCACGCGGTCCACAACTTCTGCGCGGTCGATCTCTCGGCGCTCTACCTCGACATCATCAAGGACCGGCTCTACACCTCGCGCCCGGACGACGGCAGGCGGCGGGCGGCGCAGACCGCGTGCTACGAGATCTTCGGCGCGCTCGCGCGCCTCATGGCGCCGATCCTCACCTTCACGACGGAGGAGGCGTGGCAGCATCTGCCCGGCGCCAAGAGCGAGAGCGTCCACCTCGAGCGCTTCCCCGAGGAGCCCGTCCAGTGGCTCGACGACACGCTCAAGCGCGACTGGGACCGGCTCCTCGAGGTGCGGCGCGAGGTCGCGAAGGCGCTCGAGACCGCGCGCGCCGGCCGGGGCGGGGACGCGCGCACCCCGGGAGCCGCGATCGGGAGCGGGCTCGAGGCGCTCGTCAGGATCACGCACGCCCCGGAGGACCTCCCGGCGCTGCTCGCGAGGAAGCGCCCGATCCTTCCGACGCTCTTCATCGTGTCGCAGGTCGCGCTGTTCGAGCCGCCCTCGGCGCCGCTCGTCCACTACGAGAGCCAGGAGATCCCCGGGCTCGTGATCGACGTCGACCGCGCGCGGGGACGGAAGTGCGAGCGGTGCTGGGTGTGGAGCGAGCGCGTGGGCGAGCACCCCGGGCATCCGACCCTCTGCGACCGCTGCGTCCAGGTCGTCCTGGGCCGGTGACGCGCGTCCTCCTCGTCGCGGGCCCGGTCCTCGTCCTCGACCAGATCACGAAGGCCGTGGCGCTCGGCCGCCTCACCCCCGGCGTGCCGATCGACCTCGTCGACGGGGTCCTGGCGCTCACGCTCGTGATGAACCCGGGGCTCGCCTTCGGGCTCCTGGCAGGGCTCCCCGCGGCCTGGCGCTGGCTTGTCGCCGCGCTCTCCATGGTGGCGTTGATCGTCCTGGCGCGGGTCGCGCTGCGCGTCCTGCCGCAGGGCGGCTGGCCGGCGCGCCTGGCGATCGGTCTGATCTTCGGCGGCGCCACCGGGAACCTCATCGATCGCGCGCGCTTCGGCGCGGTCGTCGACTTCGTCGACGTCCACTGGCGGGGCTACCACTGGCCGGCGTTCAACGTGGCGGACTCGGCGATCACCGTCGGCGTCCTGCTCCTCGCCCTCCGCCTGATGGGGAAGCACCCCGCCCCCGCGCCCGGATAGCGGGTGGGCGTCACGCTGCCCCCGGTGGACGCGTCGGCGGCCGGGACCCGGCTGGACCGCTGGCTGGCCGCGCGCGTCCCCGACCTCTCGCGCGCGCGCCTCCGGACCCTGATCGACGCCGGCCACGTGCGGGTCGACGGGAAGGGAAGGAAGGCCGCGCACAGGCTCCACGGCGGCGAGGTCGTCGAGGTCGAGATCCCGCCGCCGGCCCCCGAACGGCTCGAGCCCGAGCGCCTGGCGCTCTCGATCATCCACGAGGATGGGCACGTCCTCGTCGTCGACAAGCCCGCGGGCTTGGTGGTCCATCCGGGCGCCGGCCACCGGCGAGGGACCCTCGTCGCCGGCGTGCTCGCGCACGCTCCGGAGATCGCGGGAGTGGGCGGCCCGGGCCGGCCGGGGGTGGTCCACCGCCTCGACAAGGGAACCTCCGGCCTGCTCGTCATCGCCAAGACCCCGCTCGCCTACGAGTCGCTGACGGCTCAGCTCGCGGCGCGAACGGTGACGCGCCGGTATCTCGCGGTGGTCCACGGCCGCGTGAGGCTCGCCGAAGGGGTGATCGACGCGCCGATCGGACGGCATCCGGTCGATCGGGTGCGGATGGCCGTCCGACCCCCGACGCGGGGCAAGCGCGCCGTGACCCGGTATCGCGTCCTCGAGCGCTTCCCGGGCTTCACCCATCTCGAGCTCCGGCTCGAGACCGGCCGGACGCACCAGATCCGCGTGCACCTCGCCTCCCTCGGGCACCCGGTCGTCGGCGACACCGTGTACGGGCCGAGGTCCAGCGCGCTCCATCCGGGCGCGCTCGAAGGGCACGCGCTCCACGCGGCCACCCTGGGCTTCGCGCATCCGGCGACGCGGGAACGGGTGGAGTTCGGCTCGCCCCTGCCTCAGCGCATGGAACGGCTCCTGTCTCGCTTACGCGACAATGGCTAGGCGAGGATGGCTCGCATTTTCCACACCCAGGCCCGTCCCGCGTGGCTCGGGACCGGCCCGTCGCGCCGCCGGGCGGCGGAAATTCTCGTGGCGTGAGTGCCACGATCAGGTGGCACGGCGCTTGCGAATGCTAGAATGAGGGGCGCGCGATGAACGGGCTCACGATCGTCATCCTGGCGGCGGGCGAAGGGAAGCGGATGCACTCCCGGCAGCCGAAAGTTCTGCATCCGCTCTGCGGCCGCCCGCTGATCGCCTATCCGCTGCGCGCGGCCCGCACGGTGGCCGATCGCGTCGTGCTCGTCGTCCCGCCCAACGCCGAGGGCGTCAGACGGGTCGTGGGGGCCGACGTCGCGGTCGTCGAGCAGCGCGAGCGGCTCGGGACCGGCCACGCCGTCCTCGAGGCGCGGAGCGCCTGCGGCGCTGGTCCGATCCTCGTCCTGCCGGGCGACGTGCCGCTCCTCGCGGCGGCGACGCTCGAGCGGCTCGTCAACCACCACCTGGCGACGGGCGCCGCCGCGACGGTCCTCACGGCAACCGTCGATCGCCCCCAGGGGTACGGGCGTGTCCTCCGCCAGGGGGGCCGCGTGAAGCGGATCGTCGAGGATCGCGACGCGACCGACGACCAGAAGAAGATCCAGGAGATCAACACGAGCGTCTACTGCTTCGACGCGCGGCGGCTCTGGCCCGCGCTCGCCGAGGTGCGCCCCGACAACGACCAGGGGGAGTACTACCTGACGGACGTCGTCGGGATCCTGGCCCGCGCGGGCGCGCGGATCGAGGCGGTCGCGGTCCCCGAGGCGGTCGAGGCGCTCGGCGTCAACGACCGGAAGCAGCTCGCGGCGGTGGCCGCGATCCAGCGGGGTCGCATCCTGGACCGGCTCATGGAGGCTGGCGTGACGATCCTCGATCCGGCCACCACCCACATCGAGGACACGGTCTCGATCGGCGCCGACACGGTCGTCTACCCGCACGTCGTCATCGAGGGGGACTCCGCGATCGGCAGCGACTGCGTCATCGGCAGCGGCTGCCAGCTCCACGCGAGCCGGCTCGCGGATCGCGTGACGCTCAAGCCCTATTGCGTTCTCAGCGAGGCGGTGGTGGAGGAGGGCGCGACGCTGGGCCCGTTCTGTCACCTCCGGCCCGCGTCGCACGTGGGCGCCCGGGCCAAGATCGGGAACTTCGTCGAGCTGAAGAAGTCGCGGATCGGCCGGGGGGCCAAGGTACCGCACCTCTCCTACGTCGGGGACGCGACGGTCGGCGCCGACGTCAACGTGGGCGCGGGCGCCATCACCTGCAACTACGACGGCGTGGCGAAGCACGAGACGAAGATCGAGGACGGGGCGTTCATCGGCACGAACGCGAGCCTCGTCGCGCCGCTGACGATCGGCGCGGGGGCCTACGTGGGCGCCGGCTCGACGATCACCAAGGACGTGCCGCCCGGGGCGCTCGCGGTCAGCCGGGGCCAGCAGATCGTGAAGGAGGGCTGGGCCGCGCGGCGGGCGCGCCGGCGGGCCACGCCCTCGGACTAGCGCCCATGTGCGGGATCGTCGGCTACGTCGGGGACAAGAGCGCCGTCTCCATCATTCTCGACGGCCTCAAGCGCCTCGAGTACCGCGGCTACGACTCGGCCGGCGTGGCGGTGCTCAGCGGGGGCGAGCTGCAGGTGCGGCGCGCGGTCGGGCGAATCAAGGGGCTCGAGGCGATCCTCCGGGAGCGGCCGCTCGCGGGCTCGGTCGGGCTCGGCCACACGCGCTGGGCGACGCACGGGCGGCCCTCGGAGGAGAACGCCCACCCGCACACCGACTGCCGCGGCACGCTGGTCGTCGTCCACAACGGGATCCTCGAGAACTATCTCGAGATCAAGGACCGGCTCGGCGCCGAAGGCCACGTGTTCGCCTCGGAGACGGACACCGAGGTCCTCGCGCATCTCATCGAGGCGCACCTCCGCGCGACGGGACGGCTCGATCACGCCGTGAAGCGCGCCCTCGTCGAGGTGAAGGGCTCCTACGCGATCGGGGTCATCTCGGTCGCGGCGCCCGACCGGCTCGTCGCCGCCAAGCACGGCGCGGGGAGCGTCGTCGTCGGCCTCGGCCGCGGCGAGATGTTCGTCGCCTCCGACATCCCCGCGATCCTCTCGCGCACGCGCGACGTGGTGGTCCTCGAGGACGACGAGGTCGCGGTCGTCACCGCCGAGGGCGTCGAGCTGTCGACCCTCGACGGGGAGCCGGTGCAGCGCGAGCCGGTCCGCATCCTCTGGGATCCGATCATGGCCGAGAAGGGCGGGTACCGGCACTTCATGCTCAAGGAGATCTACGAGCAGCCGCGGGCCATCACCGACACCTTCCGGGGTCGGATCGCGCCGGAGACCGGCAGCGTGATCCTGCCGGACGTGAACCTCGATCCCTCGACGGTGCGCGCCCTCGAGCGCGTCGTGTTCGTCGCCTGCGGGACGGCGTTCCACGCGGGGATGCTCGGGCGGACGATGGTCGAGCGGTTCGCCGGCCTGCCGGCCGAGGTCGACCTGGGCTCCGAGTTCCGGTACCGGGACGCGATCGTCGGGCCGGAGACGCTCGTCGTCGCGGTGTCCCAATCCGGCGAGACGGCCGACACGCTCGGGGCGGTGAAGGCGGCGCGCCTCAAGGGGTGCCCGATCCTCGCCCTGACGAACGTGGTCGGCTCGGCGCTGGCCCGGGAGGCGACGGGCGTGCTCTACATGCACGCCGGTCCCGAGATCGGCGTCGCGTCGACCAAGGCGTTCAGCGCCATGATCGTCGCCGCGTACCTCCTCGCCCTGTGGCTCGGACGCCAGCGCGACGCGATCACCGCGGAGGACGTGAGGAAGCGGATCCAGGAGCTGGTCGAGATTCCGCGGCTGGTCGAGGCGACCCTGGCACTGGATGGGAAGGTGGCGGCCCTGGCCCGGCACCTCGCCGGCGTCCAGGACGTCCTCTACCTCGGGCGGGGCGTCCAGTACCCGATCGCGCTCGAGGGCGCGCTCAAGCTGAAGGAGATCTCGTACATCCACGCCGAGGGTTATGCCGGCGGCGAGATGAAGCACGGTCCCATCGCCCTGATCGCCGACGGCCTCCCCGTGGTCGCCCTCTGCCCGCGGGACGGCGCCTACGAGCGCATGCTCGGCAACATCGAGGAGGTCCTCGCGCGCGACGGTCGCGTGGTCGCGGTCTGCCACGAGGGCGACCGCACTGTCACGGCCAAAGCGCAGGACGTCATCGAGGTGCCGCCGGCCGCCGAGCTGCTGGCGCCCCTGGTCACGGTGATCCCGCTGCAGCTCCTCGCCTACCACATCGCCGTCCGTCGGGGCTGCGACGTCGATCAGCCCCGGAACCTCGCGAAGAGCGTGACCGTCGAGTAGTCGCCCGGGCCCTCATCCGCCTGAACGGCGCCTCGAATGCCAATTCGTAACGGCGGGTGGGATCGTCGAACTTCACGCTTTTCGGATTGAACTTCTCCGGATTGAACCGACCGCCGAGCCACTGAAGAGTGGTCCCGTACTGCTCGTGGGTGGGGGTCTGGATCACGGTCAAGAGGTCTTGGTAGCCTCCGACGCCGCTACAGTCCTATGACCTCTGTCGGGATAACGTCGGCAAGGGGCACACCGCCGGCTGGCGCGTTTTCGATGCGGTACAATCGCCTGGTGCCAGCGGCTCTGGAACACCTCCTCGACGATTTGAATCCGCCCCAGCGCGAGGCCGTCACCGCGGGGGACGGCCCGCTCCTGGTCCTGGCCGGCGCCGGCAGCGGCAAGACGCGCGTGATCGCCTACCGCATCGCCCACGTCCTGGGCGCGCGGGGCGTATCACCACGGAACGTCCTGGCCGTGACCTTTACCAACAAGGCGGCCGAGGAGATGGCCCGGCGGGTCGAGTCGCTCCTGGCCCCGGTGGGGCTCCGGGCTCCCCTCATCGCGACGTTCCACTCGGCGTGCGTGCGCGTGCTGAGGCAGCACATCCAGCACCTCGGGTGGTAGCCTCTATTCACGATCTACGACGAGGAGGACCGGCTCGCCGTCGTCCGGGAGTGCATGCGCGACCAGGTCCTGGGCGAGCGCGAGCTCCAGCCCGCGGCGGTTGTCCACCGGCTGAGCCACGCCAAGAACCAGATGATCGACGTCGCGGAGTTCGAGCGGCTCGCCCGCACCTCGCGCGACGAGCAGCTCGCCGCGCTCTATCGGCGCTACGAGGAGCGGCTCCGCGCCGCCGGCGCGATCGACTTCGACGATCTCTTGCTCATGACCGTGCGCCTCTTCGAGGAGGCTCCGACGGTGCTCGCCTGGTACCGTGGCCTCTGGCGTCACCTGCTCGTCGACGAGTACCAGGACACCAACCGTGCCCAGTACCGGATCATCCGCCAGCTCACCGCCGAGCACCGGAACGTCTGCGTCGTTGGCGATCCCGATCAATCGGTCTACCGATGGCGTGGCGCCGACATCCGGAACATCCTCGATTTCGAGGCCGACTATCCCGGCACGCGCGTCGTGCGGCTCGAGCAGAACTACCGCTCGACGAAGCGAATCCTCGCGCTCGCCTCGGCGGTCATCGAGCGGAACCGACGGCGGAAGGAGAAGACCCTCTGGACGGAGAACGGCGAGGGCGACCCCGCGCGGGTCTACTCCGCCTGGGACGAGCACGAGGAGGCGAACTTCGTCGCGCAGACCGTCGTGACGCTGCGCCTCGAGGGCGCGGCCTGGGAGGACGTCGCGGTCTTCTACCGCACGAACGCCCAGTCGCGCGTCCTCGAGGACGCGCTGCGCCGCGCCGGCGTCCCCTACGTCATCGTGGGCGGCTTCCGCTTCTACGAGCGGAAGGAGGTCAAAGACGCGCTCGCGTACCTGAGGCTCGTCGTGAACCCGGCGGACGACGTCGCGTTCCGGCGCGCGATCCAGACGCCCGGCCGCGGCGTCGGGCGCGCGACGCTGACCCGGCTCGAGGAGGTCGCCGCCCGCGAGCGGCGGCCGCTCCTGGAGGTCGCCGCGGCAGCGCCGGCCGACGTGGGGGGTAAGCCGCGCCGCGCGCTGGAGGGCTTCGCCGCCCTGCTGGCACGCCTGCGCGGTGAGCGGGACGGCCTCGGGCTCCCCGCGTTCGTCGACCTCGTCCTCCACGCGTCCGGCTACCGGGAGGCTCTCAGGGAGGAACGGTCGGCCGACGCCGAGGCGCGGCTCGAGAACCTCGAGGAACTGATCGCCGCCGCCGAGGACTACGCGCGGGCCGAGCCGGCCGGCGCGCTCGAGGGATTCCTCGACACGGTCGCGCTCGTGAGCGACGTGGACGAGTTGCCGGACGGGTCCCGCGGGGTCACGCTGATGACCCTCCACTCGGCGAAGGGGCTCGAGTTCCCGGTGGTCTTCCTGACCGGCCTCGAGGAGGGGGTGTTTCCCCACGCGCGCTCGATGGACGACGGGGAGGAGATCGAGGAGGAGCGGCGCCTCTGCTACGTGGGGCTGACGCGCGCCAAGCAGCGGCTCTTCCTGTCGTACGCGCTCCACCGCCGGATGCACGGCTACGGCGTCGGCGAGCCGTCCCGCTTCCTGCGGGAGATGCCCGAGGAGCAGCTCTCGTTCGTCAAGGCCGGGCGCCCCGCGGCCGGACCGGCGGCGGCGCCGGGACCGGACGAGGCGGAGGGCGACGAGCTGCCGTTCCGCGTCGGCGCCCGCGTGCGGCACGGCCGCTGGGGGGAGGGGTTCGTGGTGGGCGTCGAGCGCGAGGGCGCGGACACGATCGTCACCGTGCGGTTCGCGAGCGTCGGACGCAAGCGGCTCTCGCAGCAGTACGCCCAGCTCGAGGAGCTATGATCACGGCGCAGGACGTCGAGCACGTCGCGCGGCTGGCGCGCCTCCAGCTCACCTCGGAGGAGAAGGCGCGCATGCGCGAGCAGCTCGACGCGATCCTGGCCTACATCGACAAGCTCCGTGAGCTCGACACCGAGAGCGTCGAGCCCACCTCCCACGCGGTGCCGCTGGTCAACGTCATGCGCGACGACCAGGAGGGCCCGTGCCTCCCGCAGGAGACGATGCTCGCGAACGCGCCCGACCGCGCGGGCGAGTTCTTCCGGGTCCCGAGGATCATTGAAGACTGATCTCCTCGATCTCACGATCCGCGAGCTGACGGACGCCTACCGGCGCGGCGAGACGACGCCGAGCGCGGCCACGGAGGCGTACCTCGGGCGCATCGCCGCCCTCGACGGCCGCGTGGGCGCGTACCTCAGCGTCACGGCCGAGCGCGCGCGGGCGGCGGCCGCCGCCGCGGACGCGCGCTATCGCGCGGGCGCCCCGCGCGGGCCCCTCGACGGCGCGCCGGTCGCGCTCAAGGACCTCCTCTGCACGCGAGGCGTGCCGACCACCTGCGGCTCGCGGATCCTGGAATCCTTCGTCCCGCCCTACGACGCCACCGTCGTCGCCCGCCTCGACGCGGCCGGCGCCGTGCTGCTCGGCAAGACCAACATGGACGAGTTCGCGATGGGCTCGTCCACGGAGCACTCGGCCTTCCGGCCGACGCACAACCCGTGGGACCTGGCGCGCGTCCCCGGAGGGTCGTCGGGCGGGTCCGCCGCCGCCGTGGCGGCCGCGCTGGCGGCCGGCGCGCTCGGCACCGACACGGGGGGATCGATCCGCCAGCCCGCCGCGTTCTGCGGCGTGGTCGGGCTGAAGCCGACCTACGGCCGCGTGTCGCGCTACGGGCTCGTGGCCTTCGGCTCGTCCCTCGATCAGATCGGGCCGCTGGCCCGGGACGTCGCCGACGCGGCGATCCTGCTCGGGGCCATCGCGGGTCACGACCCGCTCGACACGACGTCGGTGCTGGAGCCGGTTTCGGACTACGCGGCGGGCCTCGGCGGGGCCGTCGCCGGGCTCAGGGTCGGCGTCCCGGCGGAGTACTTCACGGAGGGGATGGACCCGAGCGTCGAGCGCGCCGTGCGCGCGGCGATCGAGCTCCTGCGCGGGCTCGGTATCAGGACCGAAACCGTCTCGCTCCCGACAACCGCCTACGCGCTCGCCGCCTACTACCTGATCGCGCCGGCCGAGGCGTCGTCGAACCTGGCGCGGTACGACGGCGTGAAGTACGGGCTCCGGGTGCCCGGCGCCCGCGACCTCGGCGACATGTACGGGCGGACGCGCGCCGCGGGCTTCGGGGCCGAGGTCAAGCGCCGCATCATGCTCGGGACCTACGCGCTGTCGGCGGGGTACTACGAGGCCTACTACGGGAGGGCGCAGAGGGTGCGGACGCTCGTCCGGCGCGACTTCGAGGCCGCCTTCACCCGTGTCGACCTGATCGTGGCGCCGACGACGCCGAACGTCGCCTTCAAGCACGGCGAGAAGGAAGACCCGCTCGCGATGTACCTGAACGACGCGCTCACCATCCCCGCCAACCTGACGGGCCTCCCGGCGCTCTCGGTGCCCTGTGGCCTGAGTCCCGAGGGGCTGCCGATCGGGCTGCAGTTCATCGGGCGCGCCTTCGACGAGGCGACCCTCCTCAGGGCGGCGGCCGCGTACGAGCAGGCGGCCCCGTGGCGGGCGCGGCGGCCGGAGCTGCGGTGAGCCGCGCGGCGCCGGCCGGCTCCGTCGACTATGAGGTCGTCATCGGGCTCGAGGTCCACGCCCAGCTCCTGACGCGCTCCAAGATGTTCTGCGGCTGCCCGACGACCTTCGGGGCCCCGCCCAACACGCAGACCTGCCCGATCTGCCAGGGCATGCCGGGGGTGCTGCCCGTCGTCAACCGGCGCGCGATCGAGTTCGGTCTCAGGACGGCGCTCGCCTTCGACTGCCGGATCAACCCCGACTGCAGGTTAGCGCGGAATCAATACTACTACCCGGACATGCCGAAGAACTTCCAGATCAGCCAATACGAGGAGCCGCTCGCCGAAGACGGCTTTCTCGAGATCGATCTTCCCGATGGTGCGTCTCGCACCATCGGCATCCAGCGCCTCCATCTCGAGGAGGACGTGGGCAAGCTCGTCCACGAGGGAACGCTCGAGACCGCCCAGACGAGCCTCGTCGACTTCAACCGGTCGGGCGTGCCGCTCATGGAGACGGTGTCGAAGCCGGAGATCACATCACCAGAGGAAGCGGCCACCTACCTCAAGGCCTTCAGAGCAGTGCTCGTCTATCTGGGCGTCTGCGACGGCGATATGGAAAAGGGCTCGCTGCGCTGCGACGCCAACGTCTCGCTGCGTCCCCGCGGCTCGGGGGAGCTCGGGACGAAGGTCGAGATCAAGAACATGAACTCCGTCCGCAACGTGAAGCTGGCCCTCGAGTACGAGGTCAAGCGCCAGCGGGCGCAGCTCGAGGCGGGGGAGCGGGTCCTGCAGGAGACCCGGCTGTGGGAGGCCGACCGCGGCTACACGCGCTCGATGCGCTCGAAGGAGTACGCGCATGACTACAGATATTTCCCGGAACCGGACCTCGTGCCGCTCCGGATCGAGCGCGAGTGGATCGAGGAGATCCGGGCCGGGCTGCCCGAGCTGCCGCGGGCGCGCCGTCAGCGGTTCGTGAGGCAGTACGGCCTGCCCGCCTACGACGCCGACGTGCTCACGCAGAGCCGCGCGCTGGCGGAGTACTACGAGGCCGCGGTGCGCGAGTTCGGGAACCCGAAGGTCGTCTCCAACTGGGTCATGTCCGAGCTGCTGCGCGAGCTGCCCGGCGACGACGAACGCGCCATCCGGCAGGCCCCGGTGCCGCCCCGCCACCTCGCGGGCCTGCTCGGGCTCGTCGAGGACGGCACGATCAGCGGCAAGATCGCCAAGGACGTGTTCGAGAAGATGTTCCGTACCGGGGAGGACGCCGGGACGATCGTGCGCCGGGAGGGGCTGACGCAGGTCGCGGATGCCGGGGCGCTCGAGGCGATCCTCGACCGGGTCCTGGAGGAGAATCCCAAGGCCATCGACGACTGGAAGCGGGGCAAGACGGCCGCGGCGAAGGCGCTGGTCGGGGCGGTCATGAAGGCGACCCAGGGCAAGGCGAACCCCGGCATCGTGAACCGCCTCCTGCAGGAGAAGCTCTCGAAACTCTGAGGCGGCGGCTATAATCGAACTGCCCGCCATGATTGAGCTTCATCGCGTGTCGAAGGTTTACTCGGTCGGGCCGGTGAAGGTGCCTGCGCTGAGCGAGGTGTCCTTCGGGATCGCGCGCGGGGAGTTCGTGGTCCTCACCGGGCCCAGCGGCGCGGGCAAGACGACGCTCCTGCGCCTCCTCTACCGCGAGGACCTCCCGACCGAGGGCGAGCTCGAGGTCCTCGGCTATCCGGTCACGACGCTCCGCCGCTCGAAGGTCGCCGCGCTCCGCCGGTCGATCGGCGTGGTCTTCCAGGACGCGAAGCTCCTCCCGGGGCGCACCGTGTACGAGAACATCGCCTTCGTCCTGCGCGTGCTCGGCACGCCGCGCCGCGAGGTCACGGCGCGCGCCTTCGACGCCCTGCGCGCGGTGGGGCTCTCCGCGCGCGCCCAGGCGTACCCCGCGCAGCTCTCCCAGGGTGAGGCGCAGCGGGCGGCCCTGGCCCGGGCGATCGTGCGCAAGCCGGCCCTCCTGCTCGCCGACGAGCCGACCGGGAACCTCGACGACACGATGGCGACGGACATCATCGAGGTCGTGAAGGACATCTGGGCCGGGGGGACGACGGTCGTCCTGGCGACCCACCAGGCGCAGCTCGCCGCGGCGCTCCGGCGGCGCATGCTCGTGCTCGACGCCGGGCGCCTCGTCAAGGACGAGGGCTAGGTGTTCGGGTTCCTGCTCGGCGAGGCGCTGCGGGATCTCCGGCGGGCGGGGCGCGTGGCGGTCAGCGCGGTCGCCCTGATCACGCTCTCGCTCGCCGCGCTCGGCGGTTTCTGGCTGCTGTCGTCGAACCTGGGGCAGGCCGTCGCCGAGTGGCGCGACCGGGTCCGGATCATCGTCTACCTCAGGCAGGAGCCGCCGGGCGCCGAGGTCCAGGCGCTCCTCGACCGGGTCCACGCCCTGCCCGGCGTGGCCGGCGCGCGGTTCGTGAGCAAGGCCGACGCGCTCCGCTCGCTCAAGCGGGTGCTCGGCAAGGAGGCGAGCGTCGCCGATCACCTCTCGTCGAACCCGCTCCCCGCCTCGATCGAGGTCACGCCCGCGGCGGAGTCCGCGACGCCCGAGGGGACGCGCGCCCTCCTCCGGCGGCTCGGCGCGCTCCCCGACGCCGAGGAGGTCGCCGGGGGCGTCGACTGGGTCGAGCGGCTCTCCCAGTGGCAGCACCTGCTGGCGACGATCGGGTTCGCGATCGGCGGCGTGCTCGCGGTCGCCGCCGTCCTCACCGTCACCACCGCCACGACCCTCGTGCTCCACGCGCGCCGGCAGGAGACGGAGATCATGCGCCTGGTCGGGGCGCCGGAGATGGTCGTGCGGATGCCGCTCCTGCTCCAGGGGATGATGCAGGGCCTCGCCGGTGCGATCCTCGCGGTGATCGCGCTCGTCGTCGCGTACCGGGTCGGGGCGCCGGAGCTCGAGCCGCTCGTGAATCTGACGCTCGGACTGCCGCAGCTCAACTTCTTGGCGCCGATCAGCGTGGTCACGCTCGTGATCGCGGGCACCCTGCTCGGCGGGGTCGGGGGCCTGCTGGCCCGGGGGCGGCGCGAGCCGTGAGCTCCGCCGGGCGCGAGCGGACGCCGGGGCCGGGAGCGGCTCCTCGGCTCGGAACTCCACTCGCTCGGAGCCGCCCCCGTCCCCGACGTCTCCTCAGGCTCGGCTCCCTCCTGCTTCTCGTGCGCCCCCTGACCCCCTGCGTCCTGACACTCATCGCGGTCACGGCGCTCGCCGGCCTCCTCACGGCGTCCCCCGGGGTGGCTCAACAGCAGAAGCGGGAGGATCCGCTCCAGACCGAGCGGAACCGGCTCCAGCAGACGCAGAAGCAGCTCCGCGAGGAGCGGGAGAAGGCCGCGGAGGCGCGCAAGCGGGAGACCTCGCTCCTCGCCGAGCTCGAGGAGATCGACCGGCGCCTGGCCGACAAGCAGCGCCAGATCGCGCGCCTCGACGGGCGGATCAGGCGGGCCCAGGCCGACGTGCGCGCCCTCCGGGCCGAGGGCGACAGGCTCGAGACGCAGCGCTCGGGCCAGGAGCAGACGCTCGCCCGCCGGCTCCAGACGATGTACAAGGTCTACGCCCAGGGCGGCGCCCTGCCGGTCATCCTGAGCGGTGACGATCCGCTCGCGCGCGCCGCGGTCGTGCGGCACCTGACGAGCCTCGCCGCCCTGGACGCCCGGCTCATTCAAGAGTATCGTCTGACGTCCGAGCGGTTGGGGGACCGGAGGACCCGCGAGGAGGTCCGGCAGCGCGAGCTGACGGACCTGCGCGAGGAGGCGATGCTCGAGCAGGCCGAGGTCGACCGGGAGGCCGCGCGGCGGCGGACCCTCCTCGCCAAGGTCAGGGATGAACGCGCGTACCACGAGCGCATGGTGGGCGAGCTCTCGGAGGCCGCCCGCCGCCTCGAGGCCTTCATCCGCGATCTCCAGGCCAAGCAACGCCGGGTCGCCAAGACGCCCCCGCCGGCGCCAAGGACGCTGCCGCCGCCGGGCGCCGGATTCGGCAGCCTTCGCGGCCGGCTGCCGTGGCCGACCGAGGGCCGGATCGTGACGTCGTTCGGCGCCCAGGTGCATCCGCGCTTCGGCACGCGGACGTTCCGGAACGGCGTCGACATCGAGGCCGCCGAGGGCACGGAGGTGGCCGCGGTGTACGCCGGCCAGGCCGTCTACACGGGGTGGTTCAAGGGCTACGGGAACCTGATTATCCTGGACCACGGGAGCGAGTACTACACGCTCTACGCGCACGTCGCCGACATCCACGTGAGGGAAGGCGAGGACGTGCAAGCGGGGCAGCTTATCGGTACAGTAGGGGATACCGGCTCGCTGGCGGGGACGCGCCTCTACTTCGAGGTACGCTATCAGGGGAAGCCGCTCGACCCCGCGCAGTGGCTCCGCCAGCGGGGCTGAGGACAGCCAGGGGGGACCCATGAAGAAGGCGTTCGTGATCGGTTCATTGCTCGTCGTGCTCACGCTGTCCCTGGGCGGCTCCGTGTCCAGCAAGGGCGCCGACAGCAGCGCCACGTACGAGCAATTGCGGCTGTTCACCGAGGTCCTCTCGATCGTCCAGAACCAGTACGTCGACGAGGTGCCGCCGAAGGAGCTGATCTACAGCGCCATCAAGGGGACCCTGCGGGGGCTCGATCCCCACAGCGCCTTCCTCGATCCTGACAGCTACCGCGAGATGCAGGTGGAGACGTCGGGGAGCTTCGGCGGCCTCGGCATCGAGATCACGCTCAAGGACGACGTCCTGACCGTGGTCGCGCCGATCGAGGGCACGCCGGCCTACCGGGCGGGGCTCCAGCCCGGCGACCGCATCGTGAAGATCGACGGGCTCGTCACGAAGGACATGCAGCTCCCCGACGCCGTCAAGCGCATGCGCGGCAAGCCCGGGTCGAAGGTCATGATCAGCGTCGTGCGCGAGGGGTGGACGGAGCCGAAGGATTTCGAGATCGTCCGCGAGCAGATCCGCGTGCACTCGGTCCGGAGCCACGACTTCGGCACGGGCATCGCATACGTCAAGCTCCGCCAGTTCCAGGAGCAGACGCCCCAGGATCTCGCGGCCGCGCTCGAGAAGTTCTCCAAGTCGGGCATGAAGGCGCTCATCCTCGACCTCCGCAACAACCCCGGCGGGCTGCTCACAGCCGCGGTCGAGGTGACCGAGGAGTTCATCGACGACGGCAAGCTGGTCGTCTACACCGAAGGGCGGGTGCGGAACCAGAACATGCGCTTCTCGGCGCACGCGAAAAAGTCCTACGCGGCGCTGCCGATGGTGGTGCTCGTGAACCAGGGCAGCGCGTCGGCCTCGGAGATCGTGGCGGGGGCGCTGCAAGACTGGGGCCGGGCGATCGTCGTGGGGACCCAGACGTTCGGGAAGGGATCGGTCCAGACCATCATCCCGCTGTCCGACGGCTCGGGGCTCAGGCTCACGACCGCCAAGTACTTCACGCCCAAGGGGCGGTCGATCCACGGCAAGGGGATCACGCCGGACATCGTGGTCGAGGTCCCGAAGGACGTCGCCGTGAAGGAGCGCCAGCCTAACGCGGACCCCGCGGAGGAGCTGAAGCGGGACGTCCAGGTCCAGCGGGCGCTCGACGTCATCAAGGCGATGCGCATCATCGAGCAGCAGCGCCCGGCGACGAGCCCGCAGGCCCAGGTCCGATAAAGTCGTCGCGCGCGAGGGGCGATGCTGGGCCGAGCGGGGACGTCACGCGCTCGACCCCATCGCCCTTCGTGTTTCCGCGGACGGGACGCGGGGAGGAATCCGGGGTCATGCTGGTCCTCGGGATCGAGAGCTCCTGTGACGAGACGGCGGCGGCGGTCCTGGCGGACGGTCGTCGGATCCTCTCGAACGTCGTCGCGTCGCAGGACGCGATCCACGCCCCCTATGGAGGCGTGGTCCCCGAGCTCGCCTCGCGCCGCCATCTCGAGGCGATCGTCGGGGTGGTCGAGAAGGCGCTCGCCGATGCGGCGGTCCGCCTCGGGGACCTCGACGGCATCGCCGTGACGCAGGGGCCGGGCCTGGTCGGCTCGCTCCTGGTCGGTTGCTCCTTCGCGAAGTCGCTCGCGTACGTGGCGGGAGTGCCCCTGGTCGGCGTGAACCACCTGGAGGGCCACATCTACGCCGCGTTCCTCACCGACGACCCGCCCGTCCACCCGTTCCTGGCGCTCGTCGTCTCCGGAGGCCACACGGCGCTCTACCACGCGCGGGCGCCGAGGAAGTATGCCCTCGTCGGGGAGACGCGGGATGACGCGGCCGGCGAGGCCTTCGACAAGGTCGCCAAGCTGCTCGGGCTCGGGTTCCCGGGCGGGCCCGTCATCGAGCGTGTCGCGCGGAGCGGCGACCCGGTGGCCATCGCGTTCCCGCTGGCGCAGATGACCGACCAGGCGTCGGACTTCTCGTTCAGTGGCATCAAGACGTCGGTGTCGTACCACGTCAAGCGCCACGCGCCGCTTGCCGAGCGGGAGGTCGCCGACGTCGCCGCGTCCTTCCAGGCCGCCGTGGTCAAGATGCTCGTCCGGCGAACGGTCAAGGCGGCCCTCCGCCTCGGCGTCAAGCGGGTGGTGCTGACGGGCGGCGTGGCGGCGAACGGCCCCCTCCGCGCGGCGCTGGCGGCCGAGGCGGCGGACCACGGCCTCACGCTCCACATCCCGCCGCCGTGGCTCTGCACCGACAACGCGGCCATGATCACCGCGGCGGGCACGGTGCGGCTGGCCGCGGGGGAGCGCGCCCCCCTCTCCATGAACGCGCTCGCCGACCTCCCTCTCGCGGGATGAACTACGAGGCGGTCCTCGCCGGGCTCCCCGACGCGGTCATCGCCGTCGACACGGCGCTCCGGATCATCTTCTGGAACTCCGCGGCGGAGGTGCTGACCGGGCGGTCGGCGCGGCGCGCCGGCGGGCGCGTGCTGAAGGACGTCTTCCCGGTCGAGGCGCCTGTCGTACGGCGGCTCATGGAGACCCTCGCCACGGGCGAGAGCCGCTCCGAGCCCGAGTCGATCGTCGACACGACGGACAACCGCCAGCTCCCGGTCAGCGTCGTCACGGCGCCGCTCTTCGCGCGCGACGGCTCGGTCGAGGCGGCCGTGGCCGTCCTCCGTGACCTCTCGCGGATCCGGCAGCTCGAGGGCGAGGTGCGCCGGGGCGAGACGCTCGCGGCGGCGGGCCGGATGGCGGTCGGCCTGGCGCACGAGATCCGGAACCCGCTCGGCGCGATCCGCGGCGCGGTCCAGCTCCTGTCGCGTGAGCTCGGGCCTGACCCGCGGCTCCGTGAGTACACGGACGTGCTCCTCACCGAGGTGGACCGGGTCAACCGGATCATGGAGATGCTGCTCGACCTCGCCCGGCCGGTGCAGCTCAAGGCGGTCCCGCTGAACCTCCACCAGCTCCTGGAGCGCGTCGTGCTCCTGACCGAGGAGAACGCGCGGGCCGGGAACGTCGTCCTCGTCCGCCGCTACGATCCGAGCCTGCCCCCGATTCTCGGCGACGAGGACCGGCTCCTCCAGGTGTTCCACAACCTGGTGCGCAACGCGATGGACGCGATGAAGGGCGGCGGGCGGCTGACGCTCACGACGCGGGTGAGCCTCGATCCCCTCTTCGGCAAGATGGACCTCGGCGCGGGCCAGCGCACGATGGTGGAGGTGCTGGTGGCCGACGAGGGGACCGGGATCCCGGAGGCTGTGCGGGCGCGGATCTTCGATCCGTTCTTCACGACGAAGGACCGGGGCCTCGGGCTCGGCCTCGCGATCTGCCACCGCATCCTCGAGGAGCACCGGGGGGCGATCCACGTCGAGAGCGCCGAGGGGCGGGGCACCGTCGTCACCTGCTTCCTCCCCATCGCCAAATGAAGCCCCGGGTACCCGCAGCACGCCACCCATGAGAGCCGGACGGAGCCACGCCGTACCTCCGGCACGCCACCCACGGCCTGAGCCGGCCTCGCGGCACCCGTTACAATGACCGCGCGGATCCTGATCGCCGACGACGAGGACAGCCTCCGCTGGGTGCTCGAGAAGGGGCTGCGGCACGCGGGCTACGAGGTCACGGCGGTCGGGGACGGCGAGAGCGCGGTCCGCGCCTTCGAGGCCGAGCCGTTCGACCTCGTCTTCCTCGACGTGCGGATGCCGGGCATCGACGGTATCGCCGCGCTCGCCCGGCTCCGCGAGATCCGCGCCGACGCGCAGGTCGTGGTGATGACGGCGCACGGGACGATGGACACCGCGATCCAGGCGATGCAGCGCGGCGCCTACGATTACCTGGCGAAGCCCTTCGACCTCGACGAGGCGGTCCTCCTCGCCGAGCGCGCGCTCACCGCCACCCGCCTCACGCAGGAGGTGGAGCGGCTCCGGCGGGGGCTCCACGCGGTCTGGGAGTTCGGCTCGCTGATCGGTCGCCACCCGCGCATGCAGGAGGTCTACAAGACGATCGGGCGGATCGCCGGGAGCGATGTCACCGTCCTCCTGCGCGGCGAGTCGGGCACGGGCAAGGAGCTGGTCGCGCGCGCGATCCATCACTACAGCCGGCGCGCGGGGCGGCCGTTCGTCGCCGTCTCGTCGGCGGCGATCCCGGCGACGCTGCTCGAGTCGGAGCTGTTCGGCCCCGAGCGGGGCGCCTTCACCGACGCGAAGGAGCGCAAGCTCGGCAAGCTCGAGCTGGCGCACGGCGGCACGCTCTTCCTCGACGAGATCGGCGACATGCCGGTCGAGCTCCAGACGAAGCTCCTCCGGGCCCTCCAGGAGCGCGCGATCGAGCGCGTCGGGGGCGAGCAGTCGATCCGGATCGACGTCCGCGTCCTGGCCGCGACCAACCGGGACCTCGAGGCGGCGATGCGCGAGGGGCGCTTCCGCGAGGATCTCTACTACCGCCTGAACGTGATCACGCTCCACCTGCCGCCGCTCCGCGACCGGAGGCGCGACATCCCGCTCCTGGTCGAGCACTTCCTGGCCAAGCACGCGGGCGACCTGGGCGAGCGCGGCGTGGCGCCGGAGGCCCTCGACCGGCTGGTCGGGTACGACTGGCCCGGCAACGTGCGCGAGCTGGAGAACGTGATCCAGCGCGCCATGGTCATGGCCACGAGCGGCGTGATCCTGCCCGAGCACCTGCCGATCGGACCGGTCTCGGCCGCGGCGTCCGTGACGGCCGACACGACGCTCGAGGAGACCATCGAGCGCCGACTCATGGAGTGCGTCCGCGGGCTGCGGGAGCGCTCGAGCGCGAACCTCTACGACCTGATGATCGGCCTGGTCGAGAAGCCGCTGCTCCGCGCGGTCCTGCGCGAGACGGGCGGCAACCAGCTCCGCGCCGCCCAGATCCTCGGGATCAACCGCAACACCCTCCGGAAGAAGCTCACCGAGCACGGGATCGATCCCGACCGACTCGACGGCTGAGGCGGTCCGAGGCGCTCCAAGGCGCGCGGAGGGGACAAGGAGGGGGCGGCATGGCCATCAGGCTCGAGCGGAATGACGCTGTCGCGACGATCATCATCGATCGGCCGGAGGCGCGGAACGCCGTCGACGGGCCCGCCGCGCGGGCCCTGGCCGACGCGTTCCGCGAGCTCGAGGAGGACGACGCGCTCAGAGTCGGGGTGCTCTGGGGGCGCGGCGGGACCTTTTGCGCCGGCGCCGATCTGAAGGCCTTCGGCACGGAGCGGAGCAACCGTCTCGCGCCGACGGGGGAGGGCCCGCTGGGCCCCACCCGGGTCGTGCCCGCGAAGCCGATGATCGCCGCGGTGGAGGGCCACGCGGTGGCGGGCGGGCTCGAGCTGGCGCTCCTCTGCGACCTCCGCGTCGCGGACGAGACCGCCGTGTTCGGCGTCTTCTGCCGCCGCTGGGGCGTGCCGCTGCTGGACGGCGGCACCGTGCGCCTGCCGCGGCTGATCGGCCTCTCCCGCGCGCTCGACATGATCCTGACCGGACGCCCGGTGGGCGCGGACGAGGCGCTCGCCTTCGGCCTCGCCAACCGCGTCGTTCCGCGCGGCCGCGCGCGGGAGGAGGCCCAGGCGCTCGCCCGGGTCATCGCGGCCTTCCCGTTCGGGTGCGTCCTCAGCGACCGCCGCGCCGCGCACGAGGGGATGGGAATGCCGTTCGCGGACGCGATCGCCAACGAGTTCACGCTGGGCGCGGCCACCGTCGCCTCGGGCGAGAGCTCCGAGGGCGCCGCGCGCTTCGCCGCGGGCGCGGGCCGGCACGGACGCTTCTAGCCTCGCCCGGCGGTCAGGCTGGACGGGCGCCCGTCACGCCGCGATCGACCCGGGCGCGCGACGCGCGGCCGCCGGGCAGAGGGCGTCGGCGGCCAGCGTCCCCGAGATCACCACCGCCTCCGACCTGCTCCGGTCGACGCTCGTCGAGTGTCAGCGCGCGGGCTTCGTCATGGCCGGCGACCCGACCGAGCTGGCGGTGGCGACGTGGTCGGCGACGCACGGCCTGGCGGCGCTCCTGGTGGACCGCCAGCTCGAGGGGCGCGGCGCCGAGCAGCCGGAGGGGCTCGCGGAGCGCGTGACGGCAGCGATCTTCCTCGGGATCGCCGCCCCAACGGCGCGGCCCGGCCGCTCTGGCACCAGAGCCGACGAGTGAGCCGGGCAGATCGGTAGGGCGGAGGGAGGCAACGGACGCCCCGGGACCGGCGCGCGCCGACAGCCGGTCCGGCCCCGGGGCAAGGACCTACGGCTACTTCTTCTTCAGCGCGACGCCGAGCATCTTGGCGGCCTCGTCGCACTTGGCCACGGAATCGGCGTGCTTCTTTGCGTCCTTCATCTTGACGCCGTCGTCGTGAAGCTGCTGGGCCTCGGCGATCAGATCCTTTGCCTTGCCGGCTGCGGCGTCGACTCGGTTGCCCACAGCTTCGTTAAGCTGCTTGATCAGCAGCGGACACTGGCCGGCCAGCGCTGGGCCGGTTGTCAGGCCGACCGCGAGTGCCATTGTGGCGGCTCCTAGTAACAGGCGCATCGTCAGTCACCTCCTTTCGTCGGGGATTGAAACGGCCACGCCCCTCGCAGGGTTCCCACCGATCGGCCGGGGCGCCCGAGAACTGTGCGCGTCCGCGTCAATCGCCGCGCTTCAGCAAGAGGCCCAGAACCTCACCGTATGCTCGCTCTCGTTGCGGGCCAGGTGCGCGTTGAAGGCCGGCGTTCGCCAGATCAGTGCGAACGCGAGCGCGAGGACGAGGAGACTGATAAGGACCCAGGGGTCTCCCGGGTCACCGCTCGAATGGTGGGTCCGGGCGGTCCCTGGGAGCCCCGCGGCGCACGCCCGGTCAGGACTTCACGTACAGCTCGCCGCCGCCGCGCCTGAACTCTAGGGCCTTCTCGCGCAGTCCCTGCGCGATGGCCGCCGTCTCCTCCGCGATCCCCTGCTTCTCGGCGTACTCGCGGACGTCCTGGGTGATCTTCATCGCGCAGAAGTGCGGCCCGCACATGGAGCAGAAGTGGGCGAGCTTGGCGCCCTCGGCGGGCAGCGTCTCGTCGTGGAACTCGCGGGCCGTCTCCGGGTCGAGCGAGAGGTTGAACTGGTCCTCCCAGCGGAACTCGAAGCGCGCCCGGGAGAGCGCGTCGTCCCACTCGCGAGCGCGTGGATGCCCCTTGGCCAGGTCGGCCGCGTGCGCGGCGATCTTG
>JACQWC010000191.1 GCA_016209635.1 Candidatus Rokuibacteriota bacterium | reverse complement strand
TGTCACCGTGCGCGAGGGCCGGACGCTCGGCGTGGTCGGCGAGAGCGGCTCGGGCAAGACCACGCTCGGCCTGGCGCTGCTGCGCCTCATCAGGAGCGAGGGGGCGATCCGGCTCGACGGGCGGGAGATCCAGGGGCTCCGGTCGAAGGCCCTCCGTCCGCTCCGGCGCCAGATGCAGATCGTCTTCCAGGACCCCTACGGCTCGCTCTCGCCGCGCCTGGCCGTCAGCCAGATCGTCGAGGAGGGGCTGCGCGTCCACCGGCTCGGGACCACTCGCGAGGCGCGCCGGACGCTCATCGAGCAAGCCCTTCTCGAGGTCGGTCTCGATCCCGCGACGGCGGACCGCTACCCCCACGAGTTCTCGGGCGGCCAGCGTCAGCGCATCGCGCTCGCGCGCGCCATGGTGCTGCGACCCCGCCTCGTCGTCCTCGACGAGCCGACCTCGGCGCTCGACATGTCGGTGCAGGCGCAGATCGTGGACCTGCTGCGCGAGCTCCAGGCCCGCCACAACCTCGCCTATCTCTTCATCAGCCACGACCTCAAGGTGATCCGGGCGCTCGCCGACGAGGTGATCGTCATGCAGGCCGGCCGCGTCGTCGAGCACGGCCCTGCCGCCGAGATCTTCGACCATCCGACGCACCCCTACACGCGGGCGCTCATGGCCGCGGCGTTCGAGCTGGAGGCGGTCGAGGACGGCGGGCTGCGGACCTAGCCGCGGCGCTCTGGCTCAGCCCGGCTCCCCGCGATCCCGCGCGAGCGGGGGACGGACGTCAGCACCGGCGAAGAGCACGGTCATCACCACCTCGACCGAGTGGTTGAGCGCGAGCCCCTGGCAGCCGATGGCGGCCCGCGTCGGCCTGCCGCGGTCGCCGAAGAGCTCGACCAGGAGATCGGTCGCGCCGTTGACGACCCGGGGCTGGTCGCCGAAGCCGGGCGCCGAGTTCACGAAGCCGATGAGCTGGACGACCTGCTGGACGCGGTCGAGGTCGCCGAGCGCATACTTGACGGCGGCGAGGCTCCCGAGGACGGCGTAGCGGGCCGCCTCGTGGCCCTGCGCGACGGTGAGGTCGCGGCCGAGCACCCCGGTGAGGAAGGGCTTCCCGTCCTTCATCGGGGTCGTGCCCGAGAGATAGAGCAGGTTCTGCACGGCGAAGTGCGAGATGTAACGGGCCCCCGAGAGATTGGTGCGGTAGTGCGCCTCGAGATCGGGGACCGCGAGGTCGAGCGTCCGGAGCTTCTCCTCGATGATCATCTGACCCTCCTTGGTGGTATTCTCCCCGGCACCGACGATGCGCGCCACCGTCAGGATCGCCGCGTGATGCTGGGGGCCGATCTCATTCTCCACGGTGGCAAGGTCCTCACCGTCGATCCCGGATTCCGCATCGCGCGCGCGATCGCGATCAGGGGCGACAGGATCGTCGGCGTCGGTGCGGACGCCGAGGTGCGCGCGCTCGGCGACGCCCACACGCGGGTGATCGAGCTTCGCGGCCGGGCGGTGGCGCCTGGGCTGATCGACGGCCACGCCCACATGGACCGCGAGGGGCTCAAGGCGATCTGCCCGTCGCTCGCGGGCGCGGCCTCGATCGACGACGTCCTCCAGCGGATCGAGGCGCTGGTGAAGGCGGCCGCGCCGGGCGAGTGGGTCGTCACCATGCCGCTCGGCGATCCGCCCTACTATTTCGACGTCCCGCGGAATCTCAAGGAGCAGCGCTTCCCGACGCGCTGGGAGCTCGACCGCGTCTCGCCGCGCACCCCTGTCTACATCCGGTCGATCTGGGGCTACTGGCGCCACACGCTGCCGCTCGTCTCGATCGCCAACAGCGAGGCGCTCGGGCGCGCGGGCATCACGCGCGACACGCTCCCGCCGTGGGGCGGGATCCGGATCGACAAGGACTCCGCGACGGGCGAGCCGACGGGCATCTTCGTCGAGTCGACGTACATGCCGATCGTCGAGCTGAGCCTGATGGCCGCGGCGCCCCGCTTCACCCACGCCGAGCGTGTGCGCGGGCTCGCGGAGTCGATGCGGATCTACAACGCCTGCGGCACGACCAGCGTCTTCGAGGAGCACGGCGTCGCCGACGAGGTCACGCGCGCCTACCGGGAGGTGTGGGAACGGGGCGAGCTGACCGTTCGCTCGCACCTCGTCCTGAGCCCTTCGTGGGGCACGGCGGAGGCCGCGTCGCTCGGCGCGGTGCTCGGCACCTCCCCCGCGTGGCTCGCCGGGCGCGGGCTGGGTGACGCCTTCCTTCGCGTCTCGGGATTCTACTGCGAGACGGGCCCCACGCCCGACAACGTGATCCGAGCCCGGGCGCGCCCCTACACGGGCTGGGCCGGCTTCTGCTACGACGCGGGGCTCCCCCGGGAGCGGCTGCGGGCGGTGCTCCTCGAGGCCGCGCGCCAGGGGATCCGCGTCGTGAGCATCTCGACGGCCCTCCTCGACCTCTACGCGGAGGTGAACCGGAGCGTGCCGATCGCCGACCGGCGCTGGGTCATGGGCCACGTGAGCACGCTCTCGAGCGACGAGATCAAGCGGATCCGGGACCTGGGCGTGGTGGTGACCACGCACACCAACCGCTATCTCGCGAAGGAGGGCGAGATTCTGCGCGCGCGCGTCGGGGCCGAGGGCGAGGAGACGATCGTGCCGCTCCGGAGCCTCAAGGAGGCCGGGGTCCACGTGGCGCTCGCGACGGACAACGTCCCCCCGTCGCTCTTCCATCCGATCTGGCACTGCGTCGCGCGGACCGACCGGTACTCGAGCCGCGTGATCGCGCCCGCCCAGCGGATCTCCCGCGAGGAAGCCCTCCGCGCGGCGACGATCGAGGGCGCCTATCTCACCTTCGAGGAGGAGGAGAAGGGCTCGCTCGAGGTCGGGAAGCTCGCCGATCTGGTCGTGCTCTCGGACGATCCGCTGACGGTCGAGGAGACACGGATCAAGGACATCGTCGCGGAGCTGACGATCGTGGGAGGCCGCATCGTCCACGAGCGGAGCGCGTGACCCCGTGAGCGTCGCGGCGGCCGAGGAATGGGGGCGCCCGGGTCTCGCGTCTTCCCGACTCCGCCTTCGCGGTTCGATCCCGCCAACGCCGTGATCGCCGCCCGCCACCTGGAGGAACACGAGCGGGAGACCGGGCCCCCGCGGCGCTGATCCAATCGCCGACCGCAGGGCGGCGCGGTCAGGGCCGGAAGGTGACCCGGTAGATCCGCCCCGCGTGGTCGTCAGAGATCAGGAGGGCCCCGTCGGCGCTCTGGAGAAGGTCGACCGGCCGGCCACGGACGTGATCGCCCTCGCGCCAGCCGGTGACGAAGTCCTCGACGCCGGCCGGCCGGCCGCGCTCGAACGTCACGCGCACCACTTTGTAGCCGGCGGGCGGGAGGAGGCCCGGGCGCGAGCCGTGGTACGCGACGAAGAGGCTACCGCGATAGGCGCGCGGGAACCGGGTGCCCGTGTAGAAGGTGAGGCCGAGCGGCGCCGAGTGGGGCGGGATCTCGAGGGTTGGAAGGGTGACGCCGGCGCAGCGCTGACCCCCGTGCAGCTCGGGGTCGGGCATCGCCTTCCGCCCGGAGACGAAGCAGTCGGGCCAGCCGTAGAAGGCGCCCTCCTTCACCTCGGTGAGGTAGTCGGGAGGCGCGCCGCCGCTCGGCCAGTCGCGCTCGTTGACGGTCGTCCAGAGGGCGCCCGTCGCCGGGTGGAAGGCGAGCCCCACCGGGTTCCTGAGCCCGCGGGCGACGAGCCTCTCGCCCGAGCCGTCCGCGTTGTAACGGACGATCGCCGCCCGCCGGTGGTCCTGCTCGCGGCAGACGTCGCACGAGGAGCCGACGGCGACGTAGAGGCTGCCCTTCGCATCGAGGGCGATGGTCCGGCTCCAGTGGTGGGCGCCCGGGGGGAGGTTCGGCACGATCACGGTCGCGTCGCTCAGGCCGAGGCGCGTCGGGTCGTAGCGGAAGCGGAGAACCCGTCCGGTCTCGGCGACGTAGAGATGGCCCGGCCGGACGACGAGGCCATGAGGGAGATCGAGATCGCTCGCGACGGTGACGATCGCGTCGGCCCTGCCGTCGCCGTCCCGATCCGGGAGCGCCAGGATCCGGCCCTCGCTCGGGACCGACACGAGGACGGTCCCGGTGGGATCGAGGGCCATGAAGCGCGCGGCCCCCAGCCCGGCGGCGAACACCTGGATCTGGAACCCCGGTGGCAGCGTGAGCCGAGGCTCGTCGGCCGAGGCCGGCGTCGAGGGCAGGAGGCCGAGGACGGCGAGCGAAGCCAGGAGGCCGATGATCCGCCGGGCGGCTTCCGGGACGGCGTCGACCGCGTGCACCGGTCGATTCAGTGGGCGGCGATGACGGCGATCTCGACCAGGTACTTGGGCGACGCGAGCCGCGCCTCGACGGTGGCGCGGGCCGGGGTGTTGGCCGGATCGACCCACGCCTCCCAGGCCGCGTTCATCTCGTCGTAGGTGCCCATGTTGGCGAGCCACACCGTGGCGCTCAAGAGCTTCGCCTTGGCGCTCCCGGTCGCCGCCAGGAGCGCGTCGATCTTCTTGAGAACCTGCTCGGTCTGGGCCCTGACGCTCGGGCCCTCGGCGACCTGGCCGGCGAGGTACACGGTGTCGCCGTGGACGACGGCCTGGCTCAGACGCGGCCCGACGCTGTGACGGGTGATGGTCATCGGGAACTCCCTTCTCCACGCGTACCGCTGGTCCGGGACCGCGCCGCGGGGCTCCGTCACGATAGGTGATCGGGGCGCGGATGTCGAGACGCCGTGCGGGCGATGGGTGATAATAGCGGCCGCATGAGAGCCGACACGCCCTGGATCGCCGGCACCGCCGAGGTGCGCGACGTGCACCGCTTCGACGTCGGCGCGCTCGAGGGCTACATGGAGCGGCACGTGCCGGGGTTCACCGGTCCCCTCTCCGTGCGCCAGTTCCGCGGGGGCCAGTCGAACCCGACCTACCACCTGGTGGCCGGCGACCGGGACTGGGTACTCCGGCGGAAGCCACCGGGGAAGCTGCTGCCGTCCGCGCACGCGGTGGAGCGCGAGTACCGCGTGATCTCGGCGCTCGCGGCGACCGACGTGCCGGTTCCGCGGACCTACGCCCTCTGCGAGGACGCGAACGTGATCGGCACCGCGTTCTACATCATGGAGTGTGTGCTGGGCCGCGTCCTGGCGAACCCGGCCCTGCCGGGCTTCACGCCCGCGGAGCGGAGCGCCATCTACGACGACATGAACCGGGTGCTCGCGCGCCTCCATCGGGTCGACTGGCAAGCGCTCGGCCTCGCGGACTTCGGGAAGCCGGGCAACTACTTCGCCCGGCAGATCCACCGCTGGACGACCCAGTACCGGGCGTCGGAGACGGAGACGGTCCCGGCCATGGAGCGCCTGATCGCCTGGCTGCCCGAGCACATTCCGGCGGACGACGCGACGACTCTCGTGCACGGCGACTTCAGACTGGGCAACATGCTCATCCACCCGACCGAGCCCCGGGTCGTCGCCGTGCTCGACTGGGAGCTGTCGACGCTCGGTCATCCGCTCGGGGACCTCGGCTACAACTGCCTGCCCTGGCGCCTGCGCGCCCAAGAGTTCGACGGGTTCCTCGGCGAGGATCTCGGATCCCTCGGCATCCCGCCGGAGGACGCCTACCTCGCCGCCTACTGCCGGCGCACCGGGCGCGACGGGATCGCCGACTGGAACTTCTACATCACGTTCGCGATCTTCCGTCTCGCCGCGATCGCTCAGGGCATCATGGGGCGGGTCCTGGCCGGGACCGCGAACGACCCGAACGCCCGCGAGCGCGGCGCCCGCGCCCGCCCGCTCGCGGAGACGGCCTGGGCCATCGTCGAGCAGCGAATGCGCTGATCCCCTTCCAAGGAGAACACCGTGCGAGAGAACACGCTCAAGTCGATCTGGGCCCGGGGCGAGGCGGTGGTGAACGGCTGGCTCTCGATCCCGAGCGCCTTTTCGGCCGAGGTCATGGCCCACCAGGGGTTCGACTCGCTGACTGTCGACATGCAGCACGGGGTCGTCGACTACCAGGTCGCGGTCACGATGCTCCAGGCGGTCTCCACGATGCCGCCGGTCCCGCTCGCGCGGGTGCCCTGGAACGACCCCGCGCGGATCATGAAGATCCTCGACGCGGGCGCCTACGGCGTCATCTGCCCGATGGTCAACACGCGCGCCCAGGCCGAGGCCCTCGTCCAGGCGTGCCGGTACCCGCCGCGCGGCTACCGGAGCTGGGGCCCGGTCCGCGCCTCCCTCTACGCGGGCGCGGATTACGGCGACCACGCGAACGACACGATCGTCGTGATGCCGATGATCGAGACCGCCGAGGCTCTCGAGAACCTCGACGAGATCCTCAGCGTACCCGGCGTGGACGCCGTCTACGTGGGGCCCTCGGACTTGAGCCTCGCCTTCGGGTGCAAGCCGAGGCTCGACCAGACCGATCCCCCCGTGGTCGAGGCGCAGCAGCGGATCGTCGAGGCGTGCAAGCGTCACGGCGTGGTGGCGGGCATCCACAACGCCACGGCGGGCTACGCCCTCAAGATGATCGCCGGCGGCTATCGGTTCGTCACGCTCGCGAGCGACAGCCGGTTCCTCGCGGCCAAGGCCGGCGAGGAGGTCGGGATCGTCCGGAAGAGCGGCCTCAAGGCGGGGCAGCTCCCCGCCTACTAGGCGCGCGCGGGCCCGCGCCCCGCGCCTAGCTTTGCTTCCGCAGCTCGAGCCGCGCGATCTGGCGCCGGTGCACCTCGTCGGGGCCGTCGGCGAATCGGAGCGTCCGCGAGTGCGCCCACATGCCGGCGAGCGGGAAGGCTTGGCTCACGCCGCCCCCACCGTGGAGCTGCATCGCGCGCTCGATCACCCGGAGCGTCACGTTGGGCACGGCCACCTTGATCTCCGCGATCGCCTGCTTGGCGGCCTTGTTGCCGACGGTGTCCATCATCCACGCGGCGTGGAGCACGAGGAGCCGCGCCTGGTCGATCTCGATGCGCGACTCGGCGATGCGCTCGAGCGTGATGTCGTTCTCACTGAGGCGCTTGCCGAACGCGATCCGCTCCTGGGCGCGCCGGCACATCAGCTCGAGCGCGCGCTCGGCGACGCCGATCTGGCG
>JACQWC010000196.1 GCA_016209635.1 Candidatus Rokuibacteriota bacterium | reverse complement strand
CGTCCGGTCTGGGCGCCTGCTGCCGGAGGCCGTAGAAGAGGTAGTTCACCCCGAGGGACGACACGTCGTCGGCTGGCTCGCCCCACTCACCCCGGCTCCGATCGAGGACCGAGAAGTCGGTGCCGTCGCGGAAGAGGAGGTTCCACGGGTGGAAGTCGCCGTGGACGCGGGAGAGCCGGTGCGTCCGCCCGCGGAGCCGCCACCGCCAGGCGACGGCGCCGCGCTCCAGCTCCTCGCCGACGGGGGGCGGCAGGAGCGCGTACGGGTGCGGGTAGCTGTCGAGGATCCCCATCAGGCACTCGCCGTGGCCGACCAACTCGCGGATGCGGCGGTGGTAGAGGGTGGGCTCCCGGCGCTTCACCCGGTGGGCCTCGGCGAGGAAGCGCGCGAGCGCTTCCGCCCGGGCGACGTCGACCTCCCGCGCCGGCGCCTCGAGCAGCCGCTCGAGGTCGAGCCAGTAGAGCGTGCCCTCGGCCTTCTCCACGAGCTGGAAGAACTCCGTCGCGTCCGCGACGGAGGTGAGCTCGCCCGACGCCCGCACGCACCCGATATCGACGCTCCGCACGTGGCAGGGAAAGCTGTTGTACGCGGTATGGCCGTGGAGCGCCTGCCAGGCGCGATCGGCGGGATAGTCGTGGCCGAACCCCTGCGCCGGGCGCGTGCGCGACACCACGTAGCGAAGCGGTGTGCCGCGCACGCGGCATTCCACCTCGAACGGGATGCCGTAGCCGAACCCCTTGGGGTCGCCGGCCTCGGCGTCCCCCGCCTTGAGCGGCCGGAGGGCGAGAATCTGGACGCCCTCACCGAGGACGCTCGCGAGATATCTCGAAAGCGCTTCAGGACCGATCGCGACGGGCTCCACGGCGCTTCCCCCGCGACCGCGACGGAGCGCCGGGCTCGTCTACCTGCCCCGAACCGTCAGCACGGGACAGGGTGCGCTGGCGACGACCCGCTCGGCGACGCTCCCGAGAAAGAGCTTGGCGAACCCGGTCCGCCCGTGGGTGCCCATCACGATGAGGTCGGCGCGCCTGGACCTGGCCGCCTGGACGATCCGCTCGTGCGCGACCCCGTCCAGGAGGACGCCCGAGGCCCGGACGCCCGCGTGCTTCGCCCGGGCGCGGAGCCCGTCGAGCTGCTTCTGGCCGTGCGCGCGCGCGGACTGCTGGATCTCGTCGAACACCTTCGGCGAGATGTACCCCTCGCCCACGATCGGGGTGATGGGCGAGAGCACGTGGACGAGCAGCAGCTCTCCGCGGTCGGCCTTCGCCATCTCGACGGCCTTCTTGAAGGCCGCGCCGGAGGCCGAGGAAAAGTCCGAGGGGTGCAGGATGCGGCGGATCGACTTCATCGGGTGGCTCCTCCGAGCCGGGGCTCGCTCAGTCAAGAATGCGGATCTCCTCGCCCGTCACCGTGTGCGCGCGGCCCAGCGTGTCCCGGACGTGCAGGCCGCCGCTCGGGTCGATCCCGAGCACCCGGCCCTCGTACCCCCCGGGGGATCCCCGCACTTCCACGCGCCGGCCCCCCAGGATGTCCCGCTGCCTCCATGCTGCCAGGATGGGCTCGGCCCCCGTGGTCTCGAAGACCCGCGCCCAGGCATCCAGGTGGTTCAGGTACGAGGCCGCGAACGCGTTCCGGTCGATCTCCTGGCCGGTGATCGTGGAGAGCGACGTGGCGAAGAGGCCGCTCTCGCCGAGAGCCTCGCGGAGGGCGGCGGGATCGACGTTGAGGTTCACGCCGACGCCGAGGATCGCCCACTCGATCTCATCGCCGCGCGGCGCGCACTCCACCAGCGACCCGCCCACCTTCTTCCGCCCGACGAGCACGTCGTTCGGCCACTTGATGGACGGGCTCACGCCGAGGTCCTTGACCGCGTCCGCCAGCCCGAGCCCCGCGATGAGCGAGAAGACCCCCGCGTCCTTCAGCCGGAGCGCCGGCCGGAAGAGCACCGAGGCGTAGAGGTTCACGCCGCTCGGGGAGAACCACGGCCGGCCGTGCCGGCCACGCCCTGCGGTCTGGCCCTCGGCGAGGACGACCGTCCCCTCCCGCGCGCCGCCGCGCGCCAGGGTCTTGAGCCTGGCGTTCGTCGAGTCGATCTGGCCGAAGAGGTAGATCTGCCGCCCCACCGTCGCGGCGGTGAGCCGCCGGCGGATCGCCTCGATCGAGAGGCTGTCGACCGCGAGCATCTCAGCCTGTGGCGAGCGCCCGCCGGGCGACCTGGGCTTCCGTGAGCCGCATCAGGAACACGGGGGTCTCCGCCTGCCGCAGCACAGCTTCCGCCACGGAGCCGAAGAGCAGCCGGCCGAGACCGCTCCGCCCGTGCGTGGTCATCGCGATCAGGTCCGCGCCGGTCTCGTGCGCGCCCGCGACGATCTCCGTGACCGGCTCGCCGCGGCGCACTTCGGCCCGGACGCGCACGCCCTTCGTCGTCAGCTCGCTGGCGACCGGCGCGAGGTACGCGCGCGCGTCGCGGAGCCGCGCCTCGACGTCCTCGAGCACCACGTGGCGCGACCCCTCGATGACCTCGGGCGGGATCGGGTGCACCACGCGGAGCAGCACCACGTCCAGGTCGAGCGGGCCGGCGATGTCGACGATGAACGGGAGGATCGCCTCGGCCAGGGGCGACCCGTCGAGCGGAATCAGGACGCGCTTATACATGGGCGAGCCTCCCGGCCGAGCGCGCTTCCGCCGCGCCCTCCGGCCTCTCGATCGGGGCCCCGTCGGCGCGCAGCAGGAGGATCGGCGTCCGCGTACTGCGCAGGACGGACTCGGCGACGGAGCCGAGGATCAGGCGGCCGAGACCGCTGCGCCCGTGCGTGCTCATCACGATCAGGTCGATCTTCCCGTACCGCGCCGCCTCGACGATGGCGGGGGCGGGCTTGCCGTACCAGACCGACGTCTTCACGTGTGGGACGCCCCCCTGCGCGAGGCGGGCGGCGACGGCCTCCACGTACTCCTCGGCCTCCTTCACCGCGACGACCTGCCCCTCCGTCGGGTCGACCCCGGGCAGGGTAGACGCCTCGGCCGCTCTCAGGAGGAGCAGCGTCGCGTCGGGGTTTTCCTTCGCCAGCTCGACCGCCCTCCCAATCGCGGCCTCGGCCAGCATCGATCCGTCGAGCGGAACCAGAATCTTGTCGAGCTTCATGACCGCCTCCTCGCGCCGCACCCGCGGCCTCTCCGTCCTGGCAGGGGGAAGTGCAACGGGTCTGCCATTCGCGCGAGTCGAATGAAAACGGAGCCTTAGACGAGGGTCCAGCCATTCACCGTGTGGCTGCCCGGTCCCGGTGGGACAGGGGCGCCCCAGCGCCTCCGCGCTCTCCGTCGGGACCAGGGCACTACCGGAGCTGGTACTTCGTGACGAGGCGGTGGAAGGTCTTCCGGTCGATGCCCGCGGCCTTCGCAGCCGCCGAGACGTTCCCGCCGTGACGCTCGAGGAGATCGCGCAGGTAGGAGCTTTCCAGCTCCTTCATCCAGCGCTCGCGGGCTTCGGGGAGGGGGAGCCCGGAGGTCGCGGCGATCTGCGAGTCGTGGGCGGGTGTGCCCCGGGCGCCGTCCACCCTGAGCGGCTCTCCCTCGAGCACGTAGTCCGGGAGGTCGCGGCGCTTCACCGTCGGACCATCCGCGAGGGCGCACGCGCGCTCAACGATGTTCTGCAGCTCCCGCACGTTGCCCGGCCACGCGTAGGCCTCGAAGGCGGCGAGCGCGTCGTCGTCGAAGGCGAGGTTGCGGTCCCCTCCGTACTTCTTGAGGAAGGCGTGCGCGAAGAGCTTGATGTCGCCGACCCGCTCCCGGAGCGGCGGGAGCTGGATGGCGATCACGTTGACGCGGTAGTAGAGCTCCTCCCGGAACTGCCCCTTCGTGACCGCCTCCCGGAGGTCCCGGTTCGTCGCCGAGACCACGCGGACGTCCACGTTGATCATCGACGTCCCGCCGACACGGCGGATCTGCCGCTCCTGGAGCGCCCGCAGGAGCTTCCCCTGCAGCCCGAGCGGCAGCTCGGCGATCTCGTCGAGAAAGAGCGTGCCCCGGTGCGCCAGCTCGATGAGGCCGGGCTTGCTTCGCACGGCGCCCGTGAAGGCGCCCTTCTCGTGGCCGAACAGCTCCGACTCGAGGAGGTTCTCCGGGAGCGACGCGCAGTCCACGGGCACGAACGCCTGTCCGGCCCGCGGGCTGTTCGCGTGGACGGCGCGCGCGACCAGCTCCTTGCCCGTCCCGGACTCGCCCAGCACGAGGATGTTGGCCTCCGAGCGCGCGGCCTTCTTCAGGAGCTCGAAGACGCGCGTCATCAGGGGACTCCGCCCGATGAGCTGGTCGAGGCCGAAGGTCTCCTGGAGCTGTCCGCGCAGGTTCCGGTTCTCGAGGGTGAGGCGCCGCTGGCGCAGGGCCCGGTCGACCGCCACCTCGAGCTGGCTGATGGAGAAGGTCTTCGGCAGGTAGTCGAAGGCGCCCTCCTTCACCGTGGCCACGGCCGATTCGATCGACGCGAAGCCGGTGATGACGATGACGGGCAGGTCCGGGTCCAGCTCCCGCGCGTGGCGGAGCAGCTCCATGCCGCCGACGCCCGGCATCTTGAGGTCCGTCAGCACCACGTCCGGCCGGTCGGACTCGAGGAGGCGGAGCGCGCGGTTCCCGTCGGTCGCGGTGAGGCAGTCGTAGCCCGCGCGCCCCAGGATGCGCGCGCAGTTCTCGACCATGTCCGACTCGTCGTCGACGATCAGCACGCGGGGGTTGGTCACGCCTCGACCTCCACGGAGCTGGCGGGGAACGTGAGCACGAACGTCGTCCCCTTCCCGGGCTCGGACTGCACGTCGACCGTGCCCTGGTGGTCCCGCACGATGCCGTACGAGATCGCGAGGCCGAGCCCGGTCCCGTGCGGCTTCGTCGTGAAGAAGGGGTCGAAGATCTTCGACAGGATCTCCGGCGGGATGCCCGGGCCGGTGTCACGGACGACGAGGCGGACGCGCTGGGCGCGCTCGGCCGGCACGTCGGTCTCGATGACGATCTCGCCGGGGCCGTCCATCGCCTCGCGGGCGTTCAGGAGGAGATTCATGAGCACCTGCTGAACGCCGGTCGCGTCCGCCCAGATGGGAGGGAGCCCGGGCGAGAGCTTGCGCACGAGCCGCACGTTCTCCTTGAGGACCTGCTTCTCCACGAGGAGCAGGGTGTCCTCGACGAGCTGGTTCAGGTCGAGCGGCGCCCGCTCCGCCGGCGTCTGCCGCGCGAACGACAGGAGGCCCTGGACGATCCGCGCGACCCGCTGCGCGTGCCGGTGGACGACCCCCAGGTCCTCGCGCACCTCCTCGGGCAGCCGCGGATCCGTGTCGAGGAGCATCAGCTCGATCCGCGACGACATGATCCCGATCGGATTGTTCAGCTCGTGCGCAAGCCCGGCCGCGAGCGTGCCGAGCGCCGCGAGCTTCTCGGCCTGCCGCGCCGCGCGCTCGAGGGCGATCCGCGTGGTGATGTCCTCGATCAGCAAGACCGCGCCCGCCGGCTGGCCGTTTCGGCGGAGGAGGCTCGCCTTGAGATTCTGGACGACGCGGCCCACCCGGAGGGTCTCGTGCTCCACGGCCTCCAGCGTGAACTCCTCGATCTCCCCCCCGAGGAGCCGCGCGAACGACTCCCCCCACGGCTCGCGGAGCGCGCTCGGAAAGAACTCGAAAAATTTCCGACCCATCACTTCGGCCGCCGCCACCGCGTACCGGCGCTCCATCGCCCGGTTCCAGGCGACCACGCGACCCTCCCGGTCGAGCGCGACGATCCCCTCGCTGAGGGTCTCCACGACGCTCCGCACGAACTGCTCGCGCTCGCGCGCCTCGGCGGAGAGCGCCAGGACTTGATGTCGCTCGCCCTCCTCGATGTCGGCGAGGATGCCCACGCCGATGGCGGTGCCCAGGAGCACCGAGAGCCGGATCGCCATGTTGGCCCACTCGATCTCCGCGACCGTGGGCCACACGACCCAGACGTACGCGAGGGCGGAGCCCAGGGCGACGAGGACGCCCCGGCTGATGCCGTAGTAGTAGGACTGGAGCCCCGCGATCAGGAGGAGCGCCAGGAAGAGCGTGCTCCGCGCCCCCCCCGTCAGATGGATGAGGGTCAGGGCGAAGGCGAGGTCCACGAAGAGCACGAGGACGTTGAGGCGGAGCATCGTTCCGGGGCGGAGCCAGAGCGCCCCGATCACGGCCAGGCTGTAGGTGAGGAACCCCAGCATGGTGGTGTCGACCGCGTCCCAGCCGGCGAACGCCTCCGGCGCCAGGAGGACCCACGCGTATCCCGAGATGACCGCGAGCGCGCGGATCATCGGGAGGGCGAGGACGCGCGTACCGCCGACGTGACGCGCGAGACGCTCGATCAATCGCGGGACCGACATGCGTCAATTATATATGCGGCCGGGGGCGGGCCCCGCCCGGGGACGGCTGGGGCGCGCGTGGGTCAGGCCGGGCGGAGCGGCCCCAGCCGCCCGGCGAGCGACGTCCATAAGATCTTGAATTGTCACGCCTCCCCGGTGGCATCCCCATTGCTCGTCAGTCCACCGGCTGCGATCGCCCGGCGACCGCGAATGTCCAGCGAGGAGAGGGCCATGCGGGTGAGCGACTTGATGAGCCGGAACGTGGTGACCATCGGGACGTGGGACTCGTGTCAGGAGGCGGTGGCGCGCATGCATCGCGCGGGGATCCGTCATCTGCCGGTGGTCGACGAGACGGACAGGCTGGCCGGCGTCGTGACCGACCGGGATCTCCGGCACCGTCTCTTCTCCCCCGAGGTATTCCGCGCGATCGGTACCGTGCCGGTCGACGCCCTGCTCCGCACGGTGCCGATCACGCAGATCATGTCGACTCCCGCCGTGACCGTCGAGCCGGACGACGACCTCGAGGCGGCGGCGCGACTCATGCTCGAGGACAAGGTCGGGTCGCTCCCCGTTGTGAAGGACGGCCGGGTGGTGGGGATCCTGACGGAGACCGACCTGCTCCGGCGAATCGTCCGGGCCGACGCGTGCGCTCCCGAGGTCGAGACCATCATCGTGTCCTTCCCATGACCGACACCCGGGCCGAGGCGCACACGGTGATCGAGATCGCGGGGCTCGGGGACGAGCGGGCCGGCGCGCGGATCAGGAAGCGGATGGCGGAGGCCCTCCGAACCCTCGGCGTGAGCCCGGTGACGGCGCACGTCGCGTTCGTCGACGACAACGGCCCGAAGGGCGGCGGAATCCGGTGCGCCCTGACCGTGCGGGTGCCCTACCGGCGGTCGCTCAGGGTCGACCGGAGCGCGATGACGGCCCGCCTGGCCTTCGACGCCGGGTTCGAAGCGCTCGAGCGACAGCTCGAGCGCTACCATGAGCGCTGGCGGGACGCTCGCCGGCGCCCCAAGAAGTACTACGTGGCCAAGCGGCTGCTTGCCGCCGGGGGCGGGGCGCCGCCGCCCGAGACAAGGAGGGCGACCCATGGCTAAGCGAATCCTCGTACCGCTCGATCAGACCCCGGCCGCCGAGTCCGTGGTGCCGCTGGTCGCGGACACCGCCCGTGGCGCCCGCGCGACCGTGCGCCTGCTCCACGTGGCGCCCACGCCGGACAACGTGGTGAGCGACGGCCAGATCGTCGCCTACGCCGACCAGGAGGCGGCACGCCTGCAGGCGGAGGCGATGGACTACCTCCAGACCATCGAGCTCAGGCTCGAGGGGATCCCCGTGGAGTGCGTCATCCGCTTCGGCGACCCGGTCGAGGAGATCCTGGACGAGGTCGCGGCGTTCGGCGCCGACCTCATCACCATGACCGCCGGACACCGGCACGGGCTCGGCCGGCTCTTCCTCGGCAGCACCGCGCAGCACGTGTGTCGGAGGACGGAGGTGCCCGTCATGGTCATCCAGCCCGGGGCCCTCGTCGCCGTCTGACCGGGCGGAGGAGGCCGACGCCATGCGCGAGATCCTCGACGTCACCGTCGCCGAGCTGATGTCGAAACCCGTCGTGACGGTCACGCCGGAGACCGGCATCGACGCGCTGACCCGCCTGATGGCGGAGCACGACTACAACGGGTTCCCGGTCGTCAGCGAGACCGGCGCCCTCCTGGGGCTGGTGACGCGGCTCGATCTGTTCAGGCTGTACCTGCTCCCGTATCACCGCTTTATCCCCGTGCTGGAGGACACCTGGGTCTCCTCCGTCGCCGCCATCATGAGCCGCGGCGTCGTGGCCCTCCGCCCCGTCGAGCCGGCGATCAAGGCGATCGCGCTGATGGTCGAGCACCACATCCGGACGATCCCGGTCGTGACCGACACCACCGCGGGCACGACGCTGGTCGGCGTGGTGACGCGGCGCGACCTCGCGGCGGCCCTCAAGCCCTGAAGGGAGTCGACATGGGCGAGTACGAGTTCGAGTGCAGAGTCTGCAAGAAGATCTTCACGCTGTTCATGCGCGTCGGCGAGCGGGCGAAGGCCAGCATCCGGTGCCCGGGCTGCGGGGGCGAGGACGTCGAGCCGCTCATGCAGGCGTTCGTCGCCAGGACCGCCAGGAAGAGCTAGCGGATGTCCCGGGCGGAGACCGCGATGGGCATCCGGGAGCGACTCGCGGAGCTGGCCAGGATCGACGGCCCAGCGACGCCGGTCGTCAGCGTCTACCTCAACACCCGCTGGGCCGACGAGCACCAGCGCGACCGCGTGCGCGTGTTTCTGAAAAACGAGACCCGCCGGGCCCGCGAGGCGGCCGGGAGCCCGGGGCTCCTGAGGGACCTCGCGTGGGTCGACGCGCAGGGCGAGCTCCTGGTCGGCCAGGCCAGGTTCCCCGAGGCCCGCGGCGTCGCGCTCTTCGCCTGTGACGGCCTCGGGCTCCGGGAAGCGCTGCCCGTCCGCGAGCCCTTCGATGACGCCTTCGTCGTGGCGGACCGGCCGTTCCTCGTGCCGCTCGCGACCCTGCTCGACGAGGCGCCCGCGACGATGGTCGTGTTCGTCGACGGGACGAGCGCCCGCCTCGTCCCGCTCGACGCCGACGGGCGCGGCGAGGACGTGACGCTCGAGCACGAGGTCGAGCGCCGCCACCGCCGCGGCGGCTGGGCGCTCCTGGCGCAGTCGCGCTACCAGCGCCACATCGAGGCGCACCGCGGGGCGCACTTCGAGGCTGTCGCGGAGGCACTCGGGCAGCTCGCGCGGCAGCGGGGCGTCGCGCGCATCGTCCTCGCGGGCGAGGCGCGCGCGCTCACCGCGTTCCGCGCCCATCTGCCCGCGCCGCTCGCCGCGCTGGTCGTCGGGACGATCGCGGGTGCCCGGCACGAGCCCGCCGCCACGCTCGCCGCGCGGGCTGCCGCGCTCGTGAAGCGCTTGGAACGGGAGGAAGAGGTGCGCGCGCTCGAGGCCGTGCTGACCGAGGCGGCGAAGGGGGGGCGCGCAGTCGCGGGGGTCGAGCCGACGCTCGCCGCCGCCGCCCGCGGCGCCATCCACCGCCTCTACGTGCTCCGCGGCGCGGGCGCGTTCCCGGGCGGCGCGTGCCTCGCCTGTGGCGCGCTCCAGCCCGGGGACGCGCCGGCGTGTCGCGCGTGCGGCGGGAAGACCCGGGCCGTCAGGCTCGGCGATGCCGTCGCGGATCGGGTCATCGCCGCGGACGGCGCCGTCGATCTGGTCGACGAGCACCCCGGCCTGACCCGCGCGGGCGGGATGGCGGCGCGACTCCGCTATCCCCTCTGACCCGGCGTGGCCGATGGCGACCCGTGTCGTGATCCTCGGCGCCGCGGGCAGGGACTTCCACAACTTCAACGTCGTCTATCGTGACGATCCGGCGACGGCGGTGGTGGCGTTCACGGCCGCGCAGATCCCCGGCCTCGCGGGAGACCTGGAGCGCCTCGTTCGGGAAGGCGTCGTCGACCGCGTGCTCTTCGCGTACAGCGACGTCAGCCGATCTCCAGGCGACGATCGACGCCGTGCCGTGCGATCTCGTCCTCGCCGGCGCGCCGATCGCGAGGAGATCCTCACGGGTCTCTGAGCGGAGAACCGCGATGTCGCACGAAGCCACGATGCCCGTCCGTCAGGTCCTCCTCGCGACGGACTTCTCCGAGCCCTCGGAGATGGCCACCCGCGTCGCCAGGGAGTACGCGCGCCGGCTCGACGCGCGCCTCCACGTCCTCCACGTCGTCTCGCCCGTCACGGACCCGGCCTCCCGGCCGCTGCTCGAGAAGCTCGCGGCGGAGGTCGGCCGAGAGGTGCCGGTCGTCGTCGAGGTCGTGTCCGGCGGCCCGGCGCGTGAGATCATCCGGTACGCGCAGAGCCACGCCATCGACCTGATCGTCCTGGGAACCCACGGGCGCACGGGGTGGAGCCGGGCGCTGCTCGGCAGCGTGGCCGAGCGGGTGGTTCGCTGGGCGCCATGCCCGGTGTTGACGGTGCCGCGGGAGCCCGCGGCGACCCAGGCCGTCGGGGCGCCGGAGGCCGAGGCGGCGCTCCGCCGCTGCCTCGTCTGCGCCACGGTGTCGGACGACTTGATCTGCGAGCCCTGCCGCGCGAGGATTCGCGGCGAGGCGGTCGAGCGGAAGCAGCGGGAGGAGCGGCCGGGACGATGCTGATCCAGGACATCATGCAGACGAACCTCGTGACGGTGACGCCCCGCACGACCCTGCCCGAGGCCGTGCGGCTCGCGCGGGAGCGCGGCATTCGACACCTGCCGGTCGTCGACGGCGAGCGGCTGGTCGGGATCGTGTCCGACCGCGATCTCAAGCGCGCCATGGCTTCCCCGGCGACGAGCCTCTCGGCCCAGGAGCTGACCTATCTCCTCGATCGACTCAGCCTCGCCGAGATCATGACGCGGGCGGTGATCACGATCGCCCCGATGTTTCCGGTGGAGGACGCGGCGCGGATCATGGTGAAGGAGAAGATCAGCGCGCTCCCGGTGACGGAGGCCGGGCGCCTGGTCGGCATCGTGACCGAGACTGACGTGCTCGAGCTGTTCGTGCGGGCGATGGGGGCGGGGGAGCCGTCGAGCCGCCTGGGCGTCGCCGTGGGCGAGGACCGGTCGGCGCTTGCCGAGATCGTCCAGGCCGTCGAGGGCGCCGGCGCGCCGATCTCGAGCATCATGACGCTCCGGGACGCGCGCGGCGTGCGAGAGGTGATCGTCCGCGTCGCCACGATGAACCCGGCGCCCGCGATCGAGGCCCTCGCGGCGAGGGGGTACGCGCTGAGGACCCCGGTACGCGCGACCTGATAGACGGCGGCCCGGGCCACGCGAACTGCTGCGACGGGCCGCCCGCCGGAAGTCTCGGTCTACCGTCCAAGTCGCAGCAGTCGGATCCCGGGCGCTCCGGAGGAACCGGCCGGTCCGGCGCCGCGCTTAGCGCGCTGGAAGGAAGAGCTTGGCGCGCCCGGCGGCGGCAAGCTTCGCGCCGTTGCCGATGAAGGTCGTGCTCGCCTCCAGCATGCGGGCGAGAGCCGCAGAGGCCCTCCGGTCGTCCGCAGGCACGGGCGGCCGTGAACTACCGCCAGCCCACATGGGGTCGACCATCATGCTACCGAGGTACGTGTACGCGTCCTCGAAGCCCATTCTCAGGGCCACGGCGGTCTTCGGATCCTGGGCGGTGACGACGAAGTCGGCGAGGTTGTAGTAGCGCCAGGCTGCGTTGAGGAACTTCCTCGCCTGGTCGCGGCGCCGCTCGGGTGAAAGTGCGCCGTTCTGCAGGCGCTCGAGGGCGTCGGCAACGCGTTCCTTCGTCATGAACGCGAGGAAAATTCCGAGCCGGAGCTCGACCCCCTGGAGGTCCCCCGCCTTGATCGCCGCTCGGAGCCCGTCTTCGAGGTTGCGGGGGAGCTCCTTCTCACGCCTCTCCATGGTGGCGTGAACGATGCCGTCGTCGAAGAGCTTGAGCGCGAGATCGAACCGCCCGCTCTGGCCTGCGAACTTGATGTCCTTGAAGTTCTTCGAGATGTCGTTGTCCTTGGGGATGTAGACGCCCACGTGGTGGGCCATGGCCGACGCTGGCAGGCCAATGGCGAGGACGAGCGCCGCGAAGACCATCATGAAGCTCATCTGTGCTCTCGCGGATGCCCGAGGGCGACGAGGAGCCGGCTCAAGAGCGCCAGCGACAGGAAGCCGACGGCGATCAGGACCGCGCCGCCGAACGGGATCCACAGAAAGACCTCCACCAGGGTCTTGCTCGCCTCGAGCCCGACCGTCGAGATGAGCCAGCTCCAGGCGAGGTAACCGAAGGGATAGAGGAAGCCGCCGGCAGCGAGCATCGTCTGGAGGATCGACGGCAGCGGCCCCGCGCCGAGGAAGTTCCGGACCATGAGCCCGCCGGCGAAGATCACGAGCGCCACCCCGGCGGCGTGGAGATGAAAGAGGCGGAACGCGAAGTCCGAGCGCCTGAGGAGCTCGTCGACGACGGGGCCGTCGATCTGCCGGACGCCGACGAGGCCGTGGACCTGTGGTCGCGTCTCCACGGCCCCGCGATGGAGCCGGTCGAGCTCGAGCTTGAGTTTCACCATCGCGCCCCCGCCCAGCTCGGCGAGGAGCAGGAGCAGCAGAGACGCGACCACGACGGCGAGCGGTGGCATGCGGAGGGCAGCCTCCAGAGGGACGTCGGCCACGGAAAGCGGGCGGTGCCGGAACTGCGCGATACGCATCAGGGCGAGCAGGGCGGCCAGGAGCCACAGCCCGACCAGGAGGGCGCCTCCCGCCGGGATGAGGACGAAGGACGCGGCCAGGCGCCGCGCCGGCTCGAGGCCGACGAAGGGCATCAGGCCAGCCCAAACGAGGTAGCCGAACGGAAAGCTGAAGCCTCCAATCCCCACGAGGGTGTAGAGGACAGCCCGGAGCCACGCCGGTCCGACGAGGGTCCGGATCACCAGCCCTCCGGCGAAGAGCATCAGGCCAAGCCCCTCGGCGTGCAGATGGAACAACCGCAGGGCGCTGTCGTGCTTGACCCCGATCTCGTCGAGGGCCTCGTTGTCGACGTCGTTCGAGCCGACGAGGCCATGCACCTCGGCGCGTTCCTCCGCGCGCGCCGTGACGAACGCGCTGATCTCGGGTTTGAACCGGGCCATGCTCGCCCCGCCTACTTCCGCGAGCACGATCAGGAGAGCGGCGGAGGCGGCCAGCAGCGTCGGGGGGCGCCACCAGCCTCGGAACGTCGCCGGCGTCGCCGTCGTGAGCGTTCGAGGTGCCTGACGGGATCGCGTCATCCGTCGGAAGTGACCGTTGGCGAAGAAGATGAACCCCAAGGCACCGAGCAAGCCGCCGAGGCCGAGGATCGACGCCGCGCCAAACGGGACGAGCAGCGTCAGCTCGGCGAGGCTGATGCCCCGGTCCCGACCGAAGAGGAGAATGAAGGCGCCGTACGCGATGTAGCCGATCGGGAAGAGGAAGGAGAGCCCCAGGAGCCAATAAAGGAGACCGCGGACTCGGCGCGACGGCACGACCGATGCCACGACGATCGCCCCGAACAGGAGGATGATCCCCACGCCCTCGCCGTGGGTGTGGAAGAACGACAGGCCGGCCTCCACACGGAACACGATCTCGCTCACGACCTCGGCGTCATAGGCCCGGGAGCCGGAGAGGTAGTGCAGCTCGCGCGCCTCGAAGATCCGCTCGGTGGCGTACTGGCGGATCGCCGGGGTCAGGAGCGACATGGCGCCACCGCCCGTCGTCCCAAGGGCCAGGAGCACGACCGACAGGATGATCAGGACGAGGGGCGGCCGTTTCGCCCGCGCTCCTCTCCATTCAGTGGGCGTCGGCATGAGCTCGGCCCCCTTTTCGGCCTGCGACAGCGAAGACCCCCCGGAGGGAGGCGTGGATCGCGTTACGGCGATGTCGGAGATTTAAAGACTGCGGGCGGCGACCGGGGGGCGAGCACGCCGCTCGTGCGGTGGGAGGGCACTGCCCCGAGGCGAGGCGAGCCGAGCAACGCCACAACTGTCGGCGCTGGGAGCGTTGGTACGACGCCGAACATGACGACCAGCGCTTCGGCGGGAGCTGCCGGCCGACAGAGCGTCGCGCCGTCGTCAACGCCGCAGGGCGGGGCCGTGGGCAGAACCGCATGCGCGGGCCCAAGGGAACAGGCCATGGCAAGCGCCGCGATGACTACGATCGAGGCCCCTCGCATGGTCGTCGGTTCTGGCCAACCCCCCAAAGGTTCCACAGCTCGCACGTGCGACGAGTCTACCCCGATCATCAAGATGCTCCAAACAGGTCTGCCCGATCGACCAGCACCGGGTATTCGGCGACCTGCAGGACAGGGGACTTGCAGCTCATCGATGCTCCATGCCGACTCGAGAGGGCGGTTCTCCGCGTTGCCCCTGTACGGTGCCTGTGGTAGGGTCGAGTCGATGAGCCGTCGGAGCCACGCCGTCCCCCTGTTCGTTGTGGTCCTCCTCGTCGTCGCCGCGTGCGGCGTGTCGTTTGCCCAGGCGGCCGACGCCGGCGCGGACGTCTGCGGAGCGGCGAAGGGCTGGGGACCGGCGAAGAGCGAGACGGGACACGCCAGTACGCTGCTCCTCGAATTGGCGGCCATCCCCGTCGGGCTCGTCCAGGGGGCCCCGACGATTACCTCCTGCGTGGCCCAGCCGGAACGACTCGAGGTCGTCGTCGACCACGGGCCGGCTCAGCCTCGCGCTCCTCGCGCCCCTCCGCTCGCCTAGTCCTCGCGCTTCCGTAGTTCGTATCGTCGCGCGCCAGCGCCCGGCCAGGGCGACCCCGCGTACCCTCGCGGACCACCTCTCGAGCGCTCGCTCGCGCGAAAGGCTCGATCGTCGAGAGGAGGACATGATGGCGACCCAGACCACCGAACGTTACTGCCCCATTTGCGGGAAGCCCGTCACGGAGGGGACCTACAACCGCTTCGGCGAGTGGTGCTGCTCCGATCCCCATGCCGACGAGTACGTGGCGGGGGTCCGCGCGCAGAAGCAGGGACAGGCCGCGGCGTCCGCACCGGCGCCCGCGCCGCGCGGCGAACGTCACTGGGGCGGCTGCTGCGGCTGAGCCGGCGCGTCGAGGTTCCAGAGGACCGCGCGCGTGTGGTGTCACCTGGTGCTCCTCGTGCCGGTGGTGAGCCTGGGGCTGTTCTTCGTCCTTCCGTGGCCGGCAGCGCTCGGCGTCAATGCCCTGTTGACCGCGGGGGCGCTCGGCATCGCCATTCCTGGCATGCGTGCTCTGCGCCAGCCAGTCGTGACAGGGCGAGAGGCGCTCATCGGCAGGGCGGCCGAGGCTGCCACTGACATCCATGACGAGGGACTCGTCAGGTTGCAGGGGGAGCTGTGGACGGCGACGGCCGACGGTCTCCGGATCGTGAAGGGAACGCCCGTCAGGATCGTCGCTGTGCGGGGCGCGATTCTGATCGTCGAGCTGATGGAGAGAACGTGAGGAAGCCGGGCAAGCATCGACCGCTACGACCACTCCACCGCCGGACGCGCCGCTGGCCCTGGGCGCTCGGTCTCCGGCCGGGGTCGAGCCGGCGCCGGCGAGGAGAGCGGAATATCCACACACTATGTGCTGTTCACACAGGAGAGCTCTGACATGCAGAAGCGATCCAGGCAGCGGGCGCCGAAGTCTTCATCGACCGGGCCAGTGTCGTCCGTGCGCGTGAGCTCGAACCCAGCTTCGGCGAGCGGGTCGACGACATCGTCGCCTCGCCCCGGGAGTCGGCGGTCGTGAGGACCGGTGGCGGTTGAAGAGATATCGCGTTCGCTCGACCCAACGAACCAAGGAAGAACGGGGTCAAGTGGCAATGACCAGACCTGTGAAGATCAGCAGGAGGCAGGTGCATGAGTACTGCTCGCGTTGACCTGCGCGTCCACGGCATGAGCTGCGCGAGCTGCGTGGCGAAGATCGAGCGCGCGCTCCTTGCGGTGCCAGGCGTCGTCCGCGCCAGCGTGAACCTCGGGACGGAGAAGGCGACGGTCGAGACGGCCGTGCCGCTGCCGTTCGAGGCATTGCAGCACGCCGTCGAGGCGATCGGGTACACCGCCGTCGCTCTGCCGGCGGCGACAGCGTCCGGCGCAGCCGAAGATCGCGAGAAAGCGGCCCGCGATCGGGACATCCGTCGGCTCCGCACGAAGGTGCTCGTTGGCGCCATCCTCAGCGTGCCGCTGATGCTGGGGAGCTTCCCCGAGTGGGTTCCCTGGATGCCCGAGCTCCTCACGCGACACGTGACGCTGTTCCTGCTCGCGACGCCCGTCCACCTCTGGGTCGGCTGGCAGTTCCACCGGGGCGCGTGGGCGGCGCTACGGCACCGCACCACCGACCTGAACACGCTCGTCTCCGTCGGTACCTCGGCCGGCTACCTCTATAGCGTCCTGGTGACGTTCGCGCCCGGGTTCTTCGCGGGGCGCGGTTTGAGCGGCGGCGTGTACTTCGAGACCGTCGCGATCCTTCACACGCTCATCATCCTCGGGCGCTATCTCGAGGCCCGCGCCAGGGGGCGGACGTCCGAGGCGATCAAGAAGCTCATCGGGCTGCAGGCGAAGACCGCGCGCGTGGTCCGCAACGGCCAGGAACTCGACATACCGATGGAGGAGGTGCGCGTCGGCGACCTCGTCGTCGTCCGTCCTGGCGAGAAGGTCCCGGTGGATGGTGTCGTCGTGGACGGCGCGTCGGCGGTCGACGAGTCCATGCTGACCGGTGAGAGCCTGCCTGTCGAGAAGCGGGCCGGCGCGGAGGTGTTCGGCGCCACGCTCAACCGCACCGGGGCGTTTCGGTTCAGGGCCACGAAAGTCGGGGCGGAGACGGCGCTCGCCCAGATCATCAAGCTCGTCGACGAGGCGCAGAGCTCGAAGCCGCCGATCCAGCAGTTCGCCGACCGGATCGCCGAGGTCTTCGTCCCGGCGGTGATCGGCATTGCGCTCCTGAGCTCCGGCGTCTGGCTCGTCTGGGGCCCGGCGCCCGCGTTCCTGTTCGCGCTGTCGACGTTCATGGCCGTGCTCCTCATCGCATGCCCGTGCGCGATCGGGCTCGCGGCGCCGACGGCGGTGATGGTCGGCATCGGCAAGGGCGCCGAGCACGGCATCCTCTTCCGCGGCGCCGACGCCCTCGAGATGGCGGCGAAGGTGACGACCATCGTCCTCGACAAGACGGGGACGCTGACCCGCGGCGAGCCGTCGGTCACCGACGTCCTGCCGGTCAACGGTATCCCGAGCGACCGGCTGCTCCGGTTGGCGGCCAGTGCCGAGCGCGGTTCGGAGCACCCGCTGGGCGAGGCGATCGTCAACCGGGCGAGGGCGGGCGGGCTCGAGCTCGCGGCCGTTCACGACTTCGCGGCGATTCCCGGCCAGGGGATTCGGGCGCAGGTCGAAGAGCATGGCGTCCTCCTCGAGGTCCTGCTCGGCAACCTCAAGCTCATGGCCGACGAGCGCGTGGAGCTCGACGGGCTCGTCAAAGAGGCCGAGCGCCTGGCCGCCGAGGGCAAGACGCCGATGTTCGTCGCTGTCGGCCGGAAGGCCGTTGGTCTGGTCGCCGTCGCCGACACGCTCAAGCCCGAGTCGCGCGAGGCCATCCGCGCCTTCCATCGGCTCGGCCTCGAGGTCGCGATGCTCACCGGCGACAACCGCCGCACGGCGGAGGCGATCGCGCGCCAGCTGGGGATCGAGCGCGTGCTCTCCGAGGTGCTCCCGCAGGCGAAGGCCGACGAGGTCAAGCGGCTGCAGGCCGAGGGCAAGGCCGTCGCCATGGTCGGCGACGGCATCAACGACGCGCCGGCGCTGGCCCAGGCGGACGTCGGGATCGCGATCGGCACGGGGACCGACGTCGCGATGGAGGCCTCGGACGTGACGCTGATCACCGGCGAGCTTCGCGCGATCGTCACCGCCATCGCGCTCTCGAAGCGGACGATGCGGACGATCAAGCAGAACTTCTTCTGGGCCTTCGTCTACAACTCGGTCCTGATCCCGGTGGCGGCGGGCGCGCT
>JACQWC010000190.1 GCA_016209635.1 Candidatus Rokuibacteriota bacterium | reverse complement strand
GCCCGAACCACGAGCTCGACTGCGAGGCATAGAGCCGATCCGGGTCCGCGGGCGAGCCCGTGAGGTGGTAGATCTCCCAGCCCCCGAAGTGGGGGCCACTGACGTCCCACCGTTCGCGCCTGCCGTCCGACGTCAGGACGAACGCGCCCTTGCGTGTGCCAACCAGTACCCGTACCCCGGTCATCGTTCGCTCCTTCCTGAGCCCGCGGGCGCTCCTTCACCCTATGAGGGCTGGCCCTCCCTCACCGGCCGGGCCTCGACGGCGCTCGTGCGGGCCAATGGAATGCGTCCGGCGATGGCGATGGCTTCGTCGAGATCGTTGACGTCGATCAGCATGTAGCCGCCGAGCTGCTCGCGGGTCTCCGCGAACGGACCGACGGCCGCGCGAAGTTCAGCCGCCGGACGCGTGAGGCGCGCAAACCTGCTCGTCGTTTCGGCGCCAAGAGCAAATCGGGCACCTCCGCAGCTCCGGAAGTGCCCGATTGTGTTGGTGGGCCGTGGAGGACTCGAACCTCCGACCCGCTGATTAAGAGGCGCGTCGGCGTGCTGTCCCGGGTTGTCCTGATTCAGGAGAAATCAGCCACTTACGCCGCGCGGCCTCGGCCACGGCATCCCGGGAAATCCCGCGGAATCCCCGGAAAACCGTCAGTGTGGCGTCAGCAAGAATTGATGATCCGGTTTCGGTCCTCGAGGTCGAGGGGGAGTTCCTCAGACGTTTTCCCCGCGCGGCGGCACGTTTTACGAGTCTTGCGGCCGATGGTTCGCGACACGGACGTACTCTCACGAAAGGTGCGGACTCGAGGCCGTAGCGATTCGTGGGGTCGTTCAATCGTTCAACGCTCATCAATCCACGACCGTCAGGCCCCCGGGAAGGGACCACGATCGCAGCCGAGTTCCTGTCTCAGGCGCTCGCCTTCAGTTCGCCAGGATGAAGCGAGAGGTACTCACGCACTTCCAACTGCATCCGGTCGATCTCTGCGAGAAACCCGGATGCCGATAGGTGGTAGTTTGCCGGATTCGTCTCCACCTGGCGTAGATAGGCTACCTGGCTCTGAAGATGACGAATCCGCTCCAGGCTTGCGTTGAGCTCATGGTCGTTGGCAATCATGATGCCCTCGAAATGATTTCGACAATGCCCCGCCGGCCACCATCCCGCCTCACTTGCCAGAATTCTACCGCGGCTTGTTCGCCTTGCCACGCGGCGAGATGCCGGACCCAGAATACGCTCGCGCCGAAGTGTGCCTGCGCGGCGCCATGATCGAAGAGCAGGCGAGCGTCGCCCCTCAGATTAGACGCGTCGAATGTGTCGGCCATCACCAGAAACACGTCCAGGTCCTGGGGCTCCAGCTTGTTCGTGACGAACGATCCGAATATCACGAACCGTCCCAAGTGACCGGTCGCTTGAGCGACACGGTAGACACGCGCGACACGGAGGGCCAGCGCCTTTCGCTGAGCTGAGCCCACGCCGAACCGCTCGAGAACCTCACGCAGAGACGCCGCATGCACACCGAGCGGTAACTCACCGTCCTCACTCAGCGGTGGTAGCGCCACGGCGGCTGTTCGTTCTCGACCCGGCAAACGCCGGCGCCCGCAGCCGAACGTTGGCGGCGCCAGCGGCGCTTATCCGTCGCCGGAGCAACATCTTGATCAGTTCCTTCGCAACGGGACCACGTTTGGGATGGGATCCCGGACACGGTGAGAGTCATCTGCCCGGCGCAAGAGGGTGGGTGAGACATTCCAACGCTGGCCGTCGTCGGTGATGACCGTAACGGTCTTCCGGTTGTAGCGGGTCAGCATGCCAACAACACCGCGATGTCCCTCCGGTCGAAACGAGACACGATCGCCGATCTTGAACTCGAGCATCTGGGCGTGCGTCCGCATTTGACTCAAGAACCGGAGCCGCTCAACAATCCTGTTGTTCAGGTCGGTCAGTTCTGCTTCGGTCAGCTTATCGATGTCGATCTTCATGCCCACTCCAGAAATCGACCGGGCCCGTCCCTGTCGGGTTCCCGGAGCTCTCCCGATCCTAAAGGTCCCCCTGGGGGCCAGCCGCCCTTCTCTGCTTACCCCATCCTGACGACTTGGCGCAAGAGGTTTCCGGGGGCGCAGACCACCTGCGCGCCCGGCATCCTCACCCTCTGCGCCGGTGTTAGAGTAGAGCCCGCGCTCAAGCTGGCGATGACTCTGCCGCCTCCCGGACCAGCAATCGATCCGCGACGCGCTCGCCCGCGAAGAATCTCGGCTCCTGCGCATCGAGAAGGAACTCAGGGAGGCGCAGGCGCGGTTGGCGGCATTCAAGACTGCGCTCGCCCACGCTGACTCGCCGGAGAACCTGCCCTCGCGCGAAGATCCGCCATCCGGACCCTCAACCGCTGGCGAGAAGGTAGCCCTCTTCCGTTCTCGCTTCAGAGGCCGGGGCGACGTCTACCCTAGGTTCTGGACCAGCGCCAGGACGGGCCGCAAAGGATATGCGCCTGCGTGTGCGAACGAGTGGATTCGGGGCGTCTGCGAGAAGCCACGGGTCAGGTGTGGCGAGTGTCCAAACCAGGCGTTCCTACCCATCGAGGACCAAGTGATCCTCGATCACCTCCAGAGGCGCCATGTCGTTGGCGTCTACCCGCTGCTCACGGATGAAACGTGTTGGTTCTTGGCGGCGGATTTCGACAAGGCGTCCTGGACCGATGACGTCGCGGCCTTCGTGGAAACCTGTCGCGAGAGCGGCCTCCCGGCGGCAGTCGAGCGGTCACGCTCGGGCAACGGCGCCCACGTCTGGTTCTTGTTTTCAGCGCCCGTGGCCGCGGCCGCCGCCCGCAAGATGGGTTGCTATCTGATCACCGAAACGATGACCCGCCGCCATCAGCTGAGTATGGCGTCGTACGAGCGCCTCTTTCCCAACCAGGACACCCTACCCCGGGGCGGGTTTGGCAATCTCATCGCGCTCCCGCTGCAACACGGTCCGCGGCAGATGGGCAACACCGTCTTCATTGATGACCGATTCGTTCCCCATCCCGATCAATGGAAGTTTCTGTCCGGACACCCATGCATTGATCCGGCGACCGTCGACAGCGTCGTGCGCGAGGCCACGCGCAAGGGATTGGTGGTCGGTGTCCGGATGAGCGACACGACTGACGCCGACAGCACGCAGCCCTGGACGCGACCTCCTTCGGGTCAGCCGCGCGTCCGATTCAGCCCGCCACTTCCGCCCGAGGTGCACGCCGTGCTGGCGCAGCGACTCTTCGTGGCGAAGGCCGGCCTAGCGGCGAGTTACTTGAACCAGATTAAGCGCCTGGCGGCATTCCAGAATCCGGAGTTCTACAAGAAGCAAAGCCTCCGGCTCTCGACAGCGCTGACCCCTCGCATCGTCGCCTGCGCCGAGGACTTGCCGGAGCATGTCGCACTGCCCCGCGGCTGCCGAACCGAGCTCGAGCAGATGCTTCGGCAACACGGAAGCGCCCTCATTGTCGAAGACCAGCGACAAGAGGGAACGTCGTTGAATGTGACGTTCGGAGGCCAGCTCACGGCGACCCAGAAGAAGGCCGCACGGGCCCTTCTCCGCGAGGACATCGGTGTGCTCGTCGCGCCGCCAGGCGTAGGTAAGACCGTGATCGGCACGTCCCTGATCGCGGCGCGACGCCGAAGCACGCTCGTGCTGGTCCACCGACAGCCACTCCTTGATCAGTGGATTTCCCAGCTGTCCATGTTCCTGGGCCTGACTCCCAAGGCCATCGGCCAAATCGGCGCCGGCAAACATGCTCCCACCGGGCGGCTCGATGTGGCGATGATCCAGAGCCTCGTGCGCTCCGGTCGCGTCGACGACCTGGTCGCGACGTACGGCCATGTGATCGTCGACGAGTGCCATCACGTCCCGGCCGTGTCCTTCGAGCGAGTGCTCTCAGTGGTGAAAGCGCGCTTCCTCGCTGGCCTGACGGCTACACCTCGCAGGAGGGACGGCCTTCACCCCATCACCGAGATGCAACTTAGTCCAGTTCGGTTCGCCATAGACGTCAGGAGTCAAGCGGCGCGGCGGCCTTTCGACCACCGGCTGATCGTTCGCGAGACCGGCTTCGGCAGTGATCGCGCGTTATCCGTGGGCTGCATCCAATCGCTCTACGCCGCGCTGGCGACCGATGAGCAACGCAACCATCTCATCCTAGAGGACATCGAGGGCGCGTTGACTGAGGGCCGCTCCCCGATCGTGCTCACGGAGCGGAAGGACCACCTGGAATACCTTGCCGCCCGCCTTCGTGGCGTCGCTCGCCATCTCGTTGTCCTTCGTGGGGGCATGACCCCGACCGAACGCCGCACGGCCGCAACAATGCTCGCGTCCATTCCGGACCACGAGTCACGCCTCGTGATCGCGACAGGCCGCTATATCGGCGAAGGATTCGACGATGCCAGGCTCGACACGCTCTTCCTCGCGATGCCGGTCTCGTGGAAGGGCACCCTGGTCCAGTACACCGGCCGACTCCACCGCTTGCACCCCGGCAAGACCGAAGTCCGCATCTATGACTATGTCGACCGCGAGATCCCCATGCTGGTTCGGATGTTCGACAAGCGTCTGCGTGGATATCGCGCGATCGGCTATGCTAGACGCTCGACGCCGATCGGGACCGAGGAACTGGATGACGAAGCAATCGCCGACGATGGCGATCACCTTGAGCCCGACGACGCGCCGGCGTGATGCAGAGACAAGGGGCCACGCGTAAGCGCAAGGGCAAGCGCGGCGTCACGCGGCGCAGCAAAGCACGCCTCGATATGCTGGTCGCGAAGGCAATCGTCGACTGCTACAACGAGTCCGAGCAAGTCACGGGACTGTACACCATGATCGAGGAGAACCTCGAGCTGCCATTCGAAACGACGGTGCTCGGAGTACCGGTCACCGCACAACGCGTAGACTTGACGCAACGGGAGGAGATTGTCGCAGTCTGCCACCGCGCCGGTGTGCGACAGACCGTCCCCATACTCGATCTCCCATTGCCGTCACCGCGACCGGATGGAGCCGAGTGGATCGACGCCTACCGCCACTGGTTGGGCGCCAAATAGGTTGCTTCGAGCGCTGATCTGCTACCCGACTCCGCCACTGCTCGGTCCTGCATCCAGAACAGTGCCCCTGCCACCGCCCAGTCGCGAGCCGTGAACTGCACGGCGTCACTGCGCGCGATCCTGTCCGGGCGAAGCTTGCGCGGCCCTTTCTCGAGGCATGACCCGCTGACGAACGATCGTCCGTGCAATGCATCCCGTCGCGCCCCACATTGTCCCGACCGGCCGAGGGCCCGAGAGCTGCGTCGATCCGTGAATTCATCGAGCTATTTTGCGGGATACCGTCAGCAAGGCGCGAGCGCCTCGCGCGAGGCGCTCGCTAACCCCTTGAAAAATGGTGGGCCGTGGAGGACTCGAACCTCCGACCCGCTGATTAAGAGTCAGCTGCTCTACCAACTGAGCTAACGGCCCAGCCCGGCTTTCTGGTGCGCCCGGCAGGAGTCGAACCTGCGGCCTTTGGCTTCGGAGGCCAACGCTCTATCCAACTGAGCTACGGGCGCGCTCTCCGAATGGGGTGACCGAAGGGAATCGAACCCTCAACCCCTGGAGCCCCAGTCCAGTGCTCTAACCAATTGAGCTACGGTCACCGCGACGGAATGCGAGCGCTTATCGTACAGGACCCGTCGAAGGGGTGTCAATCGACGCGCCGTCGAGCGCCCGGCGCATCGCGCCGAGCCCCGCTCGCGGGGGTCTGAGCGGCGTCGCGAGGATGGCCCGCGCGCGGTCGACCCGGAGGCCGGCCATGAGCGGCCGCGCCGCCCGCTGGCCGAGCGCGGCCGTCGTGACGGGCGTGAGGAAGCCCGGGTCCAGCTCGAACACCTCGCAGGCGAGCCGGGCGAAGGCGTACCGGTCGAGGACCTCGACGCCGGCGACGTGGAGCACGCCGGCGTGGCCGCGCTCGGCCAGCTCGACGGTGGCGGCGGCCAGATCCGCGTTGTAGGTCGGGCTCGAGCGCTGGTCGGCCGGCACGGTCATGCGTTCGCCGGCGCGGGCACGGCGCAGGAGCTGGTAGACGAAGTTCTTCCCCTGGGGCTCGGGGCCGTAGACGACCGTCGTCCGGATGACGAGGGCGCGCGGATTCGCCTCGAGCGCCAGCCGCTCGCCCCCGAGCTTGCTCTGGCCGTAGACGGACACGGCGTGGACGGGATCGTCCTCCGCGTAGGGTCCGCTCTTGCCGTCGAACACGTACTCGGTCGAGTAGTAGACGAACCCCGCGCCGTGCCGTGCCGCCTCGCGCGCCGCCACCGCGGGGGCGTCGCGATTGACCCGGAAGGCCTCGTCCGGGTGGTCCTCGCAGTAGTCGACGAGCGTGAGCCCGGCGGGACAGAAGACCCAGTCGGGCTCGGTCTCGGCGATGAGCCGCTCGGTCGCGGCGGCGGCGGTGAGATCGAGGAGGCGGGTCCCCGGCTGCGGCACCCGGCTGTGGGTGCCGACGACCTCGTGCTGGCGGTCCGTGAGGCGCGCCGACAGAGCCGCGCCAACCTGGCCCGACGCGCCGATCACCAGCGCGCGCATCGCGCCCGCGCGCGCTAGCCTTCGGCTTCTCGCGGCGATGGACCGCCGTCGACGACGATCGTGGTCCCCGTCATGAACGAGGACGCGTCGGAGGCGAGGAAGATGCAGGGATAGGCGATCTCCTCGACCCGGCCCCACCGGCCCAGCGCGACGCGGGAGGCGACCGCGCGATACGTCTTCTCGGCCTCGGGGTCGGTCTTGTGGAGAACGTCGAGGTACCCTTCGGTCTCGACCGGGCCCGGCGCGACGCAGTTGACGCGGATGCCGTGCTTGGCCCACGCCATCCCGAGGGCGCGCGTCAGGTTGATCACCCCCGCCTTCGCGGCGCCGTAGTGGGACATCATCGTCGAGCCGTAGACGCCGGCGATCGACGCGACGTTGATGATGACGCCGCCCCCCTGCTGCTGCATCTGGCGCGCGGCCCACTTGCAGCAGAGGAAGAGGCCGTTCAGGTTGATGCCGATCACCGCGCTCCAGCCGTTCACCGAGATGTCCTCGGGCTTCGCGCGGAACGAGGCCCCCGCGTTGTTCACCATGATGTCGAGCCGGCCCAGCTCGCGCGCCGCGCGCTCGACCACGGCCTGGACCTCGGCCTCCTGGCGCACGTCGACGACCATCGCGAACGAGCGGCGGCCGAGATCTCGGATCGCCTTCGCGACCCCCTCGAGGTGCTCCATCTTCCGGCTGCAGATCGCAACGTCGGCGCCCGCGCGCGCGAACTCGAGCGCGATCGATTTGCCGATGCCCGTGCCGCCGCCGGTGATGACGGCGGTCTTGCCCTGGAGCGAGAACGGTGCGCTTGTCATGCGCCGCACGATAACCCAGCCGTGACGGGATGTCGAGCCGGGGCGCGGCGCTACTCGGGCAGGGCGATCTCCGCCTGGCGGCGCGGAACCTCGCGCTCGATTCGCCGCCAAAGGGTGGCCGGCGCGAAGCTCGCGCCGTTGGCGTCCGCGCACGCCTGGAGCTTGTCGACGAGGGCCTCGGCCTGATGGAGTTCCTTGCGCGGCGCCTTCGCGGTCCGGCGCACGTCGTCGTCCCCCGTCCGCTTGGCCTCGACCCACGCCTGCTCGAGGTGCGCGACCATGAGCACGACGCGATCGACCTCCGCGCCGAGGTAGGCCCTCCATTCTTCGGGACTGGTGAAGCGCGGGCAGTCTTCACGGAGCACGGTCTCGAGGTGTCGCACGATCCCCTCGGCCTCGGCGAGGTGATGCTCGACGCGGGCGCGCGCGTCGAGCGCCGCGGGACCGGCCGACGCGGTAGCCCCGCCGGTGAGCAGGAGGAGAAAGGCCGCGAGGAGCGCCGCCACGGTCATCGGGAGCCCTCGGTCATCGGAAGCAAGTATACTGGCCCTGGGGAGAGGCCTTGAGTCCCACGAGGAGGACCGGTCGGGGGTCGCGGCCTCCTGGGCGACGTCCGACGCCTGACGGTCAGTGTCGGCGGCGGGACGTCTCCTCCTCACGGCGGGGCATGAGGACCGCGCCTAACTCGCTGATTTATAGCAGGCGCGTTTTGACAACGGTGTGGCACCGGAGTTGCTGCGGCGGCTGACAATCGCGGGGATCCCTCAGGCAACGACCGAATCGGAGACAGATGTGGCCAAGCGGTTCCTGATCATCGACGACGACTCGAGAGTCTCCGAGGCGCTCGGCGACTACTTGACCCTCAAGGGGCATGTCGTCGAGACGGCGGCGGACGGCGCCTCGGGGCTCGTCGCCGTGATCAACCGCCGCCCCGATCTCGTCTTCCTCGACATCAACATGCCGGGCATCAACGGCCTGAGGGTGCTGAAGCAGATCCGCCGTGTCGACGCCAACATCCCGGTCGTCATGATCACCGGGAACAGTGACGCGGTGGTCGCGGGGGAAACCCTCCGGAGTGGCGCGATCGCCTACCTGCCGAAGCCCTTCGAATTCCGCTACGTCGATCACCTGGTCGCCGCGGCCCTGACTCAACCCGACACGCGGTAGCCCGCTCCTCTGAAAAGGAGCTGCACCCATGACGACATCTCATCGCGCGAAGCTCACGCTGGTAGGCGTTTCTCTTCTCCTGGCCATCGGTGGAACAGTCGCGGAGGCGCAGTACAAGTGGGTCGACGAGAAGGGCGTCACCCACTACTCGCAGTTCCCACCACCCCCGGCCGCGACTGAGCCGGCGCCTCCCCCGGCAAGCGCCGCGCCACCCCCGCCGCCGAGCCCTCAGCGCCTCGCCCCCAGTTACGAGCGTGGCATCCGCGAGCTGCTTCGCCTCTTCCTGGGCCCCGGCTTCTTCGACGTGCTCGTCGACCAGATGACCCGGGTCGCCGTCCCGGCCGTCAAGATCGCGATCGAGAACGACCTCAAGCGACCCCTCACGTCCGCGGAGGACCAGAAGCTCCTCAACGCGCTCCGGCGCTCGTTCGTCGCCGTCTTTCCCCGCTCGATCTGGGAAGACGAGTTCGTGACGCTCTATGCGAAGCACTTCAGCGAAGGCGAGATCGGGGAGCTCCTCCAGTTCTACCGCACCCCCGTCGGGGCCAAGGCCGCGCGCCTCACGGCGCTGATGGCCGGCGAAGGGGCCCAGATCGGTGAGCGGCTGGCCAAGGCGAAGCAGCTCGAGTTCGCCCACCGCTTCCGCGAAGAGGTGACGCGCGAGTTCGCGCGCTGACTGGATCGTGACCTCGCCGTGGGTCTCCCTCGGCGTCGTCCTGGCCGCGATGGCGCTCCCGCTCGCCTCGGGCCCGGCTCAGCCGCAGAAGGTCACTGCCGAAGAGGCGCGCGCCGGTGGCGACGCCCCGGAGCTGCCGAGTGTCATCACGGGCCAGGACGGCGCGGAGATGGCGCTGGTGCCCGCGGGGGAGTTCTGGATGGGAAGCACGCCGGCGGAAGTAAACCAGGCCATCGAGGACTGCAGGAAGGAGAACCTGAGCGAGACATTGTGCGGGCGCTGGTTCGAGCGTGAACTCCCGCGCCACCGCGTGGCGCTCGACGCGTTCTACATGGACCGCCACGAGGTGTCGTTTGGTCTCTTCGAGCGCTTCGCCCAGGCGAGTGGCCATCGGACGACAGCGGAGCGCGAGGGTTACGGCTGGATCTGGGAGCAGAAAAGTGGCCGGTGGGTGCGGCTGAAGGTCGACGGGGCGGCATGGATCGCCCCGACCGGCCCCGGCAGCTCAGCGGCGTCGACCCATCCGGTCGTTCAGGTGTCCTGGCACGACGCGGACGCGTACTGCCGATGGGCGGGCAAGCGCCTGCCGACCGAGGCCGAGTGGGAGAAGGCCACCCGAGGCGCGGATGGGCGGCGCTATCCGTGGGGCGACGCATGGGACACATCGAGGGCCAACGCCGCCATGACCGTCGGGACGACGACGCCCGTCGGATCGTACCCCGGCGGCGTCAGCCCGTACTCGATTCACGACATGGCGGGAAGCGCCTGGGAGTGGGTGGCCGACTGGTTCGATCCGCAGTATTACGGCAGCTCGCCTGAGCGAAACCCGAAAGGGCCCGACCAGGGCCGGCTCAAACTCCTGCGCGGCGGGTCCTGGGACGACTACCCCTTCCTCGTGCGCACGGCGTTCCGCAGCGTGAACATGCCGGCCTACCGGACCTACGGCATCGGCTTTCGCTGCGCCAAGGACGCCACGCCGTGAGTTGACAGGCGCTCTGCCTCGTTGAGGATGGTGCGCCTGGCAGGAATCGAACCTGCGACCCTCGGATTAGAAGTCCGACGCTCTATCCAGCTGAGCTACAGGCGCGTGCTTAGATTCTCACTAGCTACGGGGCGGGGGTCAACCTCTGAAACGGTCGACGTGGGCGGCGTCCACCCGGAATCCTGATATACTGATTTTCGGTATGACTCGGACGATGACGATCCAGGTCCGCGGGCGGGGCACCCTGACGCTCCCGGCGACTCTACGCGAGAAGTATCGCCTTGGCGAAGGGGACCCCTTGACGGTGGTGGACCTCGACGGGGCGGTCCTCCTCAGTCCTCGCCTGCTCGTCGTCCCGCGCCTCGCCGCCGAGATGGAGCGACTCCGTCAAGCGCGGAAGCTCTCCCTGAAGGATCTGGGTGGCCCGGCCCGAGAAGACTGAGCCGGTATCCGTCTGCGTCGATGCTGACGTCCTGATCGCCGGCCCGCTGTCACGCACCGGCGCCAGCCACGCGATTCTGGTCCTCGGTGAGCTCGGCCTCCTGCGTCTGGTGCTGCCCGAGGCCGCCGTAGAGGAAGTCCGCCGGAACCTGGCCGCAAAGCTCCCTGAGGCCGCTCCGCTGTTCCAGGAATTCCTCCACACGGTTCCCGTCCAGATCCACCGTCCGACTCCGCGCGACCGCGAACGGGCACGCGACCTGGCGGATCCGAAGGACGTCCCGATCCTGGCCGCGGCGATCGGCGCGGGAGCCCGACTTCTTGTCACGCACAACGTTAGACACTTCCGTTCAGGTGAGGGCGTGCGCGTCCTTCGACCGCGAACGCTCATCGAGGAAGCCCGGGCCTGGATGGGATCGCTCGGAAGATAACTCCCCGAGGAAACGTGCCCGCAACCTGCTGCGGCTCTCAACGCGGCGCTTGTGGGAGCGGCGGCCCACGGACTAGAGTGCCGGGTGCCGCCATCAGTATGAGGGCTCGGACGAGGGGTGAGGCGGCAAGAAGGAGAGAGCGCGATGGAGTATCGCTCCCTGGGCAAGACGGGTCTCCGCGTGTCGGCGCTCGGGTTCGGCTGCGGGAACGTGGGGGGACTGATGATCCGCGGGGCGCCCGGGGAGCGCGAGCGCGCCATCGCGCGGGCGATCGAGCTCGGCATCACCTACTTCGACACCGCGCCCTCCTACGGCGATGGCGCGTCGGAGCTGAACCTGGGTCAGGCACTGAAAGCGCTGGGGGCTCGGGTCCAGGTCGGGACCAAGTTCCGCCTGGCTCCGGGGGACGCGCGGGATATCCCGGGGGCGATCGCCCGCTCACTCGAGGCGAGCCTCCGGCGGCTCGGGATGGAGCGCGTGGACCTGTTCCAGCTCCATAACCCGCTTGCGCCTGCCAGCGGTGAGCGCGCCGTCGGCGTCGAAGACCTCTTGCGGGAGGTCGTGCCGGCGCTCCAGAAGCTCCGGGCGCAAGGGAAGCTCCGGTTCTACGGGATCACCGCGCTCGGTGATTCCGGGGCGCTCCATCGCGCGGTCTCGGCCGGGGTCCTGGATACCGCGCAGGTCTGCCTGAACCTCCTGAACCCGAGCGCCGGCGTCGCCGTGCCCGCTGGGTTTCCGGCGCAGGACTTCGGTCGTCTCCTCGAGCGCGCGCGGGAGCAGCGGGTGGGCGCGATCGTGATCCGGGTACTGGCGGCCGGGGCGCTCAGTGGCGTGGCGGCGCGCCACCCGATCGCGGTCCCGGCGGTCGAGCCCATCGCGTCCGGGCCCGACTATGCCGCCGACGTGGCGCGTGCCCAGCGGCTCCGCGCGCTGGTCGCGGAAGGATATGCGCAGGACTTGGTCGAGGCGTCGCTACGCTTTGCCCTGAGCAGCGCGGCCGTCTCGACGGTGCTGCTCGGCTACTCGAGCCTCGAGCACCTCGAGTACGCGGCCGCCTCCCTCGCCAGGGGGCCGCTCCCCCAGCCGGCGCTGGACCGGCTCTCCACGCTGTGGAGGGGGTTTAAAGACCCAGCGTGAAGAACCGTGCCCAGCGCCCTCGCCTCGGTGCCCGCTACTCCCACCAGCCGAGGTATCGCGAGATCCCTCCGACCGCCGCGAGCACCACGATCGCGAACACCGAGAAGTACACCGCGAACTCGCCCCACGTCATCGCTTCCGGCCTCCACCCAGGACTCCACCCCGGATTATGGCAAAGCTGGTGCCAGGGGATCGGCGCCGGGGACGGTCGCTATCTCGCCCACTTGCGGCCCGGCGCCCGGCGGCAGCCGAGGACGACACGGGCGGTTTCTGACCACCGGGGGCAGATCCTGAGCGGTGGAATCGCGCCCCCGGAAGTGCCACGCCGAGCGACCGGGGGGCCCGCATGAAGATCCAGGCCGTCCACGCCTACGCGCTCCGTCACGCGCTGCCCGAGGCCGAGGTCTTCGGCTCCTCGAAGGGCTGGCACGCCGTCCGCCAAGCGCTCCTGGTCGAGATCGTTACCGACGACGGCCTCTCGGGTTTCGGCGAGGCCTACGGCCCGCCCGCCGTGAACCGCACGCTCGTCGACGAGCTGTACGCGCCGCGGCTCGTCGGGCGCGATCCGCTCGAGCACGCGGTCATCTGGGAGGACCTCTACAACACCTTCCGGGACTACGGGCGCAAGGGATGGCCGATCGCCGCGATCTCGGCCGTCGACATCGCGCTCTGGGACCTCAAGGGCAAGGCGCTCGGCCAGCCCGTCTCGAAGCTGCTCGGGGGCGCGTTCCGGACGCAGATCCGCGCGTACGCGACCGGCCTCTATCGCCACCGCGTCGAGGACAACGCCCGCGCGCTCGCGCGCGAGGCCGAGGCATACGCCGCGGAGGGCTTCGGGGCGATGAAGATGAAGGTCGGCTTCGGGCTCGACGAGGACCTCCGGAACGTCCGCGCGGTGCGCCAGACGATCGGCGCCGAGCGGCTCCTCGCGATGGACGCGAACCACGCCTACGACGCCGGCCAGGCGATCCGCCTCGCGCGCAAGGTGGAGGACTGCGACCTCGCGTGGTTCGAGGAGCCGGTGGTGCCGGAGGACCTCGACGGCTACTGCCAGGTGAAGGCGGCCGCGCGGATGCCGATCGCGGGAGGCGAGACGGAGTTCACGCGCTGGGGCTTCCGGGATCTCTGCGTCAGGCGAGCGGTCGACATCCTCCAGCCCGACATCTGCGGCTGCGGGGGCTTCACCGAAGCCTGGCGGATCGCGGCACTCGCCTCGGCCTCGGGGCTCACGGTGTTCCCGCACGTGTGGGGCACGGCCGTCGGGCTCTTCGCGAGCCTCCAGCTCGCCGCGGCGCTGCCCCCGAACCCGCCGGCGATGCTGCCGACCGAGCTCCTCTTCGAGCTGGACCGGACGCCCAACCCGCTCCGCGATCAGCTCGCCCTGAACCCGCCGAAGCGCGCCGGGGACCGGATCGACCTGCCGACGGGCCCCGGGCTCGGCCTCGAGATCGACCGGCGCCTGCTGGAGCGCTATCGCGCCTGAGGCGCCTACTGCGCCTGGAGGGTGACCGCCTCCTCGGCGAACGCCGCGGCGACCTTCGCCTTGCGCACCGCGTCCCCGTGGTCTCGCTTGGTCTTCGCCTTCTCGTGGTGGGCCTTGGCCTCGGCGAGCTGCTTCTTGGCCTCGTCGATCAGCGGCTTCGTGTCGGGGGAGACTTTCCCGGACTCCGCCTTCTTGATCAGCTCCTCCGCCTGTCTGATCACCACGGGACAGGTGAACGCCCAGACGGGCGCCCCGGGACCGACGGCGAGCACGAGCGCCGCCAATGACGCGAGCGTGAGCCTTCTCATCCGCGCTGTCTCCTCCTTCCTTGCAGACAGTTTGCTGACGAACCCATGCTCCTCCCCTCCCTTGCACGCGCACGCCTGGAGAGGCGCCTCCGGAGTGCCGGTCAGCGCGACACGGCCGCGGCCAGACCGTCGATCGGCGTCCAGTCCCCGATGGGGATGAAGCCCGCCCAGAAGAACGGGTGGCTCCGGTCCGCCGTCGCCAGCGTCTCGAGCTGCGCCCGGCGGAGCGCTTCGGCGCGGCCCTCACCCTTGATCAGGCTTCGGTAATAAGACGCCATGAGGTCCCGGGTCGCCTCATCCGCAACCTTCCAGAGGCTCATCACCTGGCTCTCGGCTCCCGCCATCACGAGCGCCCGGCGGAGCCCGTAGACCCCCTCGCCCGTCTGCACCGCCCCCACTCCCGTCTCGCAGGCCGACAACACGACCAGCTTCGTGCCCGCGAGGTCGAGCCCGGCCGCCTCGAGCGCCGTCAGCACGCCGTCCTCGTCCCCGCTCCGCAGCCGGTTGGCGCCGGCCAGGGCGAGGCCCGAGCGCAGCAGCGGGTTCTCGCCCAGGCCGGGCGGGGACGCGGGCGCGTGTTCCAGCCCGGCCACGATATCCCGCCCGACGAGTCCCTCCGCGCGGCGCTGGTCGGCGAGGAAGAAGCCGTGCGTCGCCACGTGGAGCATGAGCGGGCCCTCGGCCTGCTTGAGTGCGGTCTCGGTCGCCGCGCCCCGGGTGAGCACCCTGGCCGCGGGAAGCAGTCCCCGGAGCGCCGCTGCTTCGCCCGCCGTGCCCGGGAGCGGTCGAAACGTGCCGCCGGGGAAGTCCGCCGAACGGCGGGACGCGGGGGGCCGATCCGCGGCGGCAACCTGCGCCCGGGCCGTCGCCGAGCCCGCGTCGTCGAAGTCCGGGTCGGCGGCGACCAGGGGTGGCTCCCGGTGGGAGGTCCTCTCTGCGAGCCGGAGGAGGTCGCGGCCGGTCGTCAGGTAGATGAACGAGGCTCGCTCGACCAGGTACCGCCCGCCCTCGTCCACGAGCGCGCCGAAGGGCACCAGGTGGAGAGCGCTGTCGGGGGAGACCAGCAGCATGCGAGCGCCCTGGAGCAGCGGGCGGATGGGCCGCATCACCAGCTCGTCAAGCGCTCGCCCCAGCCTCCTTGCGCCGCCGTGGTCAGGATTGCTCAGGGCCGCACGGAGGTCCGCGGCGGCCCGCTCGATCGCCGCGACCTCGCCGAGGTCGACCCACGCGGGATCCCCCTCCCGGCGCACGATATAGACCACGTACCGGAGCGGGCCGCGGGTCCGCGCCCGCGGGTCGAAGGGCTCGTAGACGACAATCTCGAGCAGGGCCGCCTCGGGCGGCATCGCCTGCCGGACGCGCTCGAGCGTCACCGGCTCCTTTGCCGCGCGGATCTCGGCGCTGCCCGAGCTCAACCGCGCCTCGAGCTGCTCGGCCCGCGCGGCGAGCCCGGCGAGCCGCTCGCGGTGGGCCCCGGGCGTTCCCGCCCCCGGCCCCTTGAGCGTCGCCGCGGCCAGCTCGGCCCGCGCGGTGATCCACTCGTCGAGGAGCGCCCGGTTCTCCGGCAGGAGCCGCCGCCGGACACCGGCCAGGGTATCTGTCATGGCGTCGAGCACCCGTCCCTTGCGTCGGAGCACGGTGGTGAGGGCGAGGCGGAGCGCCCGGGGGTCGTGGGGCGCCGACCCAGCGTGAAGCGACACGGTTCTGGAGGTTTCTCCGTCGAGTGCCGCCAGGTGTGCGCGCTTCTGCTCCTCGGAGCCCACGCTGAGCACGAGCGCGAGCGCACGCTCGCGGACGTCGTTGCCGCGCTCCCGGAGCGCGACGGCGTGCGCGACGTCCCCACTCGTTTCGCGAAGCGCCGCCAGCCGGGCGAGCGAGAAGGCCACATCCGGGTGCTCCGGGCTCAGCACGCGCTCGCGGATCTCAAGCGCCCGCTGGTAGAGCGGCTCCGCCCGCCCGACGTCTCCCTGGCCTGCATACACCGTCGCGAGTCGGTCCAGCGACCTGGCCACGTCCAGGTGTTCAGGTCCGAGCTGCCGCTCCTGGATGTCCAGCCCCCGCCGATCGAGCGCCTCCGCCCGCCCCGGCTCCCCCTTGGCCTCGTAGAGCGCTGCCAGGGTGTGGAGCGCGCCCGCCACGTCCGTGTGCTCCGGCCCGAGCTTCCGCTCCCGGATCTCCACCGCCCGCTGCAGGAGAGGCTCCGCCCGCGGGTAGTCCCCCGTGGTCAGGTGCAGCGCTCCCAGGTTGTTGAGCACGCTGGCCACGTCCAGGTGGTCCGACCCGAATGCCCGTTCAACGATCGCCAGCGCCCGCAGCAATAGTGGCGCCGCCCGCCCCGGATCCCCCTTGACCTGGTAGAGCGCCGCCAGGTTGGCGAGCAACACGGAGACCTGGCGGTGCTCCGGCCCGAACGCCCGTTCGAGGATCCCCAGCGCCCGCTGGTAGAGCGCCTCCGCCCGCCCGTAGTCCCCCATGTCCCGATACACCTCGGCCAGGCTCTCCAGCGAGTCGACCACCTGGGGGTGCTCCGAGCCCACCAATCTCTCCACGATCTCCAGCGCCTGCTGGGAGAGCGCCGCCGCCCGCCCGTAGTCCCCCTTCCTCCTGTAGAGCGACGCCAGGTTGCGGAGCGCGGTGGCCACGTGCTCCAGGCCTTCGCGGCCGCGCACCCGCTCCTCGAAGATCCCGAGCGCCCTCCGGAAGAGCGCCTCCGCCCGCCCGTAGTCCCCCGTGTCGGAGTACAGGCCCGCCAGATTGTTGAGCGCGGTGGCCACGTGCGGGTGCGCGGGCCCCAGCAGGCGCTCTCGGATCGCCAGCACCCGTTGATAGAGCGCCTCCGCCCGCTTATAGTCCCCGGTGTCCTGATACAGCGCCCCCAGACGCTCCAGCGAGGCGGCCACGTGCGGGTGCTCAGGACCGTACAGCCGCTCCCGGATCCCCAGTGCTCGCTGACGGAGCGCCTCCGCCCGCTTGTAGTCCCCTTTGGACTCGTAGAGCCCCGCGAAGTGGTCCAGCAACGTGGCCACGTCAGGGTGCCCCGGCCCGAAACGCCGCTCCTGCATCTCCAGCGCACGCTGATAGAGCAGCTCCGCCCGCCCATAGTTCCCAGTCCTGGTGTGAAGCCTCGCCAGGCTGTCCAGCGTGGTCGCCGCGTCCGGGTGCTCCGGCCCCAGCACCCGCTCGAAGATCTCCAGCACCCGTTCGATCAGTGGAATCGCCGCAGCGTGTCGCTCCTGCCTGACCAGATCGAGCACCTGGAGGTTCAGCCGCCGCGCCTCCTCCATCGCCGTTTCGGCCTGGAGACGCTGGGGATCTCGCGCGCGCTCCTGGGGGCCGGGACGTTTCCCTTCGCTCGGCACCTGCGTGCACGCCGCACCCGCGACACCCAGGAGCACGCCGAGGGCGAGCGAGAACCCGACCGGCTGGGAGAACTTCAGAAGATGAAGGCCCACCATATCGGCTGCCCTCGAGGAACGAGCCCTGGCGTCGGGAGTGCCGCGCCCCGCACGATCGTCAATCCCCGATGTCGAAGACCGCATCGCTCAGACGGAACGACTTGAGCCTCGTTCCTTTTGGAACGGCGAACGGACATTCATGGGTGCCGCCGGGGTCGCTCCAGCCGACGTAAGTGACAAAACTCTTGTAGCTCTTGCCCTCGACGTCGATGACCTCCGAACACTCGCCCCGACCCCCCTTGGGCCCACGCTCGACCGTGAAGCGAACAATGGCAAACTCCCAGCCCGCCCGCGAGACCTTATACCTCCTGAACGGCGTTCCCTCCCGGGGCCATTCGGTATCCCGATCCACACCGATGACCCTCAGGATCGCCCCCTGATACTCCACGGTCTTCCGATCCTGGGATTGCGACTCGGCGACGCACCAGTAACCTATGACCAATAGCAGGGGGGCGACGCCCGCGATCGCTCTTCTCCGATTCATGGTTGCCTCCTCTCGCTCCGGGCCCTCCTCGGAGCCGCGCAAGCCAGCGTTTTCAACGGATCGGCAGCGTCCGGAAACCTTTCACACCGGTCTTTGACTCGAGAAATCGCCGCGTGGCGTCGTGCTCGTGGGTGATGGCGAAGGTCCGGAGTCATAGACGTAGATCTGCCGGTCGCCCATCTTGAGCGGGTTGAGCGGCCGCGGGTCCTCCGATGCCATGTCGATCTTGCCCCACCCCCGGAACCGGGCCCTCCCGGGGGGATCAGCCCTCGCCGGACAGGCGCGCTGCGTCCCCCTAAGTCACTTCATGGCTTCCGTAGAGGCTAAAGGTGGTCGGGGTGAGAGGATTTGAACCTCCGGCCCCCTGCTCCCAAAGCGATCTTGGGGCTTTTCCCCACGTCGCGCCGAGTCTAACACGCCGCTGTTGTGCCGCATGTGCGGGGCGTATCCGCACAGAAGGCGCACAGCGGAGGGCACGATGCGAGGGCTCGGGGGCATCTACAAGCGCGGACCAGTCTACTGGATTCGGTATCACCACCGGGGCCGAGAGTATCGGGAGAGCGCCCGCTCGACGGAGCGCGGGGACGCGGTGAGGCTCCTCAAGCAGCGGGTCGCCGATCTGGCCCAAGGAAGGCCAAGCCCCGCCGACGAGGAGCGCGTCACCTTCGACCAGATCGCAACCGACTACATCGGGGAGCGCACCCTCAAGAATGTCCCCAAGCCGCGCCTCCAGTGGTCGCTCGCCCGTGTCGCCCACCTCAAGACGTTCTTCGGCGGGATGCGGGCCGTGGAGATCACGACGGCGACCATGCGCGAGTACGCCAAGGTCCGGCGCGCCAGCGGGGCCGAGCCGGGCACCGTGAACCGCGATTTCGGCGTACTCAGCCGGATGTTCACACTTGCCATCCAGGCTGGACGGTTCTCGCGCCGTCCCTACATTCCACGGCTCCCGGAGAATCCCCCACGCCAGGGTTTCATGGAGCACGCCGACTATCTCGCCATCCGCGCGCATCTTCCGGCGCACTTCCGAGACGTGCTCGACTTCGGTTACCTCTCGGGCTGGCGGCGTGGTGAGATTCTCACGCTCGAATGGCGCGACGTGGACCGCGAGGCGGGCGTGATCCGCCTTCGGCCCGAGGTGAGCAAGACGCGCGAGGGCCGCGTGCTCGTGCTCTCGGGGCCGCTCCGGGAGGTGATCGAGCGACGCTGGCGGGATCGCGCGCTCGGCTGCCCGCTCGTCTTCCACCACGCCTCACGCTCGCTCGACGGCTTCAAGAACGCCTGGGTCCGTGCCTGCAAGGCGGCGGGCCTTCCTGGGAAGCTCTTTCACGACCTGCGTCGCACCGCCGTCCGCAACATGGTCCGGGCGGGCATCCCAGAGCGCGTCGCCATGCAAGTCAGCGGTCACAAGACGCGGAGCATCTTCGACAGGTACAACATCGTGAGCGAAGCTGACCTGCGGAGCGCGGCGGACCGGCTCGCCGCGTATGTCCAGGCCAATGGTGCCAGCTAGGCTGGCATCGACCCCGCCGGCGTGGTGAGTGGCGCGCTTTCGCTCGCGGTCGCACGCACGGCACGCGCGCCCGCCCGTGCTCGGTTGGACGTAGGTGTTCGCCTTCGTGTAGGCGTGACCGTGCGGGCACCGTCGCTTGGCTCGCTGGCGCGCCGCGGGAACCCACCGGGCGGCCCCGCGCCGGACGTTCTCTGCGTGAGGCACCAACTCGACGTGCGCCGGGTTGACGCACCAGGGTACGCGGCAGAGGTGATCGCACTCCATACCCGGTGGGATCGGTCCACGGAGCATCTCGTAGACCACACGATGAGCTTTCCTCACGTGACGTCCAACGCGGGCGTTGCCATAGCCCCTCGGGTCGCGGGCAGCGATCCATTCCCAACAGCCGGTGATCGCGTTGGGCATGATTTTTGTCTCTACAGACGGTGGCACGTGCTCCTCGCGCGCGTAGGGAGCAACCGGGATGTGGATGCCGAGCACGACGCCAGAGCCGTCCGGGGATCGTGATGACGCACACTTAGAGAGCCTTGGGTAATCGCACGCGGCATTTTTTGCGCGCGTCATCGCACGCCTTATGTCACTCACCCTCACTTGGAGGACGCTCAAGGCTGATTTCCGTTGGCCCGTCACGACATGGACGGTCGGGGCCGACCTTTTGGAGCGATTCGCTGCCCGGCTAGGGGCCCCGCATGGCGGAGGGCCCGGAACGCCGCCTCGGTCATGACGACCAGCCGCGTGGTGCGTTGCCCGCGCCCGGCCCGGCGCTTGACGACGACCACGCCCGCCTTGGGCGGCGTCCGCGACAGGCCGATCCGCTCCACCTCGCCAGCGAGGCCCTCCAGGGCGGCCAGCGGGAGGCGCCGGACGTGCTTGACCTGCCCCACGTAGCCCGGGCCCTCGAAGTCCAGCGGGCCGCCCACGTTGGCCGGGAAGCGCGTGCCGCCACAGAGAGCGGCGGCGCGGCGTTCCTCCTGTTTCCAGGGTTTGTCAGGCATGGGGACCCTGGGCTGACACGCCCGTCCCGGTCGGCAGGTCCGGTCCGGGGGGCCTCGCGCAACGAGCACCTGTCACCCCGTCCGGGGTGTGTGGGGACCCTCTCTCCTCCTCCCTCTCTCCCGGATGCTCGACGAGGTTTTCAGTAGTAGGAGGTACACACGGCCCCTGTAGAGTGATAGGTTTCGCTGACACACACATCCCCGGGCCAGTGACAGGTGGCGCCCCGCCCCGAAGGAGGGCGCGGAACTCGGGCGACCGACACCACGCCCACTCCGCTCGGAAGAGCAGGTGCGCGGGCTTCCCCGGGCCATCTTCGCTGAACTCCATGACTTCGAGAGCGTGGACGTACCGCATCCGGTCCCGCGCGCTCTCGGGGTGCTGGGCGCCGAGGAGGGCCTGCACTTGAGCCACCCGCAGGGCGTCCGTGTCGCTCGTCACCAGCCCTTTAAGGAGCCGGGCGGGGTCGGTAGGCATGGAGGATGCCGTCGCCTGAACGATGAGCGGGAGATCATCCATGGTGACGCGATCACGGCCGTGCACGATGGCGTGTCCTCGGGCCACGTTCGTGAGGACTGCCAGGGCGCGGTACGGGGCTTCTCCGTCGCCCGGCCGATAGATCCGCCGTCTCCCGTCGTCCCGTTCTTCAATCGGCACACTCCGCATGGCCGCGAGGAGAGCGGCGCAGCGAGCCAGCCAGAGGCGTGCGGTCTCATCGTCACGGCTCGCATCCCAAGAGTGTGAGTGCACCCCGTCGTGGCGGTCGAAGAGTCCGGTCAGGAATGCCTCGACCGCCGCTGCGGACTCCTTGAGGCGGGTCGCGTAGGGAGTCCCGCCGCTGAGAGTGAGAAGGTCTTCGACCGAGGCCGACCGGGAGGTGTCGAGCAGCAGGAAGAAGAGGCGAGAGCCAAGCTGCCCCATCACCCGCCACGCGCGCTCCGGCAGCGGCGTCGTGCAGCCTATCCAGGCAAACCCGTGGCACCCGGCGTAGCCACGATGGCCGTGGGTGCCACTGTCGGTCACGAGCCCCTGACCGTCGAGCACCCGAGTCACGATCGAGAAGGTCTTCGTCAACTCGTCCTCCTCACCACGGAAGATCGGCGCCAACTCGGGAGTGAGGAGCACCTTGTCCTTGATCTTCGGTAGCAGATCGACTCTCTCCAACTCCCTGCCGGTTCTGTTGGCCGCCTGACTGACGAAGGCGGCTGGGGTGAACTTGTCGGAGCGATAGCACAGCGGTTCGAGAGGCTTGCCTGATGTGAGCCGAACCTTGGCGTTCTCGAACATCGTCGCCACGGTCGTCTTGCCAGCACCCGGCCCGCCGACGAGGATCACCGCCGTGGGATTCGCGTTCTCAGCGAGGAGCAATGTCGCGGCCGTCGCGAGTCCGAGGTCTACAGCCATCCAGAGATCGGGAAAGTGTTCCGCGATGACGTGTCGGACCCCTTCGATGTCGGGGCGGGAGCCGCTTTCGGGATCGTGTTTCTGCACGTGGTTCCTCCTTATCGAGAAACTCCTTGCCGTTAGCCCCTACGATGTGGCCGCCCGCAGGGAGGGTGCGCACCGTGATTGCCCCATGGGCTCGCAGGTGTGCGGGGCCTGCCCGGTTGGCCCCGTCTCGCCCATTCACATAAGAAAGTGTCGGGCTGGGGCCGACAGCACACCGGGATTGCTTCTGTGACACCGCTCAGAAGCGCGGTACGAACTTCAGGACTCGCGGCGAGGGGCTACCCAGAGGAGGTCGGTTTCCCGATCTCCTTCTTGCGAAGCGTCTCCAGCGTGCTCTTGATCCCACTGGACGTTAGGGTTAGGGCAACGCCCTTGACGTTGTACCAGGGCAAGGTGGCAACCAGCCCGCGCGCCGCGCGGTCGGCAGGGTTGCGCCGCTTGGGCTCGGTCAGACCCGCGCGAGCGATTTCGGTGAGAGCTTTCCGTTCCAGGGGCGGGGCGTCAATGTTGTGCGCGCGCTTGAAGTCCTCGAAGATAAAATGGATCTTGTCGGCCGCGTTGTAGAGCGGGCCGGGCCGAGAGGGACCGTATCTGTGGCGCAGCATCTTCCAGGGGACTCCCTTGCTAAGACGGGCCTTCAGGTCCTTGTAGGCGCGGACGAACTCCTCTGCGTCGCGTCGCTCCTTGTCCGCCTCCTCGGTCGGGAGCCAGCCGTCCCGATCATCGAGGTGCGGAAAATGCTGGGGGGCTTGGCCGCGTCGTCCCGTCGGAGGCTTCGTGATCGTGACCTTCCAACCGAGCGTCATCCCCCGCGCCCATGCTCGTACCAGATTCACAAGTTCCACTTTGGCTCGGTCGGTCAGGTCGTCGTGGAGCGGGTGCCACACGGTGAACAGGTGGCGGAACTGACAGAACACGTAGGGATGCTCCAGCAGACGCGGGTTGCAGGCGAGGAGCCCTCGGAGGGTGGCAAGCGCACGCTGCTCGTCGCCCTCGGCCACCGCTTTGAGAAACGGGAGGACGTTCGGGTCGGCGGCGGCGTAGCGGCGCTCGACCATTTGCTCACGAAGCTTGCCGCGACGGAGCTTGTCAGCGGCCTCCCTAATCTCAGGATGGATCAGACTCGGGTTGGGGGGCCCCACCGCGTCGGCGTTGTGTGCCGAGGTGGACTTGGGCGGCTTCCTTCTCATGGCTGGCACGCGGAGTGTGCCAGGGTCGGCTACGATCCGCCACCCTCACGCCGGGGGAAGGCGAAGTTGGGGTTCGAAAGGTCACGCCGTTGGAGACGGTAAGGGCGGCCCTCTCTTTAAGCCTTCACAACAAAGCCTCCCGTGTCGCTTCGGTGCCACCGCGCTGGGCTCGATTTTCGTAGACCCCACACGTATGGTTCGGGCCCCTTGCCAGCGTTCCTCACGCTCGGCTAGACTCCCGGCAATCGGAGAATCCGCCCTTCGAGGCCAGAAGAAGGCGATGTTCACGGGTTCGCGCTACTGGCTGGGTAGCCTCCTGACGCTGATTGTCGCAGTCTCGGCATCTGCCCAAGCCCCACAGACTGGGCGTCAGATTGCACAACGAGTTTTCCCCTCGGTCGTGCTGCTTGTCATGGAAGACAGTGACGGGAAGCCTGTCTCAATCGGGAGCGGCTTTTTCGTCCGTGAAGATGTCGTCGCGACCAACCTTCATGTCATCGAAGGCGCAGCCAAGGGCTACGTCAAGGTTGTGGGTCAGCAGACGCGGTATCGGGTGGCGGGCGTCGTTAGTCTGGATCGACAGCGCGACTTGGTTCTTCTGAAGATCCATGACGTGAAAGCCCCGGTTCTACTACTTGGCGATGCCGGTCAGGTCGCGGTCGCCGATCAAGTCTACGCTGTCGGTAACCCGGAGGGATTCGAAGGCACCTTCTCCCAGGGCATTGTGAGCGGTATCCGCCATTCGGACGTGGGAACCCTCTTCCAAATTACGGCGCCCATCTCTCGGGGCAGTAGCGGCGGACCGGTACTTGATGTTCATGGACGTGTTATCGGCGTTGCGTTCGCGTCGGTGGAAAGTGGCCAGAATCTCAACTTCGCCATCCCTGTGTCCTACCTGATGCCGTTGTTAGCGCACGGAGGAAAGCAGATGTCTGTGGTCCTTCGGCCCGTTATCAGAGGTGATGATGGGGCCGAGATGTTGCTGGTGCCTGCGGGCGAGTTCTGGATGGGGAGCACCCAGGACGAGGTTGGCCAGTTCCTTAAGGCGTGTAAGAAGCTCGGCATTGCAGAGCTCGCGTGCAATATCGTGGGCCGACTGGAACAACCACACCATCGCGTCGTGCTCGAAGCTTTCTACATGGACCGCTATGAGGTGACGAACGCCCTGTTCGACAGGTTTGTCATCGCGACGGGTCACCGCACGACCGCCGAGCTTGAGGGGAAGGGTTTAGTCTTGCACCAAGCGGATGCGACAGTGACGTGGGTGAGGAGAGTGACGTGGGCGAGCGTTGACGGTGCCTCATGGCAGACACCTAATGGGCCGAGTAGCTCGTCTCACCTCACGCATCCTGCGGTCCAAGTCTCCTGGCACGATGCAGACGCTTACTGCAAGTGGGCCGCGAAGCGACTTCCGACGGAAGCGGAGTGGGAAAAGGCGGCGCGAGGCACGGATGGTCGCCAGTACCCGTGGGGCGATCAGTCGGATATGGGCCGCGCCAATTCGGATCGCGACAGGGGAATGATGTTGCCTGTTGGGTCCGTTCCGACCACTGTGAGCCCGTACGGCGTGCACGACATGGCCGGGAACGTGGAGGAATGGGTCGCCGACTGGTTCGGTCAGGCCTATTACAAGCAGTCGCCGGAGCGGAACCCGAAGGGACCGGATAGCGGACCGGGGAAGGTTGTACGCGGCAGTGGATACTGGCTCTCCGACCCCGTTTTTTGGAGGGTGCCACGTCGCGTCTCCCATAAGCCGGTCTACCACAGCAACGGTCTCGGCTTCCGCTGCGCGAAAGCCGCGACGCCGTAGAGGGCTGGAAGGCGCTGCAACGTAGGCGAGCCCTTCCAAGTGCGGCACTCTCTAAGTCTGTCCTGGAAGGGGGTAGAGCATGGCCTTAAGCCACGAGGACATTCAACAGATCAAGACACATCTCGGCTACGTTTACTACGACCTCTACTCGCGCTACCTCGCTTTGCTGCACTTGATGCACGACCGCGGCGAAGGAATTGCGGAGGAGCTGGAGCGCAAGGTGGATGCGTGGATAGCCGAAAATCGAACGGCGTTAATTTACGAAATACGGAATCGGACGAATCGTTTCTACGCAACCGGTCCATGGCGCGGAGACGATCTAACAGGTCTTGAGCCCACGGTTCCAACGGTCTAGCCATTCTTTCCTCCATGTTTCTCTCTACCACTCGATGTAGACTTTCGGGAGTGACGGCGCTGAACCTCAAGGCTGGCAAGGCGACCATCAGCATGGTGTCTGCCGACAGTTTGGCCGTGGGCGCCAAGGCCATGATCGCGGAGTGCAAGTAGCCCTCGCCCCCGCAACCCAGCGGTCGCCCAGGACAACACCACAGGGACGTTGGGCCGGGGAATACACTCACAAACGCCCCCGCCTCCCGGCTCCTGGCCCTCCCCGGGGGGATCAGCCCTCGCCGGACAGGCGCGCTGCGTCCCTCTGGGTTACTTCGAACCTGACTCCCGTGGCGGAGGTCGGTAGTGAACCCCGACCGAGTGCGTATTACCTCTTGCCCGGCGCCAGGCCGCCGTGCGAGACTTCCCGCACAGAACCCGCACAACGGCGGACCCGGGAGCAACGTAAAGGTGGTCGGGGTGAGAGGATTTGAACCTCCGACCCCCTGCTCCCAAAGCAGGTGCGCTACCAGGCTGCGCCACACCCCGAGTAGGCGTCGGAGTCAGCAGTATATCACCCGCCGAGAAGGCGTCTCGCCGCGCCCATCGCGATCGCGCGATGGCTGACGCGCGCCTTCTCCTCGGGTGGGAGCTCGGCGAACGTGCGGCGGAGCGGGGGGTAGAAGAACACGGGGTCGTAGCCGAAGCCACCGCTCCCGCGCGGCGCGCGCGTGATGGTGCCCTCGACGACGCCCTCCGTCACCCACTGCCGCCCGTCGGGATCGACGATGGCCACGACGCACCGGTAGCGCGCGGTCCGTCGCTCCGGCGGGACAGTGGCCAGGGCCTCGAGCAGGCGGGCGCAGCGGCCGGCATCGTCGAGCCCGGGCCCGCCGAAGCGCGCCGAGAGGACCCCGGGCGCTCCGCCGAGCGCGTCGACCTCCAGGCCCGAGTCGTCGGCGAGCGCCCAGGCGCCGCTCTGGCGCGCCGCGGCGCGCGCTTTTCCGAGGGCGTTCTCCCGGTACGACGCCGCGGCCTCCTCCGGAAGGGTCGCGCCCGGCAGGTCGCGGAGCTCGCTGATCTCGTACGGGATCCGGTCGAGGAGGCGCCGCAGCTCGCGCGCCTTGGCGGCGTTGAGCGTGGCGAGGACGAGCCGCCTGCTAGAGCGTGAGGACGCGCCGGTCACGCGCGTCGAGGGCCTGGCGCTGGAGCCCGATCAGGCGACGGATGCCGCGCTCGGCGAGCGCCAGGAGCGCGTCGAGCCGCGCACGGTCGAACGGCGCCTGCTCGGCCGTCCCCTGGACCTCGACGAACTCGCCCGCGCCGGTCATGACGATGTTCATGTCGACCGCCGCGGAGGAGTCCTCGGCATAGTTCAGGTCGAGCACCGGGTCGCCCTGGACGATGCCGACGCTCACCGCCGCCACGCAGTCGCGGACCACCGCCTGGAGCCCTGCCACCCGACCCAGCGCGTCGGCGACGGCGATGAACCCGCCGGTGATCGCCGCGGTGCGCGTCCCGCCGTCCGCCTGGATGACGTCGCAGTCGACCCACACGGTGCGCTCGCCCATCTTGCCCCGATCGATCACCACACGGAGCGCCCGGCCCACGAGCCGCTGGATCTCCTGGGAGCGCCCGCTCGGGCCGCGATTCTCCCGCGGGGTGCGGGTGTTCGTCGACCGTGGGAGCATCGCGTACTCGGCCGTCACCCACCCCTGCCCCTGCCCCTTGAGGAACTGGGGCACCCGCTCCTCGACCGACGCCGTGCAGATGACCTTGGTCGCGCCGAACTCCACCAGGACGGAGCCCTCGGGGTGGAGGAGGAAGTCGCGCGTCACGACGATCGGGCGGAGCTGGTCGGGCGCGCGGCCGTCGGCGCGAGGCATGCCGAGCCTAGCGGCCCGGCCCGAGCGCGGTCCGCATGCGGTGGTCCCAGTTGCGCTTGTACTCGGCGAGGCCCGCAAAGATCGCGCGGGCGATCTCGTCGCGGTATTTCGCGTCGCGGAGGCGCCGCTCCTCCCGGGGGTTCGTCACGAACCCGATCTCGACGAGGATCGCCGGCATCGCAGCGCCGCCGAGCACGTAGAAACCCGCCTGCTTGACGCCGCGGTTGGAGATCCGCAAGGCGCTCGTCATGGAGTCCAGCACGATCTCGGCCAGGTGCGACGACTCGATCTGGAACTCCGACTGGGCGAGGTCCCAGAGGATCGTCTTCACCGCGTCGGCGCGCCCGCGCGCGGCCGGCTTCTCGAGCTGGACGACGCCGTTCTCGAGCGCCGCCACCTGGCGCGCGCCGCTGTCGGTCGCCTCTGACGAGAGGAAGTAGGTCTCGACGCCGGCCGACGCCGTCTCGCGATGGGCGTTGGCGTGGATCGACACGAAGAGATCCGCCCGCTCGCGGTTAGCGATGCTCGTGCGGTCCCGGAGCGCGATGAACTGGTCGCCGTCGCGCGTGAGGAGGACCTTGACGTCCAACCGCTCCTCGAGGAGCTTCGCGACGCGCCGGGTGATGTCGAGGACGAGCTCCTTCTCCATGAGCCCCGTCGGCCCGACCGCGCCCGAGTCGTGGCCCCCGTGGCCGGCGTCGAGGACGATCACCCGGAGCGGCGCCGCCACCTCGCGCCGGTCGCGCGGCTCCTCGGTCGCGGGCTTGAGGAAGTCGAGCACGAGCCGGTCGGGGTCGCTCAACGCGGTCACCCGCGTCTCCCCGGGGGCGGCGGCGAACGCTACCCTGAGGATGACGTCGCCGGCAGCCGACTCGAGGCGGACCTCGTCGATCAGGCCGTCACCAACCTTCTCCACCCGCGGCGCGCTCGCGAGGGCGGTGAGCCGGACGCGCACCTCGCCCTTGTCCTGGGTCTCGATCCGGTGGGACACCGGCGCGGAGGTCTCGAGGACCACCCGGCTGTAGGACGGGTACGAGCGCAGCCTCACATCGGTGAGCGTGATGGCCGGCGCGCGGGTCGCGCGCATGAAGTCGAGCACGAGCCGGTGCGGGTCGCGGAGCGTGAGCACCCGGGTCTCGCCCGGCGTCCCCTCGAAGGTCGCGACGAGGACCGAGTCGCCCCCCGCCGGCTCGACGCGAACCTCCCCCACGAGGCCGTCGCGAATCTTCCGCGTCCGCGCGGGGCCGTTGACCGAGACCAGCCGCACGCGGACCTCCGTCCGGCTTTGCGTCTCGACCATGTACTCGGGCGCCGCCGGCGTCTCGACCACGACCCGCGTGTAGGTGAGATGTGAGTGGAAGCGGAACCCGTCGCGTCCCGCCGACCCCCCCGCCGACCCTTTGATCCGGCTCTGAGCGGCCGCGCCGCCGAGCTTCGGCAGGACCTGCTTGAGGAAGCTCTCGGGAACGAGCCACGCGCCGTCCCTGACGCGCACCGGCGCGTCGAGCACCTCGGGCTTGCCGTCGACCAGCACCTGCTTCCAGTTCCGCGTCACCGTCACGACGTGGCCGTCGGTCCGGAGCTGCGCACGGGCGCTGTCGGCCTGCGCGTCGAGGGCGCCCTGGAGGCTCGCGGCGATCCGGTCGAGCTCGACGTAGGCGCGCCCCTCGTGGGTGACGGTCGGGAGGTCCGCGGCGGCGCCTGCCGAGGCGAGCAGGAGCAGGGCGGGGACGAGAGCGCGGACATGGGTCATCGTGGGCGTATTCTAGCAACGCCCGGGGGACCCCCGAACGGTTTAAATCACGGTGGCGGAAGGCGAAATCTGCCGGACGGGGACAGCCGTTTCACACGACCGCCTGCCCGGTGTCTTATGGGCATGGCAGACGATCTCCTGGCCGAACACGGCTTCCTCGTCCTGGCCGACATCTCCGGGTTCACCGCCTTCGTGACCGGCACCGAGCTGGAGCACGGGGCGGAGATCACCGGCGTCCTCCTAGAATCGGTGATGCGTCGGCTGGCGCCTCCCCTTGAGATCCAGGAGCTCGAGGGCGACGCCGTCTTCGCCATCGGGGCCGACCGGATGATCGCCGACGGAAGTGCCCTCCCCACGGTGCTCACGGGCGCCTTCGTCGCCTTCAAGGAAGCGCAGCGCCGGCTGGCGGGGGACCCGTCGTGCGCGTGCGGGGCGTGTCGCAGCGTCCCCGACCTCGACCTCAAGGTGATCGTCCACCACGGGCGGTTCGTGCGCCAGGTCGTGGGCGGACGAGCGCGCGTCGCCGGCCCGGACGTCATCCTCGCTCACCGACTGCTCAAGAACCCGGTCGGCGCCGCCGCCTACCTCCTCCTGACCGAATCGGCGCTGGAGCGGGCCGGAGTGGATCCGTTCACCAGCGGACTGCGCAGGCATCTCGTGAGCTATCCCTACCTCGGGGACGTGCCGTGTTTCGTCGCGGATCCCGAGTCGCTCGGGCAGCGCCCCTTCACGGGCGCGTCCGTCAGGGCAGCCTGAGCGGACTCAGCCCCTTCCCTCCCTCGAGCCCACCGCTTATCATCGGTCGCGTGGGAGCAGCGGCCCGGCTCAGCCTGAAGGTGCGCCACTACGAAGTCGACGCGTACGGCCACGTGAACCACGCGAACTACGTCCACTACCTCGAGACCGCTCGCATCGAGGCGCTCGAGGCCGTCGGGCTGTCGCTCGCGGAGATGCGGCGCCAGGGGTACCTGATCGTCGCCGTCGACCTGTCCGTGAAGTATCACGCGCCTGCCCGTCTGGGCGACACGCTCGACATCGTGACCTACGTGCGCGAGCTCCGCGGCGCGCGGTCGGCGTGGGCGCAGGAGATTCGCGAGGCGACGAGCCAGCGCCTGGTCGTGACGGCCGAGGTCACCGGCGCGTTCATGACAGAGAGCGGGCGACCGGTGCGTCTGCCCGCGGTCTTTCGCGACAGACTGTCGCCGCTCCATGTGCCGGCCGCCCGGCCAACAGCCAACGACGCTCGGACGACCTCGCCGCCCGCGCCCGACCCTCACAGCACCGATCGCGCCGAGGCAGATCGTCCCTCGGGCAAAACCCGCCCGTGGTGCTTCTGTCGAGGGGGCGTGCCGAGACGGGCGCTCCGGCGCGAGCGACGGAGCGGCGACTAGCGGGGACAACCGTCGCGACCCGGCCCCCCAACCCTAGCCGTTGGTCGCGATGGTGGAGGCGGTGGGAATCGAACCCACGTCCGGAAACCCTCAGTCGCAGGCGTCTACGTCGATAGCCGGTTTATCTTCCTGCCTCTCGTCCCACGGCCCTCCAGCCGGCAGGAGAACCGCGGGACCAGCCTCATTGTTCTCGCCCCTCCCCTGAGGCCAGGTTCGGAGCCAGCCACCGGAGTATGACGCCCGTTCCCGGGCCCCGTTGGCCCGACCCGGCGGACGCTGGCGGGTGTTAGGCCGCCAGGGCTAGCTGTGTGT
>JACQWC010000195.1 GCA_016209635.1 Candidatus Rokuibacteriota bacterium | reverse complement strand
CTGCCGATGCAGTGCATGCACTGCGCGGAGCCGCCGTGCGTCCCCGTCTGCCCGACCGGCGCCTCGCGGCAGCGCGAGGACGGCATCGTCTGGGTGGCGTACGACGCCTGCGTCGGCTGCGGCTACTGCGCGGTCGCGTGCCCGTACCACGCCCGCCATCTCCTGCACGCGGCCGACGGTTACTTCGACGGCCCGACGCCGCCGGAGCAGGCCACCGCGCGCCCCGAGCGGCACGGCGTGATGACCAAGTGCACCTTCTGCAAGGAGCGGGTCGACGCGGGGCTCGAGCGCGGGCTCACGCCCGGGATCGATCCCGAGGCGACGCCCATGTGCGCCGTCGCCTGCATCGCCAACGCCATCGTCTTCGGCGACCTCGACGATGCGACGAGCCGCGTGGCGCGGCTGATCGTCGAGGGCCGCGCGCTGCCGCTCATGCCCGAGTGCGGCACCAGGCCCTCGGTCTACTACCTGGCGGAGTGAGCGATGACTGCCCTTGGACCGCCCGCAGAGCTGATTCCGGCCCGGCCGCAGACCCTCTGGGGGTGGCCGGCCGTGGCGAACTTCGCGCTGGGGGGTCTCGGCGCGGGGCTCTACGTCGCCGCCGCGGTGGGCGCCGGCCTCGGCGTTTCGCCGGCGGTGAGGATCGCCGCCTGGCTCGGCCCGGCGCTGGTCCTCGCGGGCTTCGCCGCGGTCGCGACGGAGGCAGGACGCCCGCTCCGGGGCCCGCGCGTCCTCACCCGCGTCCTGACCTCCTGGATGTCGCGCGAGCTCTGGCTCGGCGGCGCCTTCGTCCTCCTGGCGGCGGCCGAGCTGGTCGCGCCGGGCCCCGTGCCGCGCCTCGGGGCCGCGCTCGCCGCGGCGGCGCTCGCCCTCGCCCAGGGATTCATCCTCCGCCGGGCACGGGGCATCGCCGCGTGGGACGTCCCCCCCATGCCCCTCGTGTTCCTCGCGTCGGCCCTCGTCTCGGGGACCGGGCTCTGGATCCTCGTCGAGGTCGCCGGCGGCCGGCCGCTCGGCGGCGGCGCGCTCGGCCTGATCCTGCTCGTGCTCGTCGGCGGCGCATTCGTGTGGCTCGCCTACGTGACGTGGTCCCGCGAGGACGCGTTCGTCAAGGCGCTCGCCCCCCTCTCGGCGGACGGGGCCGCCATCGAGCTGGTGGGTCTCGGCTACGTCCTTCCGGTCGCGCTGGTGGCGCTCGGGCTCGCCGTGCCGGCCTGGGTCCGGGTGACGATGCCCCTCGCGGCGGCGCTGATGATCGCGGGCCAGGTCCGCGCGAAGGCGGCCCTCGTGCTCCGCGCCGGGCAGCTCCGGCCCATCGCGCTTCCCCATCTTCGCCTCTCGAGGAGGTCACCATGATCTTCGGCGCCGGGGTCGACGTCGGCTCCACCCAGACCAAGGCGGTGATCGTTGACGAGTCGCGGCGGATCGTCGCGCGCACCCTGATCACGACCGGGGCGAACGTCTCCCGCGCGGCCGAGAGCGGTTTCCTCAAGGCGTGCGAGAGCGCGGGCTTCCCGCGCGAGGCGATCGGCTACGTCGTCGGCACCGGCTATGGCCGGTACAAGGTGACGTTCGGCGACGCCCAGATCACCGAGATCACCTGCCACGCGCGGGGCGCCCACTCGCTCTTCCCCTCCACCCGGACCGTCATCGACATGGGCGGACAGGACACCAAGGCGATCAAGATCGGGCCGGACGGCTCGGTCATCGACTTCTCCATGAACGACAAGTGTGCGGCGGGCACCGGGCGGTTCCTGTCCGCCGCGGCCGACGTGACCGGCGTCGGGCTCGACGAGATCGGTCCGCTGGCGCTCGAGGCCAAGACCCCCGTGCGCCTCACCTCGGTCTGCACCGTCTTCGTCGAGTCCGACATCATGTCCTACCTCGCCCAGCGGAAGACGATCGAGGACATCCTGGGGGGCGTGCACAAGGCGATCGCGACGCGGACGATGGCGCTGGTCCGGCGCGTGGGCGTCGAGGCGGAGGTCACCTTCACCGGCGGCGTGTCGCGCAACATCGGCATGGTCAAGGCCCTCGAGGCCGTGCTCGGCTGCCCGCTCAACGTGAGCGAGGAAGGCCACTACATCGGGGCCCTCGGCGCGGCGCTGTTCGCCCTCGAGCGCGCGCAGGCCGCGGCGCCGGGCGCCGACGTGGCGCTCGCCGCAGGGAGGAGCTGAGCATGCTGGTGGCGGGGATCGACATCGGCTCGGGAACGACCAAGTGCGTGCTCGTCGACGAGAACGGCCAGGTCCGGGGCCGCGGCCAGGTCCGGACGAAGGCGGACTTCGAGAAGGTGGCGCTCGAGGCCCTCGAGGCCGCGCGGCTCAGCGAGGGGCGGGCGGGCGAGGAGGTCGCGTACATCGCGACCACCGGGCTCGGGCGCTACGCGGTGCCCGCCCGCGACATCCAGATCACCGACCTCACCTGCGGCGCCCGCGGCGCGGCGGCGCTCTTCCCGTCCACGCGGTACGTGCTCGACATCGGCGCCCAGTGCTCGCGCGCGATCAAGCTGCGGGAGGGCGGCAAGGTGAAGGAGTTCCACATGAACGAGAAGTGCGCCGCGGGCTCGGGCGGGTTCCTCGAGCGGGCGGCGAAGTACCTCGAGGTCACCGTCGAGGACGTCGGGTCGATGTCCCTCCACGCGGAGAAGCCGCAGCCGATCTCGAGCGTCTGCGCGGTGCTGGCCGAGTCGGAGATCATCAACCACGTCTCGGAGGGCGTGGGCGTCGAGAACATCCTCCGGGGCATCCACAACTCGCTCGCCGACCGGGCCCTCGGCCTTCTCAAGCGGGTCGGCCTCGACGGCCCCGTGACCTTCATCGGCGGTGTCGCGCAGCAGGACGGCATGGTCCAGGCGCTCCGGGAGAAGCTCGGCGTGCCGGTCAACGTCCCCGAGGCGCCGCCCTTCACGACGGCGCTCGGCGCGGCGCTCCTCGGGCTCCAGCGGTTCAGGAAGCTCCGGGCGCCGGCCGCGGCCTGAAGGAGGACGCGCGATGAGCAGGAAGGCCGTGCTGATCCGCCCCATCGAGCCCTCGGACCTGACCGCCGTCGTCCAGATCGACGAGAAGCTCGCGGGCCAGACGCGCAAGGAGTACTGGCAGACGCGCCTCGAGATCGCGGCCCTCCGGCCGCCGTGGATGTCCCTCGTGGCCGAGACCGACGGCCGGATCGTCGGCTTCCTGTTCGGCTGGGTCGGGGAGTCGGAGTTCGGCATCGCGGGCGCCACGGGCTGGATCGACCTCATCGGCCTCGACCCCCGGTACCGGGGCCTGGGTCTCGGCCGGGCGCTCGTCGACCGGTTCGTCCAGAGCGGGCGCGAGCTCCGCGCGATCGAGAAGATCGCGACGCTGATCGATCTCGGCCAGGACGACGTCCGCGAGTTCTTTACGCGCCTGGGCTTCCGTCACGGGCCGATGATCCAGCTCGAGAAGCCCGCGTGAGCGTGGAGATCGCCTCATGAAAATGACGCACCCGGCTCATGGACGTGGTGCGCCTGGAGGGCGACCCTCAGAGTCGGACGCTGAGGGGCGTCACCATGACGACTCCGCGCCCCGGTGAGAGTGCCGGCATGCTCGAGATCAGGATTCACGGGCGCGGCGGACAGGGGGCGCAGGTCGCCTGCCAGATCCTCGCCGACGCGTTCTCCCGCGCGGGCGCCTGGGTGCAAGCGTTCGCCGCCTACGGTGCGGAGCGTCGCGGTGCGCCCGTGATTGCGTTCCTCCGCGTCGACGACCGGCCGATCCGCCTCCGCTGCGACATCGAGCAACCCGACCACGTGCTCGTGCTCGACCCGACCCTCCTCGGCGACCTCGGCGCCGCCGACATCCACGAGGGCGGGACCCTGGTGGTCAACAGCCCGGCGGCGCCCTGCGGCTTCCTGCCGGCGGCCGAGCGCGTCGTCGCGCTCGATGCCTCCGCGATCGCCCGGCGCCTGGGTCTCGGCCCGATCGTGTCCACGGCCATCCTCGGCGGGTTCGCCGGCGCCACCCGCCTCGTCACCCTCGAGGATCTGACCCGGGCGGTGGAGGCGCGGAGCCCGGTGAAGAAGGACGAGAACGTCGCCGCCTGCACGATGGCCTACCTCGAGACGGCGTACCCGCACGGAATGGAGACGCTCGATGCGTGGTGATCTCGGCGCGGCGCGCCCGCGCGGCTGGTCCGAGCCGGGGAGGACGACGCTCGAGCTCCGGACCGGCGGCTGGCGCACGCATCGCCCCCAGTACGTCGAGGCGACGGCGCCCTGCCGCCCGGCCTGTCCGGCGCGCGAGCCCATCGCCCGCTGGATCGAGCGCGCCCGCGCCGGCGACTGGGCCGGCGCCTGGGCGCTCATCCGCGAGGAGAATCCCTTGCCGGCCGTCACCGGGCGCGTCTGCGCCCATCCCTGCGAGTCCGCGTGCAACCGGCGCGCGTGGGACGGCGCCGTCGCCATCAACGCGCTCGAGCAGTTCGTCGGCGATTGGGGTCTCCTCTACGGCACGGCGTCGCGGACGGCCGGGACCCGGCGGGAGCGGATCGCGGTCGCCGGCGGAGGCCCGAGCGGTCTCGCCTGCGCCTACCACCTCGCCCGGCTCGGCTACGGGGTGACTGTGGTCGAGCGGGAGGCCGAGCTGGGTGGGCTCCTCCGCTACGGCATCCCCGAGTACCGGCTCCCCCGCGCCGTCCTGGATCGCGAGCTGGAGCTGATCGTGGCCCTCGGCGTGGAGGTCATGACGGGCCAGGCCGTGGGCCCGGGCTTCGCGTGGGCCGAGGCCGGCTACGACGCGCTCTACCTGGCCACCGGCGCCCAGGTTCCGCTCAGGCTCGCGGTGCCGGGCGCCGAGGGGGACCACGTCGGCGACGGGCTCGCGTTCCTCCGCGCGGTGAACTCGGGCGTCGAGCCCGCGCTCGGACGACGGCTCGTGGTCGTCGGCGGGGGCAGCACGGCGATGGACGTGGCACGGACCGCGCGGCGCCTGGGGGTCCCGTCGGTCACCGTGCTGGCGCTCGAGGACCGCGGCGCGATGCCGGCCATTCCCGACGAGGTGGAACAGGCCGAGGCCGAGGGCGTCCTTATCCGGAACGGTCTCGGGGTGACCGCGTTCTGGCTCGAGGCCGGCGTCCTGGCCGGCGTCGTCGCGACCCCTGCCCACGCCGAGCGCGCGCCGAGCGGCGCGATCCGCCCCGTCTTCCACGCGGCGTCCCCCCAGGGGATCGAGGCCGACCGGGTCCTTCTCGCGATCGGCCAGGAGCCCGACCTGGGGAATCTTCCCCCCGGGCTCGGCGTCGAGGACGGGATCGTCCTGCTGGACGCCCACGGGCGCACGGGTACCCCCCGGGTCTTCGCGGGCGGCGACCTCGCCTCCCGCCAACGGACCGTCGCGCACGCGATCGGCGCCGGCACCCGCGCGGCGCGCGCGATCCACCGGGCGCTCGCGGGCGCCGCGAGCGCCCCGGCCACCGAGCCCCGGGCGGCGGCGGCGCGACTCGACCACACGGTGGAGCCCTCGGTGATCGCGACGCACGCCTTCCCGCCGTCCCGTCGCGCCGTCCGGTGGGAGCGCTTGCCCGGCCTCCGGGTCACCTCGTTCGTCGAGGTCACGGAGGGGCTCGGGGAGCACGCGGCGCGCGCCGAGGCCGAGCGCTGCTTCACCTGCGGCCGGTGCGTCCTCTGCGACATCTGCCTGAGGGTCTGCCCCGACATGGCCATCGTCCGCGACGACGGCGGATACCGCGTCTCGACCGACCACTGCAAAGGGTGCGGTCTCTGCGCGCGCGAGTGCCCGCGCGGGGCGCTCGAGATGGTGGAGGAACGATGACGACGACAACGCGGCCCCACCCCCTGCTCCTCACCGGGGACCACGCGATCGCCCACGGAGCGTGCCTCGCGCGGCCCCAGGTGATCCCCGTCTACCCGATCACGCCGCAGACGCCCGTGCTGGAGAAGCTCGTCGAGCTGCGGGAGCGCGGCGAGCTGGCTGGCGACCTCATCACCGTCGAGAGCGAGCACTCGGCCATGGCCGCCTGCATCGCCGCCTCGCTCGCCGGGGCGCGCGTGTTCACCGCGACCGCCTCGCAGGGGCTCGCGCTGATGCACGAGATGCTCCACTACGCCGCGGGCGGCCGGGCGCCGGTGGTCATGGCGAACGTCAACCGCACGCTGGCGGCGCCCTGGGGGTTCTCGGCCGACCAGACGGACAGCCTCTCCCAGCGGGACACCGGGTGGATCCAGCTCTACTGCGAGTCCGCGCAGGAGGCGCTCGACACGGTGGTCCAGGCCTACCGGGTCGCCGAGGCCGTCCTGCTCCCGGTCATGGTCGTCATCGAGGCCCTGTACGTCTCGCACACGCTCGAGCACGTCGCGATCCCCGACCCCGCGCTGGTCGCCGAGTACCTCCCGCCATACGAGCCGCTGGTCCGCCTCGATCCGTCGACGCCGCGGAGCTTCGGCGGGGCCGCGACGCCGGCGCAGTGGCGCGCGAACCGCCTCGCCATGCAGGCCGCGATGGACCTCGCCCACGACGCGGCCGCGGAGGCCGGCTGGCTCTGGGGGGAGCTGACGGGTCGCCCGTACGCGGCCGTCGACCCGTACCGGATGGACGACGCCGAGGTGGCGCTCATCGCGGCGGGCGGGATGGCCGGCACCGCGCGCGAGGCGGTCGACCGGCTCCGCGCCGACGGCGTTGCCGCGGGGCTCGTGAGGATCCGGCTCTTCCGGCCGTTCCCCGAGCGCCGGATCGCGGACCTCCTCGCCGGGGTCGACAAGGTCGCGGTGGTCGATCGCAACTACTCGATCGGGAGCGGGGGCATCTTCTGCGGCGAGGTGCGGGCCGCGCTGCACGCGCGCGGGGAGACCGACCCGCGCGTCTACTCGTACATCGCGGGACTCGGCGGCGTGAACGTCTCGGTCGCGGACCTGGTCGGGATCGCGCGGGACATGCTGCGGCGGCCGGCGCCGCCCGCGGCGCCGATCCTGGAGGTCGCGCGATGACGGACCGGCTCCTCTCCGGCCACGCGTCCTGTCCCGGGTGCGCGGTCGCCCTCGCCGTCCGCCTGGTGCTCCAGGCGCTTCCCGCGCGGACGGTGCTCGTCGTGCCGCCCTCGTGCATCGCGCTCCTGATGGGCCCCCTGCCGCTCGCCTCGACCACCCTGCCCGTCTTCCAGACGGCGTTCGAGACGACCGCCGCCGCGGCGGCGGGGCTCGCGCGCGCCTATCGCGCGCGCGGCGAGGAGGCGACCGTGGTCTGTCTCGCCGGCGACGGCGGGACGTACGACATCGGGCTCCAGGCGCTCTCGGGCGCGGCCGAGCGGAACGAGGACTTCCTCTACGTCTGCTTCGACAACGAGGCCTACCAGAACACGGGCAACCAGAAGTCGGGCGCCACCCCGTGGGGCGCCCGGACCACCTCGACCCCGGCGGGCAAGACGACACGGAAGAAGGACATCGTGGAGATCCTCGCGGCGCACCAGATCCCCTACGCGGCGACGGCCTCGCCCGCCCACCCGGAGGATCTCGCCCAAAAAATCGCCCGCGCCCTCACTCACCGGGGGACGCGCTTCCTGCTCCTGACCTGCCCCTGCGTGCCGGGCTGGGGCATCCCGGACGACGCCTCGCTGCACACGGTCCGCGCGGCCGTCGAGGCGCGGGTCGTCCCGCTCTACGAGGTCGAGGACGGGACCCGCTACCACATCACCCACTGGCCGGCCGGGATTCCCGTGGCCGAGTACCTGCGAACGCAGGCGCGCTACGCGCACCTCGTGGACTTCGAGATCGAGGCGATCCAGGCCGAGGTCGACCGTCGCTGGGACGCCCTCCTCGACCGGGTCGCGCGCAGCCGGCGGCTGGCCGCCGAGCCGCGCCAGCCACTCGTGTCCGCAACCTAAAGGAGGACCTCCTATGCGTCTCGTCACCAGACTGCTCCTCGCCATCCTCATCGTCATCGGGGCTCCGTGGGCGGCGCTCGCCCAGGACGCCTACAAGATCGGCGCGATCTTCTCCATCACGGGTCCCGGCTCGTCCCTCGGCATCCCCGAGCGCGACACCGCGCTCATGCTCGAGACGGAGATCAACGGCCGGGGCGGTCTCCGGGGCCCCGACGGCAGGATGCGTCCCCTCAAGATCGTGATCTACGACGACGCGAGCGACGAGACCAAGGCGGTGCTCGCCGCGAAGAAGCTGATCGACGAGGACCAAGTCACCGCCATCGTGGGCACGACGCTCTCCGGCACGTCGCTCGCCATTCTCGACGCCGTGCAGAAGGCCGAGGTGCCGATGGTCTCCTGCGCCGCGGCCGCGAAGATCGTCGAGCCGGCCGCGGAGCGGAAGTGGGTGTTCAAGACGCCACAGAGCGACGCCCTGATCGTCGGGGCCCTCGCGGACTATCTGAGGGCCCAGGGCCTCACGCGGGTCGGCTGGCTCAACGTCGACTACGCCTTCGGCCAGCTCGGCTGGCTCGCGTTCGAGAAGGCCGCGCAGAAGGCGGGCCTGACGATCGTGGCCAACGAGAAGTTCGGGCAGAAGGACGTCGACATGACGGCCCAGCTCACCCGCGTCAAGACGGCCAACCCGCAGGCGGTCGTGATCTGGTCCATCCCGCCCTCGGCCTCCGTCGCCACCAAGAACTACGCCGACCTCGGGATCCGCGCGCCGCTCCTCCAGAGCCACGGCGTCGGCAACAAGCGCTACATCGAGCTGGCGGGCCCCGCGTCGAACAACGTCGTCTTCCCGGCGGGCAAGCTCCTGGTCGCCGAGCAGCTCGCCGACAACGACCCGCAGAAGCCCGTCCTGCTCGCCTACGCCCGTGACTTCGAGGCCAAGTACGGCCCCCGCAACACCTTCGGCGGCCACGCCTGGGACGCGATCCAGCTGGTCGCGCGGGCGATGGAGAAGTCCGGGACGGACCGCGCCAAGGTCCGCACGGCCATCGAGAGCACGCGCAACTTCGTCGGCATCACGGGCGTCTTCGACTTCTCGCCGAGCGAGCACAACGGACTGGACCGGCGCGCGGTCACGATGATCCAGATCGTCGACGGCCAATGGAAGCTGGCTCGGTGAGCGCATGACCGTATGGGACCAGCTCGCCCAGTACCTCGCCTCCGGGCTGGTGGTGGGGGGCGTCTACGCCCTCATCGGGCTGGGTTTCGTGATCGTCTACAGCGTGACCCGCAT
>JACQWC010000197.1 GCA_016209635.1 Candidatus Rokuibacteriota bacterium | reverse complement strand
TCGCCTGGCGGATCCACCACGTCGCATAGGTCGAAAACTTGTAGCCGCGGCGGTACTCGAACTTGTCCACGGCCTTCATCAGGCCGATGTTGCCTTCTTGAATGAGATCGAGGAATTGCAGCCCACGGTTCGTGTACTTCTTGGCGATCGAGAAGACGAGCCGGAGGTTGGCCTCGACCATCTCCTTCTTGGCGAGCGCGGCCTTGAACTGGCCCGCCTTGATCACCGCCATGACCCGCTTGATCTCTTCGGCCTTGGCGTTCGCCCGCCCCTCGGCCGCCTTGATCTCCTGCTGGGCCACCCAGATCTGCTGCAACTTCGGGCTCGAGAACTTCTTCGCCGCTCGCAGGTGGAGGTCGGCGACGCCGCCGCTCGGGCCGTTCGACGCGGGATCGCGGAAGGCGATGTAGATGAGGTTCTGCACCTCCTCCGGGGAGGGGCGCCCGCCGTTCGTCCAGAGGGCGATCACGCGCTCGGCGCGCTCGATGTCCTCCACGAGGTCGCGGAGGCGCTGGACGAGGCCGCGGCGGAAGGGATCCAGGTCTTCGCGGTCGATGATCTGGTTGCCGATGTGGAGGGCGCGGAGCTTCTCGAGGACCTTCTGCTGGCGCTGCTGCGCCTGTCCCTCGAGCTTCTTCCACGCGGGCTCGCGGCCCTTGATCTTGCGACGGCCGGCGCTCTTGAGGCGCAGCTTCCTGACCTGGAGGAGGAGCTTGTCGCGCTCGCGCAGGAGGCGGTCGACGGCGCCGAAGACGTTGATGACGGTGCGCGTCAGCTCGATTTCCTTCTCCTCGCTGAACTCCTCCTCGTTGACGTCGACCACGTCCTTGATCGAGATCTCTCCTCGGCGGAGCTGGTCGCGCAGCTCGCGGAACCGCTCGAGCGCGAGGTTCGTGCTGAGGATCGCTCGCGTGACCTGCTCCTTGCCCTCCTCGATGCGCTTGGCGAGCGCGATCTCGCCCTCGCGCGTCAGCAGGGCGACGCGGCCCATCTCGCGGAGGTAGAGCCGCACGGGGTCCTCGGTCCGCCCGACGGGCCCGGGCGTGAGATCGATCGGCTCGGCCGGCCCGTCGTCGTCGCTCTCCTCCGGCGCGCGCCGCGCCACCTCCGACGGGAGCCGGCCCGCCTTCGCGGAATCCACGACCTCGATGTCCATCGCGCCGAACATCATCATGATGTCGTCGAGCTGCTCGAGCGACACGATGTCCGACGGGAGGGCGTCGTTCACCTCGTCGTAGGTGAGGTAGCCCTTCTGCTTCCCCATCGAGATCAGCCGATCCAGCTCCTCGAGCTTGGGCTCTTCACTCATTCGTCTGGACTCCTTGCGGACCGTGCGGTCCGGGCTGGGGCATCGGGCTCGGAGCGCGCGAGAGGTCGTACACCTCCCGGCTCTCCCGCGCGAGGGTCCGGAGGTCGTCCTCGAGCGACGCGTGCGCGCCGCCCGCCGCCTGCGCCTCCGCGATGCTGCGGCTCACCTGCCGCATCCGCCTCAGTCGCGCTCTCCTCTGGAGCCGGCTCTGGAACTGGCGGATGCTGGCGCCCGGGTCGGGGAAGGGCCGCTCCTCGACGAGCAGCGCGGCCAGGAGGCTCCGGGCCGGGTCGTCCGGCAGGTCTGACATGAGGGTCTCGGCGCCGGCCTCGGGACGCCCCTTGAGTGCCTTGACGATGGCACGGAGCGAGACGTCGGCAAGGTCCGCCTGGTCGCAGAGCGGCAGCAAGACCTCCCGCGCCCCCGCGTGGTGAAGGAGCAGCGAGACGAAGTCGCGCTCGACGATCGGCGGCGCCGGTGGTGCGCCGGTCGCGCGCGGAGGCGCGCCCGGCCTGCGGAGCGCCGACTGGAGGCGTCGGGACTCGATCCAGAGCTGGGTGGGATCGACGCCGAGCTTTGCCGCGGCGTCACGCGACAGCGCGGCCGCCTCCTCGCCGTCGGCGACCTTCGCCAGGAGGAGAGAGGCCCGCGCGAAGGCGCTCGTCCTGGCGCGCTGGCCGGTCCGCCCCTCGGGGTCGGCGATGGCGCGTTCGAGCGCGTAGGAGAGGAGGCTCCGCGCCGCCGCGATCCGCTCGGCGAAGGCGGCGGCGCCCTCGGATCTCAGGTACGTGTCGGGATCGTGGCCCGGGGGCAGCAGGGCGACCTTGAGGCGGAGGGCGCCGGACGACTCGAAGGTGCCGGAGCGATTCACCGCCCAGGAGAGGGTCCCGCCGGTGGGCTCGAGCAGCTCCTCGGCCCGCTCCGCCGCCTTCTGGCCCGCCGCGTCCGCGTCGAAGAAGGTGACCACCTCGTCGCAGGAGCGGCGCAGCACGCCGAGCTGCGCCGCCGTGAACGCGGTGCCGAGCGCCGCGACGGTCTCCGTGAAGCCGTGCTGGTGGGCCATCAGGCAGTCGACGTACCCCTCGACGAGCAGCGCGCGGTTCCGCTCGCGGATCGGCTCGCGCGCGAGGTCGGCCCCGTAGAGGAGGTTGCCCTTGGTGTAGATCGACGTCTCGGGCGAGTTGAGGTACTTCGGCTGCTCGTCGCCGAAGGCGCGGCCCCCGAGGGCGACGACGCGCCCCTGGAGGTCGCGGATCGAGAAGAGCAGCCGGCCGCGGAAGCGATCGTAGACGCCGCTGCCGCTCGGCCTCGGGGCCGCGAGGCCGGCGCCGACGAGCGCCGTCTCCGTGACACCTGCCCCCTTGAGCGCGGTCGTGAGGGCGTCCCACCCTTCCGGCGCCCATCCGAGGCCGAAGCGACGCGCAACGTCGGGATCGATGCCGCGCTCCGCGAGGTAGCCGCGCGCCCGCTCACCTCCCGGGCCCCAGAGCGCCTGCGCGTAGAACCGCGCCGCGAGGGCCATCACCGCGAACAGCTCCTCCCGTCCCGAGTCGCCCGCCTCCCGCGTGCGCTCCTCGGGGAGGCTCACACCGGCGGTCTTCGCGAGTGCGCGGACGGCCTCGGGGAACGAGAGCCGATCCTGCCGCATGAGGAACCCGAAGGCGTCCCCGCCGACGCCACACCCGAAGCAGTGGAAGATCCCGCGCCTGGGATTCACCATGAACGAGGGCGTCTTCTCCGTGTGGAAGGGACAGAGACCCTTCCAGCTCGCCCCGGCCTTCCGGAGATTCACCGACCGCCCGACGAGGTCGACGATGTCCACACCCGCGCGGATCTCGTCGAGCAGCGCCGGCGAGTAGGACGCCACTATCCCACCTTCCATGCGGTCGGCATCAACTGACCTTGAGCGCGGCGACGGTGGCGCCCGTCCCGCCCTCGGAAGGCTCGCCGTCACGGAAGGACTCGACGAGCGGGTGGCCCAGCAGGAGATCGCGGACGGTCTTGCGGAGCGCGCCGGTACCCTTGCCGTGGACGAGGCGGATCGTGGGGAGGCCGGCAAGGAACGCGTCGTCGAGGTACTTCTCGACCGCATCGCGCGCCTCGTCCGTCGTGCGGCCGAGCAGCAGCAGCTCAGGAGCGATCTCGCGGGGGGCGGCGGGCCGGGGGCCGGCTCCTTCGCTCGGGACGACACTCGCTCTGGGAGCCGGCCCCCGGCCCGCCGCGCTCCGATCTTTCGCATGTGCGATCGGGCGCAGGGCGGCCAGCGGGATGCGCGCGGTGATCGCGCCCGACCTCACCGTGGCCGTGGCCCCCGCGATCGAGACCAGCTCGCCCTCGAGCCCGAGGTGAGCGGCGGCGACCCGCGCTCCGGGCCTGAGCGCGCCGGGGTCGCCTGGGGGACCGTCGGCAGCCGACGGGATGACTCGCGCTGTCGCGTCGACGAGGCGACGGCGGCTCGTCTCGAGCGCCTTCCGCGACCGCTCACCCTTCTTCAAGGCCTCCCACTCTCTTGCGACGGCGCGGCGGACCTCGGCCAGGAGCGCCGAGCCTTCTGCCCTGGCGCGGTCGAGGATCTCCCGGACGCGCCCCTCGGCCGCCTGCTCAGCCTCGCGGGCCGCGGCGAGCCGGGCGACCGCCTCGCTCTCCCGGCGCTCGACCACCTGCACCCGCTCGGCCTCCGAGCGTGCGTGGGCGTCGAGGCGCGCGAGAAGATCGGCGAGCCGCGCCGCGTGCTCCGAGCGGTGCGTGTGGGCGCGCGCGATCAGGTCGGGCGCCAGGCCGAGCCGGGCGGCGATGGCCAGTGCCAGGCTCTGGCCGGGCCGGTCATAGCTCAGGCGGAAGGTCGGCGCGAGGCTCGCGGTGTCGAACTCGACGGACGCGTTGCGGGCGTGCGGGTAGGTGCTGGCGAACGCCTTCAGTGGCTCGAGGTGTGTCGTGGCGATCACGAGCGCCCCGCGCGCGTCGAGCGCCTCGAGGATGGCCTGAGCGAGCGCGGCGCCCTCGTCTGGGTCGGTCCCGGCGCCCAGCTCGTCGAGCAGCACGAGCGCGTGCGGGTCGGCGTGGGCGAGGATCTGGCGGACCTGGGTGACGAATGCCGAGAAGGTCGAGAGGTTCTGGGCCACGCTCTGCTCGTCGCCGATGATCGCCCACACGGCGTCGAAGACGGGCAGCCGGGAGCCCTCGTCCGCGGGCACGTGGCAGCCGACCTGCGCCATGAGGGCGAGGAGCGCCAGGGTCTTGAGCGCGATCGTCTTCCCGCCGGCGTTCGGCCCGGTGATGACCAGGAGCGGACGCTCCGGGCCCAGCTCGAGGTCGACGGGGACGACCGGCCGGGTCGGGTCCTCCCACTGCTGCGCCAGAAGCAGCGGGTGGCGGGCGTTCCGGAGGCTGACCGTCTGGCCCTCATCGACGAGGGGCGCGGTCGCGTTCATCCGCTCGGCGATCCGGGCCCGCGCGAAGATCCAGTCGAGCGCGCCGATCCTGTCACAGAGAGCCTCGAGATCGTCGGCCCGCTCCCGCACGGCCCGCGTCAGCTCGGCCAGCACCCGCGCCGTCTCCTGCTCTTCCTGGCGGAGGAGGTCCACCAGGTCGTTATTGGCCTCGACGACCCGGGTCGGCTCGATGAAGAGCGTCTGGCCGCTCTGTGAGCGGTCGTGGACGATCCCGGGGACCCGCGCGCGCGCCTCGGCGCGGACCGGCAGGACGTAGCGGCCGTGCCGGACGGTGACGAAGCGGTCGGCGAGGATCTTCTCGGCGTCCCGCGAGTCGAGCATGCGCTCGAGGTCGCCCACGAGACGCCGCCGCCGCTCGCGGATCTCACGGCGGAGCCGCCCGAGATGCGGGCTCGCCGCATCGGTCACGGCGCCGTCGTCGTCGAGCGATCGGCCGAGGGCTTCACGGAGGTCGGGGAGGTGGGGGAGGGAGTCGGTGATCGTGCCGAGGGCCGGGGCCACCGGGCGGACGGTGTGCCCCCAGGTGGTGAGTCTCGGGCCCGCGTCGAGGAGGGGGATGAGGAACGCCAGCTCCGCGCCCTCGAGGACGCTGCCCTCTGCGCGGGCGCGGGCGAGCGCCGATCGGACGTCGGGCACCGTGTCGATGGGGGGCGCGCCACCCCCGGCGAGGGCCTGCCGCGCCTCCCGGGTCAGGTCGATTGCGGACTGGACGGCGGCGACGTCGCTCAACGGGTCAGCGCGGAGCGCTCGCTCGCGCCCGTAGTCCGTCCGCGCCTCGCGGGCGAGCAGGGCGCGGACGGCGTCCCACTCGACGCCCCGCCCCCAGATCCTGCCTGCCTCCACGCCTCGCCTCATTCGCTCCCGTCCCGTGTCACGGGAGTGCCGCAGGTACAGTCCGGAGTGGCGCCGCAGCTAATCGGAGATCCGCTCGCGCCGCTTGGCCTTCTTGCGCGCGGCGAGCGCCTTCCGCTTTCGCCGGACGCTGGGCTTTTCGTAGTGTTGGCGCTTCTTGAATTCGGACAAGAGCCCGGCCTTCTCGCACTGCTTCTTGAAGCGCTTGAGGGCGCTCTCGAAGGACTCGTCGGGCTCGATGATCACCCTGGTCACGGGCTTCCCCCCTCCGCTCGGAGGTCACACCTCTGCATAAACGTCAACTATATACCACGCGGCCCACCCCCCGGCAATTCACCGGAAGAGGGGGGCGATGACCAGGGCCACGACGGACATCAGCTTGATCAGGATGTTCATCGACGGCCCGGAGGTGTCCTTGAAGGGGTCGCCGACCGTGTCGCCGACGACGGCCGCTTTGTGGGCGTCCGAGCCCTTCCCGCCAAGCTGGCCGCCCTCGATGTACTTCTTGGCGTTGTCCCACGCGCCACCGGCGTTCGCCATCATGAGGGCGAGGAACACCCCCATGAGCGTCGCGCCGGCCAGGAACCCGCCGAGCGCCTCCTTGCCCAGCACGAGGCCGATGACGGGGGGCAGGGCGACCGCCGACAGGCCCGGGACGATCATCTCCCGGAGCGCGGCGGCCGTGGCGATCTCCACGCACTTCGCGGTGTCGGCCTTGGCCGTGCCCTCCATGAGCCCCTTGATCTCGCGGAACTGGCGGCGCACCTCCTGCACCATCCCGAAGGCCGCGCGGCCCACCGCCTTCATCGTGAGCGCGGCGATGAGGAACGGCACGATGCCGCCGAGGAACAGGCCGATGATGACCCGGGCCTGGGTGAGGTCGATCGTGTCGAGGCCGACCGTCTGCGTGTAAGCGGCGAAGAGGGCGAGCGCGGTCAGCGCCGCCGAGCCGATCGCGAACCCCTTGCCGATCGCCGCCGTCGTGTTCCCCAGGGCATCGAGCCGATCCGTGATCCGGCGGGTCTCCGGCCCCATGTGGGCCATCTCGGCGATGCCGCCGGCGTTGTCGGCGATGGGCCCGTAGGCGTCGACGCTCATCGTGATGCCGATCGTGGCGAGCATCCCGACGCCGGAGAGCGCGATGCCGTAGAGGCCGCTGGTCTCGAACGCGACCCAGATGGCCCCGCAGATCGCGACGACGGGGAGCGCGGTGGACTCGAGCCCCGTGGCGAGCCCCGCGATGATGTTCGTCGCGGCCCCGGTCTGGCACGCCTCGGCGATCCGCACGACGGGGCGCCCCGAGGTGTAGATCTCGGTGAGGTACCCGATCACCACGCCGGCGACCATCCCCGAGAGGACCGCCCAGAAGGGCCCCCAGCCCACGCGCGTGAGGTTCACGATGACGGCCGCGAGCCCCGCGAGGAGCACGGCCGCGATGATCGTCGAGTACCGGAGCGCGGCCTGGGGGTCCAGGCGCTGCAGGACGTTCATCGAGAGGATGCCGATCGCGGAGCAGACGAGCCCTGCCATCACGATCAGGATCGGGAGCGCCATCCACGTCTCCGGGTTCGGCTTGAGCGTGGCGCCGATCGCGATCGCCGCGACGATCGAGCCCACGTAGGACTCGAAGAGGTCGGCCCCCATGCCCGCGACGTCCCCGACGTTGTCGCCGACGTTGTCGGCGATGACGGCCGGGTTCCGCGGGTCGTCCTCGGGGATGCCCGCTTCCACCTTGCCGACGAGGTCAGCGCCGACGTCGGCGGACTTGGTGTAGATGCCGCCGCCCACGCGCGCGAAGAGCGCGATCGAGGAGGCGCCCATCGCGAAGCCATTGATGACGAGGGGGTCGCGGAAGACGAGGTAGAAGACGCCGAGGCCGAGGATGCCGAGGCTCGCGATGGAGAGCCCCATCACCGAGCCCCCGTAGAAGGCCACGGCGAGGGCCTTGTCGCGCCCCACCTCCTTCGCGGCGTTCGCGGTCCGCACGTTGGCGCGCGTCGCGGCCTCCATCCCGAAGAAGCCCGCGAGCATCGAGCAGACGCCGCCCGAGACGAAGGCGAACGCGGTCAGCGGCCCGATGAAGAGCGTCAGGAGGATCGCGACGGCGATCACGAACCAGACGAGGATCGAGTATTCCTTCCTCAAGAACGCCATCGCGCCGACGTGGATCTGCGAGGAGATGTCCAGCATCGTCGCGGTGCCGCTCGGCTGGGCCACGACGTAGCGGTACATCGCGAAGGCCATGGCCAGGCCGAGGATGCCGAGGACCGGTGCCGCTGCGATCGGCGTCATCCGCTTCCTCCTGACGGGCTCGACGGGGTGTGGATCAGTGCCAGAACGCGATCGGCCGCCGCCGCGACCGCCGCCTCGACGGCCGGCAGCTCGTCGCGCGTGAACGGCGCCAGGACGTGGTCGGCGACCTCCTCCTTCCGGTCGGGGCGGCCGATGCCGACCTTGACGCGCCGGATCTCGTCGGTGCCCAGGGCCTCGATGACCGAGCGGACTCCGTTGTGTCCGCCGTGGGTGCCCCGGAGGCGCGTGCGGACCGTCCCCAGGGGGAGGTCGATGTCGTCGTAGACGAGGATCAGGTCCCGGGGCTCGCCGCCGACGCGCCGGAGCGCCCGCGCGACGACGGGCCCGCTGACGTTCATGAACGCCGACGGCTTGATCAGATGGAGCGTCTCTCCGCGCCACGCGGCCCGGGCCTCGAGCGCGGGTCCGTTGCGCCGCCACGCCCGGCCCAGGGTCCGCGCCAGGAGGTCCAGCACCCGGTGGCCGATGTTGTGGCGCGTGTGCCTGTACTCGGGCCCCGGGTTGCCGAGTCCCACCACCACATGGGCCACCGGGACCGCTCGCCGCTACTTCTTCGCCTTCTTGCCTTCCTCGGCCGGCTCCTCTTCCTTCGGCTTCCGCTCCGTGAGCACCTCCGGCTCGGCCGCCACCACCGGCGCCGGCGCGGGCGCGGCGACCTCCTCCGCCATCGGCGGCGACACGGTGACGACCGCCTGGCCCGGGTCGTTGAGGATCTGGACGCCTTCAGGCGCCCTGAGGTCGGCGACCGTCAGCACGTCGCCGATGGCGAGCGCCGTCACGTCCGCGTCGATCCGCGCGGGGATGAGCCCCGGCAGGCACGAGACGTCCAGCTCGTGCAAGACGAGGCTGAGGATGCCGTTCTGATCCTTGACGCCGAGAGCCTCCCCCACCGGATGGACCGCCACGCGCACGGAGATGGCGCGGTCCGCCGAGACCTCCTGGAAGTCGACGTGCAGGATGTGCTCGCCGACGGGGTGGAGCTGGAGGTCGCGGATGATCGCCATGCGCGGGGCGCCGGGCTCGCCGTCGAACCTGAGGGTGAGGAGCTGGGTCGTGCCCTCGTGGCCGTGGATCATCCGGAGGACCTCGCGCGGGTCCACGGTGATGGGCTCGGGCCGCGCCCCGCCGTACAGGATCGCGGGCACGACTCCCGCCCGGCGAAGCTGCTTGGCGACGCTCTTGCCGGTCGCCTCGCGGCGCTTGATGGTCAGCTCTTGCATCTGCATCGCGCTGCTCCTTTGTCCGGGAGCGGGAGGCTCCCGTGCGTCACACGAATAGCGTCGACAGGGATTCCTCGTCGTGGATGCGGCGGATGGCCTCGCCCAGGAGCGGCGCCACGCTGAGCACCGTGACTCGGGCCCGCCGCTTCTCCTCGGAGACGGGGATCGAGTTCGTGACGACGACCTCCTCGAGCGGCGACGCCTTGATCCGGTCGACCGCGGGCCCCGAGAGGACGGGATGCACCCCGCACGCGAGGACGCGCCGTGCCCCCTCGCGCTCGAGCGCGGTCGCCGCCTGCACCAGGGTCCCGGCCGTGTCGATCATGTCGTCGATCACCACGGCGTCCTTGCCGTCGACGTCGCCGATCAGATGCATCACGACCGCGACGTTCGGGCCGTCGCGGCGCTTGTCGATGATCGCCAGCCCCGCCCGCAGCCGCTTGGCGATCGCGCGCGCCCGCTCGACGCCCCCCGCGTCGGGCGACACGATCACCGGGTCGCGGAGGTCCTTCTTGCCGAGGTAGTCGATGATGACCGGCGCCGCGAAGAGGTGGTCCACCGGGATGTTGAAGAAGCCCTGGATCTGCCCGGCGTGGAGGTCGAGGGCCAGCACGCGGTCGACGCCCGCGGCGTCGAGCAGGTCGGCGACGAGCTTGGCCGTGATGGGCACCCGCGGCTGCACCTTGCGGTCCTGACGCGCGTAGCCGTAGTAGGGGAGGACCGCCGTGATCCGATGGGCGGACGCGCGCTTCAACGCGTCGATCATGATCAGCAGCTCCATGAGCGTGTCGTTCACCGGTGGGCAGGTCGGCTGGATGATGAACACGTCCGCGCCGCGGACGTTCTCGTTGACCTGGACGAAGACCTCGCCGTCGGAGAACCGCGCCACCTCCGCGTCCCCGAGGGGCACGCGCAGGTACTGGGCAATCTCCTCGGCCAGAGGGCGGTTCGCGTTGCCCGAGAACAGCTTCAGCTCGTAAGTCATCGCTGGCCTCGTGAAGGGCTGGCTGGGGCGGGAGGATTCGAACCTCCGAATACGGGATCCAAAGTCCCGCGCCTTACCGCTTGGCCACGCCCCAGCGTACCGTCGCGATCGTCGTCCATGTCAGGCTCCCGCCGCCACCCGGATGGCGGGGCCGCCGAGCGTCCGGACCGCCCAGCACGCCCACGAGCCCCGCGTGAGCCGCGTCCGGATCTGTCGGGCGTGGTCGAACGAGCGCGCCACGCCGAACACCGTCGGCCCACTCCCGGACATCGCCGCTCCGAGCGCCCCCTGCGCCAGGAGCGCCGCCTTCATCCGCGTGATCGGATACCCGGGCTCGAGCGCCGGCTCGAGCGCGTTCCAGACCGCCGCGGCCACCCGAAGCGGGCGCCGGCTCCGGAGCGCGGCGCAGAGCGCGCGCGTCCGGCCGCCGTCCGAGTACATCTCCGCCGTCACCCGCCCGTACGCCTCCGCGGTGCTCGCCGGGAGGCGCGGGTTCACGAGCACGAGCGCCAGCGCGGGCCCCCGCAGGGGCTCGAGGCGCTCGCCACGACCCGTGGCCAGCGCCGCGCCGCCCCTGAAGAAAAACGGCACGTCCATCCCGAGCGAGACGGCGAGGTCCGCGAGCCGCGCCACGGGCCAGCGGAGACCCCAGAGCCGGCTGAGCCCCACCAGGACGGCCGCCGCGTCCGCCGATCCGCCCCCCAGCCCCGCGGCCACGGGGATCCGCTTGTCGAGCGTGATCCGCACCCCGCGCGCGACCCCGGACGCCTCGCCGAGCGCCCGCGCCGCCCGGAGCGCCAGATTACTTCCGTCCGTCGGAACACCCGGGGCGCTGGCGCGGAGCTCCAGGACGTCGGCGTCCTCGAGCACCAACCGGTCGGCAAGGTCCACGGCCTGCAAGACCGTGGTGATTTCATGATACCCGTCAACGCGCTTGCCCAGGATCTCGAGGGCCAGGTTCACCTTGGCCGCGGCGCTGACCACGAGGCGACGACCAGTCCCCGACCCCTTTGACAAGGCACGTTACGGTAGCATGCGGGGGCCGTCGCGTCAACGGACAGCCCGTATTTTCGCGCTGTTGGGCGGCGTGAAAGCGAAGCGGGCCTGGTCGATCCCGCCGCCGAAGATCCTGTTCCGGTAGGTGACCGAGCCCGCGAGGTCCGCGTCGCCGACGCGGAGGTCGAGGCCCGTGAGGACGCCCGCCCCATCCCGCCGGTAGGTGATCCGCGCCTCGGTCCATCCCTCCCTGATCGTGACCTGCCGGACGACGCCGGTCTCGAGGTCCATCCAGACCCGCTGCCGGGAGTTGCCGCCGATCAACTCGAGCGAGGGGCCGTGCTCGTCGGGCGGCAGGACCTCGGCGGTCCGGAGGTCTTTCGGCGGGAGTGCCCGCCCGGCGAGCATCGCCACGAGGTCGTCCGGTGCGAGCGACACGCGGAGGAGCCGTGCCGCGGTCTCGGCGGTCGCGGGTCCCACGAGCGCCTCGTCGGTCGTGGCGTCGTAGGCCGTGAACCGGCCGTCGTGGACCGTCAGGTAGAGGAAGGGCTGCCCGAAGGCGGAGAGCGCCTCGAAGCGGAGGGAACCGGGGGCCTTCGCCAGGAGCACGCCCTCGAAGCGCCGGCGCTCGCCGCTCTGCTCCACGACGATCTCCACGCGCGCGCGGAGATCGGAGAACTCGTCCCAGCGCGAGGCCAGGAGGTCGAGGGCACGGCGCGCGTCCGGGCCGGGAGGCTCGCGGCGCGGGACGGCCGTGGCACACCCCGTGCCGAGCCAGAGCAGCAGGAGGAGGCTACTGAGACGCCTTCGATTGCTCACCCTTGGCCCGGCGGAGGCGGTGCTTGACCTCCTCGACCTTCTTCTTCACGCCGTCGGCGCTCGGGTCGAGCTGGAGGGCCTTTTCCCAGGCGGCGATCGCGGCCTCGTCCTGGCCGCTCTTCGCGTACGCGTCGCCGAGGTGCTCGAAGATGACCGGATCCTCCTTGGCCTTCTCGACCGCGCGCTTGAGCTCGCGCAGCGCCTCGGGATAGCGCCCCTGCTGGTAGTAGGCCCAGCCGAGACTGTCGATGAAGTACCCGTTCTCGGGCTCGAGCTCGAGGGCCTTCGTGATGAGCTGGATCGCCTCGTCGAGGTTCTCGCCGCGCTCCGCGTACATGTAGCCGACGTAGTTGTAGGCCTCGGCATGCTTCGGGTCGAGCTGGAGCACCCGGCGGAACGCGCGGACCGCGTCGTCGAACCGCGACTGTTTTTCGTAGACGACGCCCAGCTGGAAGTGGAGGTCCTTCTGCTTGTCGTCGAGGCCGAGCCCCTCCTTGAGGGTCTCCGCCGCGCGCTCGTACTCCTTGGCCCGGAAGTACGCCGTGCCGAGGTAGAGGAACAGCTCCGGCCGCTTGGGCTCGAGGTTCACCGCCTCGCGCAGGATCGCGGTCGCCCGGTCGTAGCGCTTGGCGCGCCCGTGGAGGAAGCCGAGCTGGATGCGCGCGTCAATCGATCGCGGATCGGCGCGCAGGATCCGTTCCAGCTCGATCCGCGCGTCCTCGTCGCGCCCGCCGTCCATGTACGTCGTCGCGAGGAAGTAGCGGGCGCGGAGGTTCGTCGGCTCGAGCAGGATCACGCGCCGGAACGCCTCGCCCGCCCGGTCCCAGAGCTTCTGCTCGTAGTAGACCGCCCCCAGCTTCATCCACACCCGCGCGTCGCGCGACGCCGCCTGGGCCAGGCCCTCGAGCTCCGTCTGCGCCTCCTGGAAGCGACCGAGCCGGATCAGGAGGTCGGCGAGCCGCTCGACGAAGGACGGGTTGTCCGGGTTCGCCTTGACCGCCTCCCGGTAGACGCGGACCGCCTCGTCGGGCTTGCGGCGCGCCTCGTACGCGTAGCCGAGCGCGGTCCATGCCCCGTCGTTGTCCTGGTCCAGCTCGACGGCCCGGGTGAGCCGGCTGATGGCCTCGTCCCACGCCTCGGTCTCGATCGCGAGGCGCCCGAGGAGGAACTGCGCCTGGGCAAGGCGGGGATGGCGCTCGGCGAGCCGCAGGAGGACCGCGCGCGCCCGGTCCCAGGCCTTCTGCTCGACGAGGTAGCGGGCGAGCGTGAGGTACGGCTCCTCCGCCGCCGGGTTCAGGGCGATGGCCTTCTCGACCTCGGCCTCCGCCTCGGGATACTGGCGCTGCCCCCGGAGCAGCTCGGCCAGCGTCAGCCGCACGGCCATGTCCTCGGGCGCCAGCGCGACGGCCCGCCGCGCCGCGGCCAGCGCGTCGCCGGCGGCGTCCGTGCGGGCGAAGAGCTGCGCGAGCTGCAACCAGAGAAACGCGGAGTCCGGGTCGCGCTTGATCGCCTCCTGGACCTCCGGGATCGCTTCCTTGAAGCGGCCCGCCTGCACGTGGAGCTGCGCGGCCGTGTAGTGGTAGTACGCGTCCGCGGCGGTGTCGGGCGCCCGCGCGTCGACGCGCACCGGACGGTCCGCGTCCTGCTCGGAGGCCGCGCGCACGCTGGTGGCACAGCCGGTCACGGCGGCGCCGAGGAGAAGCAGGGAGAGCGCGCCCCAAAAGCGCAGGGTCATCGCGAGCCACCTCGTGCTCCCGGGGCTCGCCACGCCTTCGTCATGAGGCGCCGCGCGGCCGCCGCGAGCGTCGGATCGGGGATGGCGGACGTCGCCGCCTCGATCTCGCGCACGTCCCCCGCGCTGAGCGGGACGGCGCGCGCCTCTCCGCTCCGCCGCACGGGAGGCGGGTCGGGCGGGAGCGTGTCGAGGACGACCCGGACGGAGCGGACCTCGCCGAATTCCGCGCGAAGCCGCTCCCTGAGCTCCGGGGCGCGAAGCGTCAGCTCGTGGAGCCAGGGAGAATTGTCCACCGTGATCTGGAGACACCCGTCGAAAAAACTGCCGGGCCGGGCCCGGCGCGCGACGTCGGGCCCGACGAGCCCGACCCACGCCCGCGCGATCCGCTGCTCGAGCAATGGATCACGGAGCGCGGGGAGGGCGCTCACGAGAAGGTCGGCGACGGCGCGTGGCGCTCGGACCCGCATCAATCGGTATCATACTCCCCGACGGCGCGACGTGGCCAGCCTGCGGGACCCGCGCGAAATTGACTCCCCTCTGACCCACCTTTATAGTGGCCTCTGCCATGGCGAAACCGCGGCGCGGGGAGAGCCTCACGGTCACCATCGACGACCTCGCCTTCGGCGGCGAGGGCGTCGGGCGCGTGGACGGCTACGTCCTGTTCGTGCGCGGCGGCATCCCGGGCGACCGGCTCCGGGTCAGGGTCACCGACGCCCGCGCGCGGTACGGTCGCGCCGCGATCGAGGCGATCGAGGAGCCCTCACGCGATCGCGTCCAGCCGCCGTGCGCCTACTTCGGCCGGTGCGGCGGATGCCGGTTACAACATCTGGCATATCCGGCGCAGCTCGCGTTCAAGGAGAAGCAGGTGCGCGACTGCCTCGAGCGCCTGGGCGGGCTCGGCCCGTTCGAGCTGCGCCCCATCCTGCCGGCGCCCGAGCCCTACGGGTACCGGAACAAGATGGAGTTCACCGTCGCCGGGACCTCCGGCCTGCCCGTGATCGGGCTCCACGAGGCGGACCGGTACGACGTGGTCCTCGACATCGATCGCTGTCTCCTCCAGTCGGACACCATGAACGCGCTGCTCGCCGAGGTGCGCCGCGAGGTGCGCGCACGGGGGCTGTCCGTCTACGACCAGGCCGCCGAGCAGCGGCTGGACGCCGGGGCGTCGCGGGGGCTGCTGCGATTCGTCACCCTGCGCGAGGGGCGGCGCACGGGCGAGGCGATGGTGAACATCGTGGCGGCGGCGCCCGACGTCGAGACCCTCGGCCCCGTCGCGGAGACCCTGCGCGCGCGGGTGCCGGCGGCGGCCAGCGTCGTCCTGAACGTCAACGCCAAGCAGGCGAGCGTCGCGGTCGGGCAGGAGGAGCACCTGCTCGTCGGGCGCGAGCACATCACGGAGTTCCTCGGCGGGGTCACGTTCCAGGTGTCGGCGAACTCCTTCTTCCAGACGAACACCGTCCAGGCCGAGCGGCTCTTCGGCATCGTCGCGGAGGCGTGCGGCCTCACCGGGTCCGAGACGGTGCTCGACCTCTACTCGGGCACGGGGGCGATCAGCCTCCTGCTGGCGCGGCGCTGCCGGTGGGTCTACGGCATCGAGGTGTCGCCCGCCGCGGTGGCCGACGCCCTCCGGAACGGGCGGGCGAACGGCATCGAGAACTGCACGTTCCTCCCCGGCGAGGTCCGCCACGTGCTTCCCGCGCTCCTCCGCGACGGCGTCCGGGCGGAGGTCGTCGTGGCGGATCCGCCGCGCGCCGGCTTCCACCCGAAGGCCCTGAGCGCGCTCGCGGCGCTGGCGCCCGAGCGGGTGGTCTACGTCTCCTGCAATCCGGCGACCCTGGCGCGCGACGTCGGCGACCTCGGGCGTCACGGCTATCGCGTCGAGTGGGTGCAGCCGGTGGACATGTTTCCCCAGACGCCTCACATCGAGGCGGTCGCCCGTCTCCGACGGGCGGGATGAAGACCTACGTCGCCCGGCGCCTGCTGCAGTCGCTCCTCGTCCTCTTCGGCGTCTCCCTCGTCGTCTTCTTCATCCTCTTCCTGACGGGCGATCCCGCCCTCCTCCTGCTCCCGCCGGACGCCTCGGCGGAGGACGTCGAGCGCTTCCGCGAGGCGATGGGCTTCAACGACCCGTTCGTCGTCCAGTACGGCCGGTTCCTCACGGGCGCCCTGCGCGGGGACTTCGGCCAGTCCGTCCGGCACGGGGAGCCGGCGTTCAACCTGGTCGTCGAGCGCATGCCGGCCACGTTCGAGCTGGCCGGCGCGGCGCTCGTGATCGCGCTGGCGCTCGCGATCCCCGCCGGCATCCTCTCGGCGGTCCGGCGGAACACCATTCTCGACTACGTCTCGACGGTGGTGGCGCTGCTCGGGCAGTCGATGCCGACCTTCTGGCTCGGGATCATGCTCATCCTCGTCTTCTCCGTCCAGCTGGCGCTCCTGCCGTCCTCCGGGCGGGGCACGTTCCAGCACCTCATCCTGCCCGCGGTGACGCTCGGCCTCTTCACGACGGCCCGCATCACGCGGTTGACGCGCTCGGGCATGCTGGAGGTGCTGAACCAGGACTACATCCGGACCGCCCGCGCGAAGGGGGTGAGCGGGCCGCCCATCGTCTGGAAGCACGCTCTCAAGAACGCGGCCATCCCGATCGTGACGATCGTGGGGATCGAGCTGGGCACCCTCCTCGGCGGCTCCGTGATCACCGAGACCATCTTCGCGTGGCCCGGCGTCGGGCGGCTGTCGGTGCAGGCCATCTACAACCGCGACTACCCGGTGGTCCAGGCGGCCGTCTTCATGCTCTCGACGACCTTCGTGCTCGTGAACCTCTTCGTCGACCTCCTGTATACCTACCTCGACCCGAGGATCCGGCTCCGGTGAGCACGCCGGCGACGGCCCAGGCCCTCCTCTTCTCCCGGGAGGCGTCACCGGTCTGGCGCGAGTGGATCGGCTTCGCCCGGCGCCTGAGCCGGCGCCGGACGGCGCTGTTCGGCCTCCTCGTCGTCGTGGCGGTGGTCGTGACGGCTCTCGTCGCGCCCTGGGTCGCCCCCTTCGATCCGATCGCCCAGGAGCTGGACGACCGGCTGAAGCCGCCCGGGTGGCAGGACAAGGCCGGCCGCCTGCACCCGCTCGGCACGGACCACCTCGGCCGCGACCTTCTGGCCCGCGTGATCTTCGGCGCGCGGCCGGCGCTGCTCGTCGGCGTCGCGGCCGTCGCGATCTCGGGGGTGCTCGGGATGATCGCCGGGCTCGTGTCGGGCTACTTCGGCGGCCGCACGGACGACGTGCTGATGCGGCTCGCCGACATCCAGCTCGCGTTCCCCTTCATCCTGCTGGCCATCGCGGTCATCGGCGTGCTCGGGCCGAGCCTCAAGACCATCATCGTCGTGATCGGCGTGTCGAGCTGGGTGGTCTACGCGCGCGTGGTGCGGAGCGCCGTGCTCTCGCTGCGCGAGCGCGAGTTCGTGCAGGCCGCGCAGGCGCTCGGCGCCCGCGACGGCCGTGTCCTCGCCCGCCACATCCTGCCGAACGCGTTCACGCCCTGGCTGGTGGTCGCGACCCTCGACATGGCGCGCGTCATCGTCATCGAGTCCGCGCTGTCCTTCCTGGGCCTGGGCGTCCAGCCGCCGACGCCCACCTGGGGCGGGATGCTCGCGGACGGGCGAGTCTACATCTCCACCGCGTGGTGGCTGGCGACCTTCCCGGGCCTCGCTATCCTCCTGACCGTGCTGGGGATCAACCTCTTCGGGGACGGTCTCCGGGACACGCTCGACCCGCGCCTCACGGTCTGACCCGCCGCGGCCGCGCCAGGAGGAGGGTGAGCGCCGCGGCGGGCACCGCCAGCCAGAGCACGCCCGAGGCGACCCCCGCCACCCAGTTCACGCCGAGCACGAGGGCGCCGCCCACCGTCGCGAGCCAGAGGAGGACGCGCGTCGCGCCGTCCAGCGTCGTGCCCCAGCCCCGGCGGGCCACCGTGAGGGCCAGGAGGACGCCCGCGGCGTCGATGAGGACGTCGACCGCGCTCGGCGTGCGCAGGAGGGTCGTGGCCTGGTGGGCCTCGTCGAGCAGCGCCCACGCGAGGCTCAGGGCGAGGGCGACCCACGCCGCCCCGCGCGCCGAGAGACGGCGACCGTGGACGAAGGCGCGGAACCAGAGGGCCGCGAGGATGGCGTACTCCACGAAGTGCGCGGTCTTGCGCAGGAGGGCGTGGACGGCGAGGAGTTGGGCCCGGGTGAGGTCCGGGACGAGCCACCGGAGGAGCGGGAGGAGGAGCTCCTCCGTCCACGTGCCGCCGAAGTCGTCGGTGGAGAAGAGCCAGATGATCGCCATCCAGACGACGGGAGGTCCCCAGTAGGCGGGCCGCATGCCCCGTCTATGATACAGTGGGCGCGATGCTCGGCGAGATCCTCGACGATCTCCTCACCTCCTCGTCGACCGGGCCGTGCATCACGGCGACCCGCCACTTTCCGGCCCGCCCCGCCGTCTCGGCCCCCTTCCCGGTAGGCCTCGATCCGCGGCTCGCCGCGGCGCTCCGCGCGCGGGGGATCGAGCAGCTCTACGAGCATCAGGCGCGGGTGTGGGACCTCGTGGAGAAGGGACGCCACGTCGTGGTCGTCACGCCGACGGCGTCCGGCAAGACGCTCTGCTACAACCTCCCGGTGCTCCAGGCGCTCCTCCGGGAGCCGGACACGCGCGTCCTCTATCTCTTTCCCACCAAGGCGCTGGCCCAGGACCAGCTCGCCGAGCTGGAGCAGCTCGCGACCGAGCTTCCCGAGCTGCGCATGTTCACCTACGACGGCGACACGCCCCAGGACGCCCGGCGCGCCGTCCGGGCGCGGGCGAATCTCGTGCTCACGAATCCCGACATGCTCCACTCGGGGATCCTGCCCCACCACACGAAGTGGGCGGTCCTCTTCCAGAACCTGCGCTACATCGTCATCGACGAGCTGCACGCGTATCGCGGCGTCTTCGGCAGCCATCTCGCGAACGTGCTGCGCCGCCTCCGGCGCGTCTGCCTGCACTACGGGTCGGCGCCGCAGTTCATCATGGCGTCGGCGACCATCGCCAACCCGCGCGAGCTGGCCTCGCGGCTGACGGGCGAGAGCATCGACGAGGTCGCGGAGAGCGGCGCGCCGACGGGCGACAAGCTCTTCGTCTGCTACAATCCCCCGGTCGTGAACCGCGAGCTCGGGATCCGCGCCCCGTACCTGGGCGAGGCGGCGCGGATCGCCGTGCGCTTCCTCCGGGAGAAGATCGCCACAATCGTCTTCGCGCAGAGCCGTCTCGCCACCGAGGTGCTGCTGGGGGCGATCAAGGGCGGCGTGGCGGACCGGACCGGCGACGCGGGGATCGTCCGCGGCTACCGCGGTGGCTACCTCCCGACGCGCCGCCGCGCGGTCGAGCGCGGGCTCCGGGCGGGGGAGGTGCTGGGCGTGGTCTCGACGAACGCGCTCGAGCTGGGCGTGGACATCGGCCACCTCGACGCGGCCGTACTGGCCGGCTATCCCGGGACGATCGCCTCGCTGTGGCAGCAGGCGGGGCGCGCCGGGCGCCGGTCCGACCCCTCCGTCGCGGTCTTCGTCGCCACGAGCGCGCCACTCGACCAGTTCATGGTGAGCCACCCGGACTACCTCTTCGGGAGCCCGCCGGAGCACGCGCGGATCAACCCCGAGAACCCCCACATCCTCGTCAACCACCTCAAGTGCGCGGCCTTCGAGCTGCCGTTCGACGCGGCGGCGCGCTTCGGCGCCCTCGAGGTCGGCGGGTCCCTTCGGGCGCTCGAGGAGGCCGGGCTTCTGCACCAGGCGGGCGGGCGCTGGCACTGGACCTCTGAGAGCTACCCCGCTGACCACATCTCGCTCAGGACCGTAACCTCCGACAACTTTCTCGTGATCGACACGACCGCCCGGGACGCCCAGCGGGCAAAGCGGCGGCAGATCATCGCCGAGGTGGACTGGAAG
>JACQWC010000210.1 GCA_016209635.1 Candidatus Rokuibacteriota bacterium | reverse complement strand
GATCGGGAACTGCACGCCCTGGTTGGCCCCGATGGGCTTGCCGAAGATCACCCGCTGGCCGGCGTAGGCCACCGCCTTCTCGATGAACCAGCGGCCGTCGCCGAGGGAGTCCGAGGCCACGAGAATGCGCTCGGCGTTCATGCCGTCGAGGCTGTAGGCGAAGCCGCGGCCCTCCTCGCCGATGAGGCTCTCGGCAGGGATCTCGGCGTCGTCGAGGAAGAGCGCGTTGGTCGAGTGGTTCATCATCATGCGGAGCGGCCGCACCTCGAGCCCCTTGAGGCCGCGGATGTCGATGAGGAACACCGAGAGCCCGTCCGTCTTGCGCTTGACCTTCTCCACCGGCGTCGTGCGGGCCAGGAGCAGCATGAGATCGGACTGGAGCACGCGCGAGATGAAGATCTTGCGGCCGTTGACGACGTAGCTGTCCCCCCGGCGGACGGCGGTGGTCTGGAGCTTCGTGGTGTCCGAGCCCGAGTTCGGCTCGGTCACGCCGAACGCCTGGAGGCGCAGCTCGCCGGTGGCGATCTTCGGCAGGTACTGGCGCTTCTGGGTCTCGCTCCCGTGCCGGAGCACCGTGCCCATGATGTACATCTGCGCGTGGCAGGCGGCGGCGTTGCCGCCGGAGGCGTGGACGGTCTCGAGGATCAGGGCGCCCTCGGCGATGCCGAGCCCGGCACCGCCGTACTCCTGCGGGATGAGCGCGCCGAGGTAGCCGGCGCGCGTCAGCTCGCGCACGAAGGCCTCGGGGTACTCGCGCCGCGCATCCAGCTCGCGCCAGTACTCCCCGGGGTAGCGCTTGCAGATCTCGGCCACACCAGCCCTGAGGGCCCGCTGCTCGTCGGTGAGCGTGAGACTGATGACCGCCATCGCCGTCGCCCTCTACTTCCCCCTGAACCTGGGCTTTCGCTTCTCGTTGAAGGCCCGGACGCCCTCGAGCCGATCCTCCGTCACGACGGTCGCATTGTACGCCTCGATGGCGAGGATCATCGCCGTCTCGAGGTCGGTCTCCGAGCCGTAGGCGATCGCCTTCTTCGCCTGGCGGACGGCGACGGGACCGTTCTGGGCGATCGCGTCGGCGATCTCGAGGGCCCGCGCGAGCGCCTCGCCCGCCGGGACGAGGTGGTTCACGAGCCCCGCCGCCCGCGCCTCGTCGGCCTTCATTCGGCGGCCGGTGAAGATCAGCTCCTTCGCGAGCGGGGCGCCGACGATCCGTGGCAGGAGCTGCGTGCCGCCGATGCCTGGAAAGATCCCGAGCGTCGTCTCCGGCACTCCAAAGACTGCCGTCTCACTTGCAACAATGAAATCCGAAAGCACCGCCAACTCACATCCTCCGGCAAGCGCAAATCCTTCCACGGCGGCGATCACCGGCACCGGGCACCGGAGGATTCGGAGGGCCGCCTGCTCGAAGATGACGTGCTGGGCGCGCCACGCCTCGTCCGTCATCTCGTTCCGCTCCTTGAGGTCGCCGCCGGCGCAGAACGCGCGGGTCCCGGCTCCCGTCAGGATCACGGCGCGCACGTCCCGATCGCGCGCGAAGCCGTCGAAGCAGGCGAGCAGGTCCTCGCCCAGCGGCGTGTTCATCGCGTTCATCTGCTCGGGGCGGTTCATCGTCACCGTGACGACCCAGCCGTCGGGCGAGCGGGTGACGAGCAGGTGGCGATAGTCGCCGGTCATCCGAGGACTCCCTGGGCGCGGAGGCTCCGCACGTCGTCGAGGGTGTAGCCGAGCCAGGTGAGGACGTCGCTCGTGTGCTCGCCGAGCGCCGGCGGCACCCGCCGCACCTCGGGCCGCCGGCCGTCCCACTGGATCGGCAGCCCGAGGCTCCGGTAGTCGGGGAGCCGCGGGTGCGTCGCCGCGACGAGCATCCCGCTCGCGTGCGTCTGCGGCTCGTCCAGCACGGCGTCGATCGTGAGGATCGGCGCGCTCGGCACCCCCGCCACGCGCAGCCGCTCGAGCAGCTCCGTTGTCTTCAGCTCGCGCGTGAGGGCGGAGAGAGCGTCGACGAGGGCCGGGCGGTTCCGGACCCGCGACGGATTGTCCCTGAACCGCTCGTCCGTGGCGAGCGCGGGCGCGCCGAGCGCCTGCGCGAGCCGGGCGAAGAGGGCGTCCGAGCCCGCCGCGATCATCACGAAGCCGTCCGCCGACGGGAAGGCCTGGTACGGGACGATCATGGCGGTGCCCGAGCCCTGCGGCCGCGGGACCTCGCCCGAGCCCAGATACCCCATCGCGTGGTACGAGACCCACATGAGCGCGGTCTCGAAGAGCGCCGTCGTCACCTGGCCGCCGCGCCCAGTCGCGTCGCGCTGGCGGAGCGCCGCCACGATGCCGAGCGCCGCCCACATGCCGGTCCCCATGTCGACGATCGAGGTCCCCACGCGCGCCGGCTCCTGCCCCGGGTGGCCGTTCACCGACATGAGCCCGCCGTACGCCTGCATCAGGGGATCGTAGCCGGGGAGGTCGCGGAGCGGCCCGCGCGTGCCGAAGGCCGTGATCGAGCAGTAGACGAGCCGGGGGTTCAGGGCGGAGCTACGGGGGAAGTCGAGTCCCAGCTCCGCGATCGCGCCGGCGCGCAGGCTCTGAACGAACACGTCGGTCCGCGCGACGAGCCGACGCAGCACCTCGAGGCCGCCCGCGCGCTTGAGGTCGAGGGCGAGGCTCTTCTTGTTGCGGTTCATGGCCATGAAGGTGGCGCTCTCGTCGCCCCAGAAGGGCGGCGCCCACGCGCGCGCGTCGTCGCCGCGTCCGGGGCGCTCGACCTTGACGACGTCGGCGCCCATGTCGCCGAGGATCTGGGTGCAGAAGGGTCCCGCGACGTTCTGGGTCAGGTCGACGACGACGATGCCCTCGAGCGGGAGCGCCACGGCGTTACCTGAAACTCTTCATCACGTGCTTCGCGAAGAGGTCGACCTGCTTGGGGTCGTCCGTCACGGGCCCCACCACGAGGTACTGGAGCCCGGCGCCGACGAGGTCGGCGATGCGCGCGTTGATCCGGTCGATCGGCCCGATCATGTAGCATTCTTGCAAATGCTCCCAGCTCCGGTGGGTGCCCATCGTGCGGAGGAAGGGCGCGCGCGACTGCTCGAGCGCCTTCGCGTGGCTCCTCGTGTCGACCAGGTGGGTGAAGTTGCAGTGTCCGAAGGTGAGCGTTCTGGGGTCGCGGCGGCGGAGGCGCGCGTGCTCCTGGAGCTGGCCCCAATCGCGCTTGACCCACTCCTGCGTCCCCGAGCAGCGCGAGAGCCAGTTCCCCGCCTTGACGATCCGGTCCATGACCGTCGTGGCGATGACTGGGACGTCGTGCTCGTCGGGGTCCGGCACCCGGGAACCCCCGGAGACCCAGATCGGCGGCATCTTCGGCGGCCGGGGATCGATGGTGACGTCCTCGAACTGGTAGAACCGGCCGCGGTAGGTCGCGTTCGGCCTGGTGAGGAGGAGCGTGACCGCCTCGATGATCTCGTCGGTCCGCTTCCCGCGCTCCTGGATGCGCGAGCCCGTCACCTCGTACTCGCGCGTGTACCATCCGGGGCCGACGCCGAAGACGTAGCGGTTGTTCGACATGTGGCAGAGGGTCGAGATCTCCTTGGCGAGCATGACCGGGTGCCGCACCGGCAGGACGAGGATGCCGGTGGCGAGCTTCACCGTCGAGGTGAGCGCCGCAGCGTAGGAGAGGACGCCGAGCGGCTCGAGCCACGCGTTCCCGTAGAGGCCGGGCGCGGTGAGGAGATGGTCGATCACCCAGACGTCGATCCCGTGTCGCTCGCACTTCTCGATCGACTCCTTGATGCGCCGCACGTTGCCGGGGCCCGCGCGGCGGTCCTGCCACGCGTAGGTCGGAATCCACATGCCGAACTTGAGCTTCGCCATGACCGCTCCTTTATCCAGCGCGTCGCGTCTTGCCGTAACGGATCTCGAGCGTCATGCACCCGCCGACCACGCGGTACGGGCCGTGGAGCATGCCGGGCGGTCGGCAGGCGTACATGCCGGCCGTGAAGGTCTGACTCTTGCCGAGATCGATCAGCCCGCCCTCGAGGATCCAGACCTCCTCCCAGAAGTCGTGGGCGATGGTCCCCGAGGTCTCGACGCCGGCGTCGAAGCGGAGCAGGCGCGTGACGTCCCCGGTCTCGGGGTCATGACTCAGGATCTTCTCCATGACGCCCGGGCCGCCCGCGCCGCCGGTCGCCGAGCCCTCCACCGGCCGCCACGGCAGGCGGTCGGGACGGAAGAACTCGAGCTGGGGCTTCGGCACCGCTACCTCCCCTTGAGCTCCTTACGCACGAGCGCCGCGCCCGCGGCGAGCGCCCGGATCTTCTGGTTGCACATGTAGCGCGGGCTCCAGCCGAAGCCGCAGTCCGGGTTCACGGTCAGCTTCTCGGCGGGACACACCCGGAGCACGCGCCGGATGCGGCGCGCGACGTCCTCGGGCGTGTCCGGGTTGAAGCCCTTGACGTCGACGACGCCGGCGCCCAGCTCGCGGCCCTCACCGTACTTCTGCCAGAGGTCCAGCTCCGCCAGCTCGCGACTCGCGAACTCGAGGACGAACTGGTCGGTGCGGGCCTTGAGGAGGCCGGGGAAGTACGGCCCGTAGCTGCGGAGGAAGCGCGAGCGGCCGAAGCGGTTGCCGAAGCAGATGTGGTAGGCGAGCTTCGCCTTCACCCCCTGGGTGGCCATGTTGAACAGGCGCGCCATCTCCTCGCCGGAGACGTTCCCGCGCGCCGGCTCGTCGATCTGGATGCGATCGGCGCCCGCCGCCACCAGCCCCTTGAGCTCCTGGTTGATGACCTCCGCGAAGCGCTCGGCCACCTCCACGACGCTCTTGTAGACCGTCCCTGGGTGGATGCGGGAGCCGAAGGTCAGCGGCCCCGCGCACGTCGCCTTCGTCCGGTACCGCGTGTGCGCCTTGAGGTACTCGAACTCCTTGATGATCCCGAGCCCGCCGGGCGGCGCCTCGAAGCGGCCGACCGCCTCGTAGCGCGTCTGCTGGTCGTAGCCCCAGGGACCGGCCTTCCGGCGCACGGGCAGCGGCGTAATGCCTTTGATGATCGCGTAGTAGGAGTCGACGTAGCCGTCGAGCCGGCGGACCTCCCCGTCGGTGATGATGTCGATTCCCGCCTCCTCCATGTCGCGGATGGCGGTGTTGGCGGCGTCGTCGAACATCTCCTCGAGGTCGGCGGGGCCGAACTCGCCGGCCTCCAGGGCCTTGACGCCCGCGTACCACCAGCCGGCCTTGCCGTGCGAGCCGACGACGGCGGTGGGAATCAGGGGGAGCGGTGGAAGGGCCGAGGGCGCCGGTGCCGCCCGGCCCGAGCCTCGCTGGGTCGCCATTACGCCGTACCTCCGATCACGCGCAGCACGCCCGGATCGCGGTGCGCGTCGTCCAGGGTCCCGGCGAAGATGATCTCACCGCGCTCGATGACGTAGAGCCGGCTCGCGTAGTCGGGCACGTGGTGGATGTTGGACTCGGCGAGCAGGATGCTGTGCCCGAACTGGGTGATCGCGGCGATGCTCTCCGTGATCGCGGGGATGATGGCCGGGGAAAGGCCCTCGAAGGGCTCGTCCAGCAGCAGCATCTCGGGGTCGAGCGCCAGCGCGCGGGCGATGGAGAGCATCTTGCGCTCGCCGCCGGAGAGCTGGGTCCCGCCCCGCGCCGCGTAGGCGCGCAGCTGCGGGAACACCGCGTAGGCGCGCTCGACGCGCTCCGTCGCCGGGCGCGGGGAGGGCCGCGTCCACGTCGAGATCTCGATGTTGTCGCCGACCGTGAGGTCGCCGAAGATTGCGCTGTCCTCGGGCGAGAAGCCGATGCCCATGGCCGCGATCGCGTGGGTGGGGAGCCCGACGAGGGCGCGACCCTGGAACTCGATCGTGCCGTGGTCCGGCCTCAGGTAGCCCATGATCGTCCGTAGCGTCGTGGTCTTGCCGGCGCCGTTGCGCCCGACGAGACACACCACCTCGCGTTCCCCGACCTCGAGGGTCACGTCGCGGAGGATGTGGCTCGCCTGAATATAAACGTTCAGCTGCTTGATCGCCAGCATCAGTGGCGGCGCTTCCCGACGACCGTCGCGACGACCTCCGCGTCGGCGCGGATCCCGTCCGGCGTGGTATCGGCGAGCACCCGGCCCTGGTGGAGCGCGACGATGCGGTCCGAGTAGCCGAAGACGATGTCCATGTCGTGCTCGACCTGGATGATGGCCTTGACGTCCATGTGCTTGGCCGCCTCGACCAGGACCTCCATGATCGCGTTCTTGTCCCGGGTGCTGACGCCGCTCGTCGGCTCGTCGAGCACGATCACCTCGGGATGGAGGGCGAAGGCGCTGGCGACGTCGAGGAGTTTCTTGTCCCCCTGCGCGAGGGTCCGGGCGGGGCGGGTGAGCTTGTCACCGAGGCCGAACAGCTCGGCGACCTCCTCCACGCGCGCGCGGACCTCCGCGTCGCGCGCGAGCGACGCGAGGAGCCGCCCGCCGCGCCCGAGCCGCGACACCGCGGCGACGGCGATCGTCTCCGCGACCGTGAGCCCGGGGAAGATGTTGACGAGCTGGAAGCTCCGGGCCATGCCCAGCTCGGCCAGCCGCACCGGGCCGATGCCGGCCACGTCCTCGCCCTTGAAGCGGACCCGCCCGGCGGTCGGCCGCCCGAGCCCGGTCAGCACGTTGACGAGCGTGGTCTTGCCGGCGCCGTTCGGACCGATGATCGAGACGAACTGTCCCTCGTCGACCGCGAGGCTCACGTCGTCGAGGGCGCAGAAGTCGCCGTAGAGCTTGCGGACGTGAAGGGCCTCGAGGATCGGCATCAGGCCTGCGCCCGGGAGCGCGGATCGAGGAGCCCCATGAGCCCCCGGGGGAAGAAGATGACGACGATGGCCAGGATCCCCCCGAAGATGAAGCGCCAGTACTCGGTGAGCGACATGACCTGGTCCTGGAGGAAGATGAACACGAAGGCCCCGAGAATCGGGCCGAAGAAGTTGGCGAACCCGCCGAGGATGAGCATGAACACGAGGTTGCCGGAGTGTGTCCAGTACGCGAGGAGGGGGTCGGCGAGGCCCGTCGGGACCGCGAGGAGCGTGCCGCCGATCGCGCCGAACACGCCGGCGATGAGGAACGCGTAGAACCGGTAGCTCCGGACGCCCACGCCGAGGTACTCGGCCTTGTCGGGGTTCTCGCGGATCGAGCGCAGGTAGAGGCCAAAGGGCGAGCGCACGATGCGCCACATCGCGAGCCCGGCGAGCACGAGCAGCGCGAGCGCGTAGTAGTAGTACGGGCCCGTGAGGAACTCGGTCTTGTCGAGCGCCGTGAACGCGTTGCCGAGGAGCGTGGGGCGGAGGACCCGCATGCCCTCGTCGCCGCCGGTCAGGTGATAGAACTTGTAGAGGAACGAGTAGAACAGCATCCCGAAGGCGAGCGTCAGCATGCCGAAGTAGATCTTCACGTAGCGCACGCAGAGGAGGCCCACGGGGATCGCGACGACCAGCGCCAGCGCGACCGAGACGAGCAGGATCGCCTCCAGGTGGAGGACGCCGAAGACGCTCGTCATGTACGCCGCGGTGTAGGCGCCCAGGGCGACGAAGAGCGCGTGCCCGAACGAGAGGAGGCCGGTGTAGCCGAGGAGGAGGTTCAACCCGAGCAGCGCGATCCCGTAGCCGAAGAATGGCAGCATGAGGATCGTGTAGTAGGGACCGACCAAGTTGGGCGCCGCCAGGACGGCGAGGAGGGCCAGGCCGAGGACGAGGCGGGCGATCACGCCGTGGCCCTGGCGAAGAGGCCGGCCGGCCGCAGGACCAGGACGGCGATGACGATGAGGTAGATCGCCAGCAGCTCGAGCTCCGGGTAGGTGGCGATCGCGACGGCCTTCTGCACGCCGACGGTGAGCGCGCCCACGAACGCCCCGCGCATGCTGCCGAGCCCCCCGATGACGACGACGGCGAACGCCTCGACGATCAGCTCGATGCCCATCTCGAGAACCGCCGCAGTGGCGGGCACGACGAGCGCGCCGCCGACCGTGCCGAGCGCCGTGCCCAGCGTGAACACGCGCGCGTAGACGCTCGACATGTTGACGCCGAGCGCCTCGCTCATCTCGCGGTTCTCCGCGGTGGCGCGCACGATGCGGCCGAAGCGCGTGCGCGTGAGGAGCCAGCCCATGAGCGCGGCGATCGCCAGGCCGGCGGCGATGACGAACAGGTTGTAGACCGGGATCGTCAGGTCCCCGGCCTTCACCTGCCCGTAGAGGAGGTAGAGGCCGCCGCCGAGCTGGTAGGGCGCGGTCCCCCAGAAGAACCGGAGGACGTCCTCGAACATGAGGACGAGGGCGAAGGTGAGGAGGAGCTGGAAGCTCTCGTCCCGGTCGTAGATGAACCGGAGGAGGCGCTCGATCACGGGCCCGAGCGCCGCGAGCAGGAGACCTGCCAGGAGCAGCACGAGGACGAACAGGGGCCGCGGGACCCCGGCGGCGAGCGCCTTCTGCACGAGCGTGATGCCGAAGAAGGCCCCCAGCGCGTAGAAGGATCCGCACGCGAGGTTCACGATGCGCTGGACCCCGAACACGAGCTGGAGCCCCGCGGCCACGAGAAAGAGCGTGGCGGCGTGGAAGACGCCGCCAAGCAGGATGTTGACGCTCTGCTGGATCAGGGGGCCACGGTCCTCAGACCTTCCAGCCGTTGATCCAGTCGTAGAGCCCCATGCCCGAGGGCTTCTGGACCTGCGTCGTCGTCATCACCTCGACCGGATCGATCGTCACGAAGTCGTACTTGTTCTTGTGGGTGGTGAGGCCCTGATAGAAGTTGGCCTCCATGATGTGGTCTTGCCGGTAACGCCGCGTCCCCGACAGCGACTGGACCTCGATCCCCTCCAGGGCCTGGATGATCTGGTCGGTCGAGGGCCACTTGCCGCCGATGGCCTTGGCCGCGCGCTCGATGGCGGCCTTGTAGGCGGCGATCACGAAGTACGCGTGATCGGACTCATAGCTGGGCCACTCCTTGTACTTCTCGAAATGGTCCTTGGTGAACTGCTTGAGCAGTGGACTCGCGTTCGGCATCTCGAAGTACATGGTGTTGTAGCCGAGAATCATCCCCTCCGGGGTGAAGGCCTTCTTGAGCGTCTCGTGGACAAGGCCAGCAACGGGGAAGACGAACTTCGTCCCGGCCGTCAACCCCACCGCATGCGCTTGCTTCAGGAAGATCGACACGTCGGCGGCCCACAGGGAGGAGAAGATGAGGTCGGGCTTGGCCTGCTGGAGCGCCGCCACGTGTGAGGTGAAGTCGGTGGTGCCGAGCTTGGGCCAGAGATCGGTGACCGGGGTGACGCCCATCTCGTATTTCTTCATGATGGCCAGGAGGGCCGCCCAGTTGTCGCGGCCGTACGAATAGTCGGGATTGATGCCGGCCACGGTCTTGATCTTGCCCTTGAAGTGCTTCGCCGTGAGGATCGAGGACATCACCGCCTCGGACTCGTTGTCGCAGCTTCGGAAGGCGTACTTCGGCTTGGGCATCGTCTCCTCGACGCCCTTCTGGGTCGTGCCATCCCAAGAAAGCCAGAGCGTCTTCAACTCCTCGGCGACGGGGCCGATGGCCAGCCCCACGCCCGTGGAGATGACGCCGACGATCACATCCGCCTTGTTCTGGAGGGCGAGCTTGCGGAAGCGCTCGACGGTGTCCTTGGGGCTGGACTCCTCCTCGATGAGCAGCTCGATCTTGCGCCCGAGGATGCCGCCCGCGGCGTTGATCCTGTCGGTCGCCCAGTAGGTGCCGCGGAGCCCGTACTCGCCGGGCAGCGCGCCCACGCCCGCCTTGATGGCGAGGACGCCGATCTTGACGGGCCCGGACTGGGCGAACGCCGGGGCGGTGTCCAGGGGCGTGGCCGCGGCGGCGGCCGCGCCGCCCATGAGTGTCAGAAAGTGTCGCCGTGTCGTCACCATGAGGCTCCTCCTTGAGCGCTGTTGGTAGCGGACCCTATCCCAATCGCCCCGTCCCGGTCAATCGCTTCAGGCCCCGGCCGGCGTCGCCTCGTGGATGAAGCAGCCCGGGTAGCCGTGACCGCAGAGGTTCCCCGTCGGGCGGGCCCTCACGATGACGGAGTCGTCGTCGCAGTCGATGAGGATCTCCGTGGCGTCGACGTAGTGGCCGTCGTCCTCGCCCTTCACCCACACGCGGCCGAGGGTGCGCCGGAAGAGTGTCACGCGGCCCGTCTCGAGCGTCTTCTGCCACGCCTCCTCGTTCATGAACCCGACCATGAGGATCTCGCGCGTGTCGGCGTGCTGGATGACGACCGGCACCAGACCCCCGAGCTTGCCGAAGTCGAGCTTCGTGTCGAACCGCCACCGGGCTCCCATCGCGCCGCGCCCCCTCTTCCGCCCGCTCACTCGGTCCAGACCTGGACCCGGGAGGACTTCCCCCCGCAGGGTCAGGCGGAGAGCGCGCAGAGGCAATTCATCTCCGCGCGCAGCTCGATGTAGTCGCCGGGCCGGCTGCGCCCGGGCAGGATCCCGAGCGCCCCGGTCTCCACGTCGATGTGCATCGTCTGGAACACGTTGAGCGGGCTCGGGATGTCCTCGGGCGGGATGTCCCACGGCCGGAGGGCCTCCGTCAGGATCTCCCAGCAGCCGAACTCGGGCAGCCCCTGGCCGCCGCCCGGCTGGAAGCCGCCGGCGAAGCCGCGGTACCCGCCGCTCGTGAAGATCCAGCGGCTGCACATCCCGTACTGGAGATCGTGGATGCCGTACGTGTCCTCCGTGATCGTCATCATGACGTTGTTGCTCTTCGAGTAGAGCACGTGCCCCTTCGTGATCAGGATCCGCCCCTGGTTCGCCTTGGTCCGTCCCTGGTCGAACCGCTCGCGGAGGTCGTCCGCGTTGAACACGACGAAGTCGCCGATCTGGCCGCCGTCCACCTCGAGGATGCGCAGGCGCTGGCCGCGGGGCACGACCGTGGCCCAGCCGGTGCGCGGCGGGAGACGGTGGTCGAGCGCGAGCGTCATTGTATCGGGTACCGTGAGGCCGCGTCAGACCGTGGGTGGCGTGCTGTCGGCACGGCGTGGCTCTGTTGTATCGGGTACCGTGAGGCCGCGTCAGACCGTGGGTGGCGTGCTGTCGGCACGGCGTGGCTCCATTGTATCGGGTACCGTGAGGCCGCGTCAGACCGTGGGTGGCGTGCTGTCGGCACGGCGTGGCTCCGGCCGGCTTTCACGGGTGGCGTGCTGCGGGCGCGGCGCGGCTCGGTTGCGCGAAGGCGCGAGCCGCCCCCGCCAGCCGCCGGGCGGCCGCGGCGGGACGCGGGTCGGCGTAGATGGCGCGTCCGACGATCGCGTACGTCGCGAGCGGCCGCGCGGCGGCGAAGGCGGCTTCGAGCTGGCCGCCGAGGGGCCCGATGCCCGGGAGGTAGAGCCGCGCGCCGCCGCGCGCCGCCAGGCGCGCCGCCTCGCGGCGGATGGAGGTACCGTCGGTCGCCGGGATGATGAAGTCGCGCGCGCCGAGCCCGAACGCCCGGTCGATGATGCGCGGGAGCGCGCTCGCCGCGACGTAGCCGCCGCCCTTCAGGAGGTAGTCGGGGAGCGGGAGCGCGCCCCCGACCACGGGCCGGAGCCCGACCCGGAGCGTCTCGCCGACGAAGGCGTCGAGGGCCCGCGGCCCGCCCAGGGGGAAGAGGATGAGCGCGTCGACGCCGGCGTCGCGGCACGCGGCGGCGTACTCGGCCGCCATGCTCGGGATGTCGAGCCCCGCCTTCTGGTGGTCGTAGAAGAGCGTCTTGGCCGTCGCCTTCCGGAACGCCCGCACGACCGCGCCGAGCCCGTAGCGGAGCGTGAGGAGCGAGCCGAGCTTGTAGCCGACGAGGCCCTCGACGGGATCGATCGCCTCGAGCAACCGCGCGATCGCGTCGAGGTCGTCGAGGTCGCAGGCGCAGACGACGCCGTGCCGCGCGTCGACCGGCTGCCGGGCCGCCTCCACGCTCAGTGGTCCTGCCCGAGGCGCATCTGGCGCAGGGCCGAGGCCTTGATCTCGCCGACGTCGAGGCTCACGTCGACGGTCTGGACGTTGCGGGTGAGATCCCCCACGGAGATCACGTCGACGCCGAGCTTCGCGATCTCGACGATGTTGCTCTCGCGGATGCCCCCCGAGGCCTCGACGGGGACGCGCTTGCCGATGAACGCGACCGCCTCGCGCATCTCGTCCATCGTCATGTTGTCGAGCATGATCACGTCGGCCCCCGCCGCCAGCGCGTCCTTGATCATCTGGAGCGACTCGCACTCGACCTCGATCTTGAAGGTGTGCTGGGCGCGCGCTTTCAAGATCTCGACCGCGCGGGTGACGCTCCCGGCCGCCTTGATGTGGTTGTCCTTGACGAGGATGCAGTTGTGGAGCCCGTAGAGGTGGTTGTGCGCGCCGCCCACGCGGACGGCGTACTTCTGGAGGACGCGGCAGCCGGGGACGCCCTTGCGCGTGTCGGTGATGCGCACGTTGTAGGGCTCGACCAGCCGGACGTACCGCCGGGTCTTGGTCGCGATGCCGGACATGTACTGGATGTAGTCGAGGGAGACGCGCTCGCTCGCGAAGAGCACCCAGCACGGGGCCGTGATCCGCATGAGGACCGTGCCCTTCGGGACCTCGTCGCCGTCCTGGACCGCATGGACGACCGTGCAGTCGGGCTCCAGGGTCTTGAAGACCTGCTCGGCGACCGGCAGGCCGGCGACGACGGCCCGCTCCTTCAGGTAGATCTGGCAGCTCGCCGTGTCCCCGGGGCCGACGAGGAACCCCCCGGTGGTGTCGCCGGGCCCGATCTCCTCCCTGAGCGCCGCCTCGACGATGGGTCGGATGATGAAGGGGTTCAGCTGCATCGCGGGACCTCCTCCGAGATCACCGTCCCGGAATACGGGACGCGCCGCCCCCCGGCGGCACGCGCACTATAGCACCGTTCGCGTTGGGACCGAGCGGGGCCCGGGCCAGCGGCTACCCGAGCCACGGGTCGGGCTCGATCGCGAGCGCGTCGACGATCTTCGTGTGCGCCGTGGTGAAGTTCATCGTCTCGATCATCTCCACGATCTCGGCGTCGGTGAGCCCCTCGGCCTTGAGCTCGGCGACCTCGGCCTCGGTGATCGCGTTCGCGTCGAGGGCGGCCTGGCGACAGAACTGGAGGATCAGCGTCTCCCGCCGGGTGAGGCGCGTGCCCCGGAGCCCCGGGACGCCCAGGATCTCCTGGACCTCGTCGACCTCGCCGCCCTCGGCCCGGAGGGCGGTCGTGTGGAACTTCACTCAGTAACCGCACTTGTGGAGGGCGGCCATCGTGAGCCCGATCGCCTCCTTCGTGCGCGTGGGCAGGAGGCCGCTCTTGAGGAGCCGCTTCATCCGGTCCCAGTTCGACTCGAGGCTCGGGAGGTGGTGCGCGTAGGCGCGCATGAGGTTCGGCACGCGCCCGGGTCCGCGCACGCTCTCGATCTCCTCGAAGATCTCCCTCACCCGCCCCTGGGCCTCGCTCGGGTCCACGAGCCGGATCCGCGCCATCGTCCCCTCCGTCAGACGGCCCACTCGAACGGGCCGTAGTGGGCGTTCTTGCCCGCGTGGTTCCACCGCATCCCATGGTCCTGATAATCACCGCGGCGGCCGATCGCCGAGGCCATCATCCGGCAGGCGAGGTGCTTCAGGTTGCGGATCCAGACCTCGGTGCTGCCGTCCGCGCCGAGGATCCCCTCCACCTCGAGATCGAGCACGCCGGGGATCTGGACCCGGCGGCGGACGCCGTCGGCCGCGTAGGTGATCGGCACGAGCGCGGGTGGGTACCACTCGCCGACGACCTGGGCGACGCGGGCCATCGGCCCACCGGCCTGGCCGAGGAAGATCCGGGTCAGCGCCTGGCGCTGGTCGGGCGTCGCCTCCTGGGGGAGGTACGGCGCGGCCCGCCAGTCGCCGTCCGACATCCGGCCGCGGGTCCGGATCGCGAGAACCACGGTGAGCCCGTCCAGCGCGACGCCATCGAACGCCCCGCGCTCCACGTGAAAGACGGCCGGGAGATCGCAGTGGCCGGCGCTCGGTGGCGCCATCGGGAGCCCGCGGACGGGATCGCGCGGTCCGAGGAGACAGGGGCAGAAGAGGTCGCAGTTGCAGTTCTCGACGTACTCGCCACGGAGGCTCCAGCCCATTGTTCGCTCCCTCGCGCCGGGGTGCGGTATTGTCGCGGAGAGCTTACCCTATGGGGGCGCGGAGGGAGGTGCCCGAATGATCCGGGCGATCGTCGGCGGCAGCGTGATCGACGGGACGGGGCGGGACCCGATCCCGCGGGGCGGCGTCATCCTCGACGAGGGACGGGTCGTCGCCGTCGGTCCCGAGGCGGCGCTGTCCCTGCCGCGGGGCGCCGAGATCCTCGACGCCGCCGGCCGCACGATCCTTCCGGGCTTCATCGACTGCCACGTCCACGCGACCTACCGGGCCCGCGACATCGGCGAGCACCTCCTGAACCCTCCCACCTTCAACGTCCTCAAGTCGACCGGGATCCTCCGCGAGACGCTCGAGTGCGGCGTGACCACGGCGCGGGACACCGGGGGGGCGGACCCGGGATTCCGCAAGGCGGTCGAGGAAGGGGTCGTTCCCGGCCCGCGCCTCCTCGTGTGCATCGCGATGGTGTCGCAGACGGGCGGCCACGGCGACTGCTGGGTCCCGGCCGGTCTCCGCGTGCCCAAGCGCACCTGGCTCCCGAACGCGATTGCCGACGGGGTCGACGGCGTGCGGAGGCTGGCGCGCGAGATGCTGATGGCCGGGGCGAATTTCCTCAAGCTCTGCACGACCGGCGGGATCACCTCGGTGACCGACGACTTCGACGAGGCCCAGTTCACCGTCGAGGAGATCCAGGCGGCCGTCTACGAGGCGGCGGCCCGCCATCGGCGGGTCGCGATCCACGCGGAGGGGCTCCAGGGCATCAGGAACGGGCTCCGCGCCGGCGTCCACTCGGTCGAGCACGGGTGGTTCATGGACGAGGAGTGCGTCGACACGATGCTCGCCCGGGGGACCTGGTGGGTACCGACGCTCGCCCTGGTCCCCCGCTCGCGCGAGCGGCGCGCGGCCGACAGGACGTGGGACCGGGCCCAGCTCGCCCGGGAGGATCTCAAGGACGAGGCGATCCACCGGCGGCAGCTCGCGCAAGTGCCGCTCTGGAAACGCGCGGTCGAGAGGGGGCTCCGGGTGGCCATGGGAACGGATCAGTCCCACCGGCTCCTCACCGGGGAGAACCTCGTCGAGCTGGAATACATGGTCCGCCACCTCGGCATGTCGCCCATGCAAGCGATCGTGGCGGGGACGAAAGCGGCCGCCGAGTGCCTCGAGCGCCCGGACCTCGGCACGCTCGAGCCCGGCAAGGTCGCGGACGTCGTGGTCGTCGACGGCAATCCGCTCGACGACATCCGGATCCTCGGCGACGCCAAGCGGATCCATCTCGTGGCGAAGGACGGCGTGCCGCAGAAGAACCAGCTCAAGTAAACCCAGATCCGGAAGGCCCTTAAAAGGGGCGGGGGCCCCGGGCAAGGCGGTCACCTGGGAGCAGGCGCTCAATTCGCAGGAGGACCTGGTGCCAGTTGGCGTTCGATCCCATGCCGACTCCGACAGTCGCCGTTCCCGGCTGCACACCGCTCGTGTAGCTACTCGATCGCGAAGAGCGTGTCGCCGCCGGCGATGAGCAGCGTGCCGTCGGGCGTGAGCACAGGGTGCCAAAGGTATTCGCACTCGAAACGCAGACTCCAGCGAACACGAAACTCGGGATCAAGCGAGACGGCGTGGAACTTAGGGCAGAAGTAAATATTGCCGTCGGCGTCGCTCGCGCATTCCAGGTAATCAAGCCAGCCTTCGACTACGTTTGCCAGGCGCGGCGCGCGCGAGAGCCTGGGGTCCCAGCCCAGCGCCACACCGAACTCGACCAGTTCTGATCGGAGACGCTCCGTGCCGTGAGATCCCGATGCCAGAGCTGCCGGTCGCGCGAATCCCAGGCGGTGATCCAGCCCCAGTGCTCGGCCGCATCGTCCTCGCTGGTCCAGGTAAACGCGCCGAAGGTGTAAACGTTCGTGGCGCGGTCGAAGGCGAACACGCCGGACGATGAGGTTTCATCCTTCAGGACGGATACCTGATTGCCATCGGTGTCGAAGCGCAGGAAGCCGACGAAGTTGGCGAAGAACATCAAGTCGCCGGACGGCGTGCGGCGAAGGTCCGTCGGATACTGCTTGATGTGTCGCTTCCACAATTCCCGGCCTTCGGCGTCGATGGCCACCAGCCATTCACCGCTGCCTCCGAACAGGACGCCGTCGTTGTCAGCGGCGACCAGGGGCTCGTCGACCAAGACGACTTCTCGCCTTGGCCGCCATGTCCAGCGCAGCGTGCCTTTGGTGGGCCCGCGCGCCGTCGCCTGGCGCGACGCCTGCGGATCGGCGTCCTGCATCAGCCAGCTGGCCTCTGCCATCGCGCGCTATTCTAAACGCCGATTCGCCGACCGTGCAGCCGTCAGTGCGTAGAGCGATCCCCTCTTTCCGCAAGCTCTCGAAGGTCGCGAGGCGGCGTTCCTTCTCCCGTTCGAAGTCCTCTTGAGAGGGTGGTCGACGGTGACCCGCTCGACGACATCCGGGTCCTCGGCGACGCCAAGCGGATCCACCTCGTGGTGAAGGACGGCGTGTCCTGGACGAACCGGCTCACATGACGCCGAGCTGCGTCCGCGCGAGCCGGGTGCCCGCGACGAGCCGCCTGAGCTTCTCGACCGCGAGCCAGCGGGGCACCGGGAAGAAGCCGCAGTCGGGCACGGCGGAGAGCTTCTCCACGGGGATGTAGCGGGCGCACAACACCAGCCGCTCGGCCACGTCCTCCGGCGATTCGAGGTAGAAGGACTTGACGTCGACGACGCCGCAGGCGACCTCGCGGTCGACGCCGATCTCCTGCCAGTGGTCGATCTCCGCCATCTCCCGGTTCGCGTACTCGAAGACGAACTGGTGGCACCGGGCGGCCAGGAGCGCGGGGAACATCCACCGGTAGCTTCGCTTCCCCCGCGGCCGGGACATGAGGTTGCCGAAGCAGATATGGTATCCGATCTTCGCGTCGACGCCGTCGACGCACGCGTTGAACATCTTCACGTACTCGTCGATCATGCCCGGGACGATCGCCGCCGACGGCTCGTCGATCTGGATCCGGTCCGCGCCCGCGGCGGCGAGGGCTCGGAGCTCGGCGTTGACGGCCGGCACCAGGTCCCAGCAGAGCGCGAGCCGGTCGTTCGCGTACGCGTCGCCGGGCCGGAGCTGGATATGGATCGAGAGCGTCACTGGCCCGGGGCAAGTCGCCTTCACCGGCCGGTCGGTCTGGGTCCTGAGATACTGAAAGTCCTCGACGACGCCGAGCCCCTGCGGCACCTTGATCTTCTGGCGTGGCCGGTAGCGCGGCGTGCTGTCGTAGGCGTAGAGGCCGGTCTTCCGCAGCGGCTCGATCGGGTCGAGCCCCTCCATCTTCCCGTAGAAGGTCTGCACGAAGAAGTACCGGCGCATCTCGCCGTCGCAGATCACGTCGACGCCCGCCCGCTCCTGGTCGCGGATGGCGAGCTGGGTGGCGTCGTCGAGGGTCTCCCGGACGTCGGTCTGGCCGTACTCGCTGGCCTTGATCTTGTCGAGGGCCGTCCAGAACCAGGCCGGAAACCCGTGGCTGCCGATCACGTGGGTCGGAATCGCCGGAAGCTTCGTGGCCATCGCTCGTCCTTTCCGCGCTCGGGCTCGTCAGAGAAGGTGTTTCTGGATCTTCCCCACGGAGGTCCGCGGGAAAGTGTCGCGGAACTCGATCAGCTCGGGGACCTTGAAGGGGGAGAGGCGCGCCCGGCACCACTCGATGAGGTCGGACCCGCTCGCGGCGGCGCCCTCCCGGAGGATCACGTAGGCCTTGATCGCCTGGTCGCGGACCGGATCCGCGACGCCGAGGACCGCGGCGTCGAAGACCGCCGGATGCTGCTTCAGCGTCTCTTCCACCTCGGAGGCCGCGACGTTCTCCCCGGCCCGCTTGATCATGTCCTTCTTCCGGTCGACGAAGTAGAAGTACCCCTCCTCGTCCATGGAGGCCTGGTCACCGCTCCTGAGCCAGCCGTCCCGGATCGTCTCGTCGGTCGCCTTCGGGTTCTTGAAGTAGCCCTTCATCAGTGTGACGCCGGGCACGCCGGCGACGAGCAGCTCGCCCACGGTGCCCGGGGGCACCTGCCTGCCGTCCTCGTCCACGATCTTCACCTCGTACCCGAGCACCGGCATGCCCATGGAGAGCGGTTTCCGCGGGAGGTCGAGAGGCTGCATGAGCGGGAGCGACATCGTCTCGGTCATCCCCCAGATCTGCAAGAGGGGCACCTTGAAGCGCGCGTGCCATTCCTCGAACTGCTGGGGCGTGATGTTCTGCGCGTAGGAGACCGCCCGGAGCCGCGTGCGCCCCTCGTCCTCCGTCCGCGGCTGGGCGAGGAGCATCCGGATCGGCGCGGCGAAGAGGGCGGCGAGGGTCGCCTCGTACGCGATCGCCTGCTCGATGAACTGGCTGGCGCTGAACCGCTCCATGAGCGCCACGCTGCCGCCGACCAGCAGCATCGGGAGGAAGGCGTGGAGCTGCGCGCCCGCGTGGAACAACGGGAGCACGATGAGATGGCGGTCCGTCGGCAGGACGCGCATCGCCTTCGCCATGACCTCGCCGCCATAGACGTAGTTGGCGTGGGTGAGGAGCACGCCCTTGGGCTTCGAGGTCGTGCCCGACGTGTACTGCATCGAGACCTCGTCGCCCGGTCCCACCGTGACGTCGGGGGGCGTGGGCGGGAAGTCCTCGAGGAGGAGGTCCAGGGGCCGGCACTCGATCACGTCGCGGAGCGCGGGGCAGCGGTCGTGGACGGCGTAGCAGGGGGCCGCGTAGCGGCGCTCGGTCAGCACGAGCCGGGCCTCCGAGTGGGACAGGATGTACTCCATCTCGTCCGCGGTCGAGAGCGGGTTGGTCGGCACCATGACGGTGCCCGTCTTCGCCGCCGCGAGCCAGAAGACGAGGAACTCGGGGCAGTTCCCGAGATGGAGATTGAACTTCTCGCCGGGCGTGAGGCCGCGGGCCAGGAGGAAGCGGGCGGCGCGGTTCACGATCTCGTCGAGCTCCCGCCAGGTCCACCGGTCGCCGCGCCCCGCCGCGTCCTCGAAGGCGAGGAGCATGTCGTCGGGGAAGCGACGGGCCTTGTCCTCCAGCGCGCTCTTGAGGGTGCGGTTCCCGACGATCAGCATGCTCGTGCTCCGCGATGAGGTCGCATCACACCCCGAATCGGCGCCGGACGGCCGCGGGCAGCGCCGCTGCCTCCAGGCTCTCGGGGGATCCGTCGATCTCGCCCGTGAGCGCCGCCATCTGCAGCGCGGCGAACACGGGGTGGTCCACGCCCACGTCCACGAACCAGTAGAGGGGCACCCCCGCGGCCACCAGGCGGCGCTGCAAGTCGCGAAGCAGGCGGCCGTCCGCGCGGATCTCGATGGGATCGCGCGCGACATCGAGGGCGAACGCGGCGAGGGCTCCCGCCGCCTCACCGGTGTTCCACTCGACGGGATGGAGCCGGTAGCAGCCGTTGGTGATATGCGTGGTGCCGAGATTCTTCGCGCCCGCCAGGAGGTTCCGGATTCGGATGGGGATCAGCGCGCCCAGCGGGAGCTGAAAAGGCTTCGTGCGGCACGAGGCACCGACGTCCTCGGCGCCCGCCCGATGGATGTCGATCGGATACCAGCCCACCCCGACGGAATCGGAGAAATGCTCGGCGCGCGCGCCCTCCTGATCGTCCGCGGACACCTCGTGCTCGAGCACTGGCCTCAGCGACCGGAGACGCCGGCACTCGCGGATGTACGGGTACTTCCCGAGCGCGTCGTCCGTCCCGAAGAGGTCGGGTCGCGGCTTGAACTCGGGGAAGCCGGGCGGATGTCCCGGGCGGGGCGCCTCCGTCTGGAGCCAGTGGAGGAACCCGAGGCTCACGCGTTTGGCGTCCTGGAGGGCGCCCGCCTGGTCGACCGGCGACCGGTCGAGGATGCGCTCGTCACGGTAATCGTTCCCCGGCCAGTTGATCATGCTGATGTCGTTCGGAGGCCCGGCCGGGAAGTTCTGCCGATCGATCAGCCGCCGATAGGTCCAGAGACTCCCCTTGGTCGCCGGCGCCCGGTCGAGCACCTGGTACTCGAGCCACCGCGTCTCCTCACCGTAGATCTCCCCGCCGTGGACGTGGATGCGGAGCGAGTACGGCTGCGTGTCGCGGTAGTGCTCGTACCTTTCCGGCCTCGGGATCACGTGCGAGTGGCCGGGGCCGGTGTTCTCGAGGACGAACGTATAGGTGAAGCTCTGCACGCAGTGGGTCTTGGGCTCGACGGGCTGGGCGTGCGGCTCGCCGGTCTCGGCTTTGGACTCCGCGCCGACCACGTACTCGGCGCCGACCAGCGGCAGCACATCGCCCAGCTCGGTGGCGTCGATGACGATCCGCGGCCGGAATGACGTCCAGCGCCGATGGTCGAGGTGAACGGCGAGCACCGTCCGGATCCGATCGCCCGCGACGTCCGCGCTCCACGCCTTCGTCCGGCGGTCGATGCGGAGTCGGCCCGATTCGACGAACGGGCGGGCCATCCCCTCGAGAACCGCCAGCGCCACCTGGGGCTCGAACGCCAGCCGCGTCACCCAGCAGTTTCCCGGGTTCGGATGGGCCGCCGCAGCGAGCGTCGGCGACAGGCGACGATAGTGGGTCCTGATCGCTTCGCGCAGCGCGTAGTAGGAGCGGGTGCCGCCGAAGCGCTCGATATGCTCGTGCTCGTCGAGCGCCGAGACGCCCTGGGCCGTGAGCTGGCCGCCGATCCAATCGGTCTCCTCGAGGAGGCAGACGCGCCGTCCGGCGCGCGCCGCGGCCAGAGCGGCGGCGATACCCCCCGTCCCGCCGCCGACCACCAGGATGTCGCACGCGACGTCGTCGACGCCGTCGGGCGCGAGTCCCCGCAGCACCGCCGCCTCCGGGTCGCCGGACGCCCGCACCGCCATCACGTCGAGCACCTCGCCGCCGGTCATGGCGTCGGGGGCAGCGTCATGGGAACGCGGATCGCGAGGCCGGAACCGGCGTGGGTGGCCTCGGACAGGGACGTGCCGGCGTCGCCATCACTTGATCATCAGGCTCGGGAGCCAGAGCGCGAGCCGGGGGAACGCCATCACGGCCGCCAGCGCGATCACTTGGAGGCCGAGGAACGGCCAGATCGAGTGGAAGATGTCGCCGATGCTGATGTCGGGCGGGGTGACGCCCTTCAGGTAAAAGACCGCCGGACCGAACGGCGGCGACACGTACGAGATCTGCATGTTCATGCAGAAGAGGACGCCGAACCACACGCTGTTGAAGCCGAGGCTCTCGATGATGGGGACGAAGATCGGGGCCGTCAGGAGCAGAATGCCGATCCAGTCGATGAGGCAGCCCAGGATGACCCAGACGATCTGCATGAGGATGAGGATGCCCCACGGCCCGATCGGGAGCGCCGTGATCGTCTGCTTCATGAAGTTCGTGCCGCCCGCGAGCGTGTAGACGCCGATGAGCGTCGAGGCGCCGAAGAAGAGCCAGTAGAGCATGCACGTGACCTTGGTCGTGTCGGCCACCGCCCGGCTCACGTTCTCCCACGTGAGCCGCCGGTTGACGGCGGCCGCGACGAACGCGCCCAGGCAGCCGACGCCCGCCGCCTCGGTCGGGGTGGCGAGGCCGGCGTAGAGCGAGCCAAGCACGCCGAAGGCGACCAGCGCGGGCAGGATCAGCCCCCGCAGGAGCCCGAGCTTGGCCACGAGCGGGATGTTCCGCTCCTCCTCGCTGGCCGCGGGCGCCAGGTGCGGCCGGAGGTAGCAGCGGGTCGTGATGTAGGCGATGTAGAGCCCGGCCAGGAGGAGCCCCGGCACCACGCCCGCCATGTAGAGCTGGCCGACGGAGACGCCCGCGGTGAGTCCGTACATGATGAAGACGACGCTCGGCGGGATCAGCGTGGCGAGGCCGCCGCCCGCGCAGATCGCGCCGAGCGCCAGGTCCTTGTCGTACTTGCGGTTCAGCATCGCCGGGAGCGCGACGACCCCCATCGTGACGACCTCGGCGCCGATGACCCCCACCATCGCCGCCATGATCGCGCAGGAGACGATGACCGTGACGGCGAGGCCGCCCCGGACGCGCCCCGACCACACATGGACCGCCTGGAAGAGGTCCTCGGCGACGCCGGCGCGCTCGAGGATGCACGCCATGAGGATGAAGAGCGGCACCGACACGAGCACGTAGTTCCCCATGAGCGTGAAGACGCGGCTCACGATCAGGTTGAGGCTGTCGACGCCGAAGAGCGAGAGCGCGAAGATCACGGCGACGGCGCCGGTCGCGAAGGCGAGCGGCAGCCCCGCGGCGAGGATCGTCATGAAGCCCGCGAGCATCAGGAGGGTGATCCACTCGATGCTCATGCGCCGGGGTCCCGCCGCGCCGCCGTCACGTCACGGACGACGTTCGCGATGCCCTGGAGGAGGACCAGCGCCGCGGCGATCGGGATCGCGAGCTTCACGGGCCAGATGGGGGGGTTCCAGGGCGTCCCGGTGGTCTCGCCGACCCCGATCGAGTCCCAGGCGAACCGGCCCCCCGCCCAGCCGAGGGCCGCGAGGTAGAGGACGAGGAACGCGAGCGTGGCGACGTCGAGCCGCGCCCGCGTCCGCGGCGAGAACCGCGCGTAGACGACGTCGACGCTCACGTGGCGACGGTGGAGCAGCGCGTAGCCGCCGCCGAGCAGGTAGGCGACCGCGGTGACGTAGATCATCGTCTCGTTCGCCCAGAGAGTGGGGGCGTTGAAGCCGGCCCGGAGGACGACCTCGTAGAGGATGACGACCGCGACGAACAGGATCTGGAAGCCGACCAGCCGGCCGCACCAGTCGTTCAGGCTGTCGATCACTCGCAGAACGCGCTCCATCTCGACCTCCCGGAGCCGGGGTTGACGGGGAGTCGCGGCCTGTGGGGCCCCTCGGAGACCCGTTGTAGTTGTCGGCGTGGTCGACGAGGGGCCCCGCAGGCCGGGGCTAGCCGAGCAACCCCAGCTCCCGGAGCCAGCCCTTTTGAGAGTCGACAGCGCGCTTGGCGAGCGGGCTCTTCTTCGCCCAGTCGTCCCATGTGGCCTGGGCGAGGGCGCGGATCTTCCGCAGCTCGTCGTCACTCCAGGACACGAACGTCACGCCGCCCTTCTGCCTGAGCTCGGCGACGACCCGGATGTCGTCGAGGGCGACCCGCTCGACCTGGTCCCACGCCCACTCGCGGACGGCGCTGTCGAGGATCACCTTGATGTCGTCGGGGAGGGCCTTCCAGGCGGCGCCGTTGACGGCGAAGTCCTGGATCGGCATCGAGTGGAAGCCGGGGTAGATCGGGTACTTGGCGACCTCGTGGAACCCCATGCGCTGGTTCATCGAGATCGTCGCCCAGTCGGCGGCGTCGACGACGCCCTTGTCGAGCGCCGAGTACACCTCGCCGCCGGGGAGCACGACCACCGAGGCGCCGAGCTTCGCGAGGATCTCCGCCGTCATGCCCTGCGGGGAGCGGAACTTCACGCCCTTGAAGTCGGCCATGCTCCGGATGGGCTTCTTCGAGGGAATCGACTCGACGCCCCACCAGCCCACGCCGACGACGTGGAGGTTGAACTTGCCGTACGCCTCCTGCAGCATCTGGAGCCCGCCCTTGTAGTGGAACCACGCGTCGTGCTGCCACGGATGGCTGTAGCCGAAGACGAAGTCGCTGATGACGGCGAGTCCCGGCTCCTTGCCGGTCCAGTAGCCGGGCCACGAGGACTGCGCCTGCAGCACGCCGGCGCTGACCGCGTCCAGCGTCTCGAAGACGCCCGTCACCGCGCCCGCCGAGAAGGGCGTGATCTCCAGGCGCCCGCCGGTGAGCTTCTTCACCCTCTCGCAGAACTCCTGGAAGATCTTGAAGGTCAGCTCCTGGGCGCTCCAGAGCGATTGCGCCTTCCACCGGTGGACCTGCTGGGCGCGGGCGACGCTCGGGAACGCGAGCGCTCCGGTGCCGGCCGCGCCGGCCGCCTTGAGGAAGTCCCGTCTCGGGTTCGCCATCACCGTCCTCCTGTCCTGGGCGTTCACTGCAGGGGCAGCCGCTTGGCGATGATCTCGCGCATGATCTCCGAGCTCCCGGACGCGATGGGGTAGAGGCGGACGTCGCGGAAGAAACCCTCCACCGGGAACTCGCGCATGTAGCCGTAGCCGCCGTGGAGCTGGACGGCGTGGTAGGCGACCCGGTTCGCCGCCTCGGTGGCGAAGAGCTTGGCCATCGAGACCTCCCGCACGCACTCGGCGCCCGACGCGTACAGCTCGACCGCGTGGTAGACGAGCCGGCGCGCGGCCTCGAGCTCGGTGGCGAGGTCGGCGACGCGGTGGCGGAGCGCCTGGAGCGTGGCCAGCGGCTCGCCGAACGCCGTGCGCTGCCGGAGGTAGGCCATCGTGTCCTCCAGCGCCTGGTCGGCGCCCGAGACGGCCAGGACGGCGGCCATCAGGCGCTCGCGCTGGAGCCCGGAGGCGAGCTGCTGGAAGCCGCGCCCCTCCACGCCGAGGAGGTTCGCGGCCGGGACGGGGCAGTCCTGGAAGGCGAGCTCCGCGGTGTCGGAGGCCCGCATGCCCATCTTGTCGAGCTTCCGCGAGACCTGGAAGCCCGGCAGACCGCGCTCGACCAGGAACATCGAGATCCCCGCGTGCCGGCGGTCGGCCGGGGCGGAGCCGGTCCGCGCGGCGACGAAGTAGAGGTCGCCGTACACGCCGTTGGTGATGAAGATCTTGCTGCCGGTGAGCCGGTAGTGGTCGGCGTCGCGGACGGCGCGCGTCGCGAGCGCCGCCATGTCCGAGCCCGTCCCCGGCTCGGTGATGCCGAGGGCGCACACGGTCTCGCCCCGGAGGATCCCCGGGAGGTACTGCCGCTTCTGCGCCTCGGTCCCGAACCGGACGAGCCAGGGCGACGACATGTCCGTGTGCACGAGCACGCTGAAGGCCACGCCGCCCGAGCGGCAGCGGGCCAGCTCCTCGCCCAGCACGACGCTCGAGACGAAGTCGCCGCCCCCGCCGCCGTACTCCTGCGGGAAGTCGACCCCGAGGAAGCCCAGCTCACCGAGCCGGCGCCAGAACGAGCGGGGGATCCGCCCGGCCTCCTCCCACGCCTGCACGTGCGGCGTGACCTCCTTCTCGACGAAGGCGCGGATGGCCTTGCGGAGCATGTCGTGCTCGTCCGTGAAGAGACGGGCCATCGGCGGCTACCCGCGGGTCGCGCTCATGAGGCCCGAATTATAGCCCGGCGCGGCCGCGGAACGTGAAGGCGACGCGCACGACGTCGGCGATGGGGTTGAGGAACGACTGGTAGGTGATCGCGTAGTCCGAGCGCTTGAGCGAGAGCTCGCCCCGCGCGACGAGGGCGCCGTCGGTCAGCCGGACCTCCACCGGGACCGCGATCTCGCGCGTCACCCCGCGCAGGGTGAGGCGGCCGATGATGGTCACGGGTACCGCGAGGCCGGCGTGGGAGTGCGAAGCCGCAGGGCGTCCGACGCCCGAGGCGCGCCTGAGTGAATCGGTGGGTGGCGTGCCGCCGCTCCGGCGCGGCTCGATGCGGACGCTCTCGAAGGTGATCGTCGGGTAGCGCTCGACGTGGAAGAAGTCCTCGCTGCGCAGGTGGCTGTCCCGCCGGGCGATGTCCGTGTCGATGGAGGCGGCGTCGATGACCAGCGTGACGCGCGCCGTCGCGAGATCGTCCGGGTCCACGACCACCTCGCCCGAGAAGCGGTGGAACCTCCCGTCGGCGTTCATGAGCCGGGAGGTCGCCTTGAAGGTGATCTCGCTCGCCCCGGGCTCGATCCTGAACCGCGCCGGCTCGGCCCCCGCGGACTGGCTCGAGAGCCCGAGGCCGGCGGCCCCGAGGAGGATCGCGGCCGCGGCGCGGGCAGGCGCGTTCACGCGCGCGGCGTCCGCTGGCGCTCTAGCTCGCGCAACTCCCTCCGCATGATCTTGCCGGAGATGGTCTTCGGGAGGTCCGGGACGAACTCGATCTCGCGCGGGTACTTGTAGGGCGCGGTCACCGTCTTCACATGCTCCTGGAGCTCTCGGGCGAGCGTGTCGGAGGCCGCCCGGCCGGGCGCCAGCACCACGAACGCCTTCACGATCTCCCCGCGCAGCGGGTCGGGCTTCCCGATGACGGCCGCCTCGGCGACTGCGGGATGCTCGACCAGCGCCGACTCCACCTCGAAGGGGCCGATGCGATAGGACGCGCTGTTGATGACGTCGTCCGCACGGCCGACGAACCAGAGGTAGCCGTCCGCGTCCATCGAGGCGCGGTCGCCGGTGACGTACCACTGGTCGCGGTGGCACCGGGCCGTCGCCTCGGGATTCCGCCAGTACTCGCGGAACATCCCCACCGGGCGCTCGGGCACGACCTGGATCGCGAGGTCGCCCTCCGTGCCGCGGGGCAGCTCCCGTCCGCTCTCGTCCACGATCGCCAGCCGGTGGCCGGGGGCTGCCGGTCCCATCGAGCCGGGCTTCCAGGGCGTGGCGGGGAAGGTGCCCGCGACGAGGACGGTCTCGGTCTGGCCGTACCCCTCGTAGATGTGGTGGCCCGTGCCCTCGCGCCAGGCCTCGATCACCTCGGGGTTCACCGCCTCGCCGGCGCCGAGACAGTGACGCAGGGCGGGGAACCGGTACTTCCGCAACGGCTCCTGGACGAGCATGCGGTAGGCGGTGGGGGGGGCGAAGAACGTCGTGATCGGGAACCGCTCGAACATCGCGAGGGCTGCCTCGGGCTCGAACCTCTTGCCGCGGCCGTCCCAGACGAAGAGCGCGGCGCCCATGTTCCAGGGCGCGAACAAGCACGTCCACGCCGCCTGCGCCCACCCCGTGTCGGAGATCGTCCAGTGCAGGTCGTCGGGCCCGTTGTCGAGCCAGAACTTGCCGGTGACGATGTGGCCGATCGGGTACGAGGCGTGGGTGTGGAGCACCATCTTGGGGTAGCCGGTCGTCCCCGACGTGAAGTAGATCATCATCGGGTCGCCGCTCGGGTTTCCGGGGTGCGGGACCTCCCCCGACGCCCGCGCCATGAGGGGTTCGTACTCCTGCCACGCGTCGCCGCCCCGCCCCACCACGATCAGGCGCCTGACGGACGGACACTCGGCGAGGACGCGGTCGATCTTCGACTGATTCTCCTCGTCGGTGATGACCACCGAGGCCTCGGCCGCCGTCAGCCGGTACTGGATGTCCTTGGTCGTGAGGAGGGTGGTCCCGGGGACGGAGACGGCTCGCGCGCGGATGCAGCCGAGGACGATCTCCCACCACTGGTACACGCGGGGAAGCATGATGAACACCCGGGCGCCCGGCTCGACGCCGAGGCCCGCCAGCACGTTGGCGAAGCGCCGCGAGCGGTCGGCGAGTTCGGCGTAGGTGAAGCGTCGGGGCTGGCCGTCGGCCGACACCCAGAGCAGCGCCAGCTTCGCGGGGTCGCGCGCCCAGCCGTCGAAGGTGTCGAACGCCCAGTTGAAGCGCTGGGGGATCGAGAGCCGAAAATCCCGGTAAGTGCTCGCGTAGTCGATCATGTTGTGCGTCACGCGCCCTCCTTCCGGGTTCCTCGGCCCCGGCCCCCCAATTTTACGGGAAGCCCTGCACAAGGGTCGTGTCTGATGTTAGAATTCTTCGGTCATCGGGCTCCCCATACGGGCGGAGCCCGGTGCTCGGATGGGTGGCGGATCTCCGCGTGCCCGTCGTTCCAGGTCGCAGCCGACGAGAGGGACAGAGTGTACGTACGGTTCTGGGGCACCCGTGGGTCCATCGCCGCGCCCGGTAGCTCCACGGCGAAGTACGGGGGCAACACCTCCTGCGTCGAGGTCCGCGCCTCGGACGGCACGCTGATCGTGCTGGACTGCGGGACCGGGGCCCGCGACCTCGGCCTCCAGCTCCTCCGCACCGCCCCGCAGCCCCTGCGCATCCACCTCTTCATCGGCCACACCCACTGGGACCACATCCAGGGCTTCCCGTTCTTCGCGCCGGCGTTCATGGCGGGCGCCGAGGTGAACATCTACGCGCCCATCGGCTTCCAGCGCGGCCTCGAGGACACGATGTCGGGGCAGATGGAGTACGCCTACTTCCCCGTGAAGCTCCGCGATCTCAGGAGCCGCATCCACTTCACGGAGCTGGAGGAGGGTTTCTTCCGGGTCGGCGAGGTACTGGTGGAGACGCAATACCTGAACCACACCGCGCCGACCATCGCCTACCGGATGTCGTCCGGCGACACGACGGTCGCCTACGTCACCGACCACGAGCCCTTCTGGAATCCGGTGGGACGGCTCTCGGCCCATCCCGGAGATCAGCGCCACATCGCCTTCCTCCGGGGCGCGGATCTCGTGATCCATGACGCCCAGTACACCGCAGACGAGTACCGCAGCAAGATCGGCTGGGGCCACAGCACGATCGAGTACGCGACCGACGTGGCCCTGGCGGCGGAGGTCGGGCGCCTCGCCCTGTTCCACCACGACCCGATCCACGACGACGCGATGATGGAGCGCATGGAGCGGAGCGCTAGCGCGCGGGTCGCCGGGCGGGGCGGATCGCTCGAGGTGTTCGCCGCCGCCGAGGGGCTCGAATTACAAGTGAAGGGGAGCGGGCGCGCGGCGACGGTGGCCGAGCTGTCGGCCCTCCGTCGCCGGCCGATCGCCGGCGGCCGCGTCCTGGTGGTCAGCTCGAACGAAAGCGATGTCGCCGCCATCGAGGAGGCGCTCGCGGAGGACGCGCTGGTACCGCTGCCCGTGCCGGACATAAGCGCCGCCCTCACGCGCAGCTCCGAGCTGAACCCGGACCTGGCGATCATCGACGCCCCCCAGCCCGGCGGCGACATCGCCGTCATGGTCCAGCAGCTGCGCAGCGTGGTGGGCCGGGAGAACCTGCCCGTGGTCCTCCTCGCCGATGGCCCGGACACGGACGCGCTCCACCGGGGAGAGTCGCCCACCGACTACCTGGCGAAGCCGTTCAGCTCACCGATGCTGCGCTCGCGCGTCCGCGCGTGGCTCGCCCGGACGCTCTTCCCGGGCGAGGCGGAATCGGTCGGGCTGGGCGAGGTGGTGGTACCCCAGGCCGTCGCCGAGTCGGTCGTCGAGACGCCCGTGGGGGCGCGGGCCGATGCGGAGGAGCGCTACGCGGGCATGCTCGCCGCCCTCCCCCTCTTCCGGGGGCTCACGCGAGAGCAGCTCCGGACGCTCGTCCAGGATGCCACGGAGCAGATCTACCCGGCCGGCCACGTCTCCATCCGGCAGGGGGAGCCCTCCGAGAGCCTCTTCGTGATGCTGTCGGGGCGCGTGCGCGTCGTCGAAGCCATGCCCGAGGGGCAGACGGAGATGCTGCTGGGGCAGCTCGGCCAGGCGGAGATCTTCGGCGAGCTGGGCATCCTCCGCGATTCGCCACGCTCGGCGACGGTGATCGCGGTGGAGCGCACGCACTGTCTGGTGCTCCGCCAGAGCAACTTCCTCCAGGTGCTGCGGAGCTCGTCGGACCTCGCGGTCGAGCTGCTGCGGGTCCTGGCCGAGCGCCTCTACGACGCCGACCGGCGGCTGGCGCGCTTCGCGCCCGATCCGCTGACCGGACTCCTGAGCCGCCGCGCCTTCCACGACCAGTACCGGCGCCTCGCCGCGGGCGTCCGCCGGCGCCGGAGCGGGCTCCTCCTCCTGGCCCTCGACGTCTTCCACCTCAAGACCATCAACGACAACTTCGGCTACGCCCTCGGCGACGAGGTCCTCCGCACCGTGGCCGACGCGCTCATGGAGGCGACGCGCGCGACGGACCTGGTGGCGCGCTACGGCGGGGACGAGTTCGCGGTGCTCCTGATCGAGGCGGGCTCGAAGGACATCGACCGGGTGACCGCCCGCGTCCGGGACAAGCTCGCCGAGCTGTGCCGCGAGCGCCGGCTGCCGCTGACGGTCGGGTGCAGCATGGGCGTTGCCTTCAGCCAGTTCCCACCCGAGACGGCCGACGAGTTCCTGCGAGAGGCGGACCGCGACATGCAGCAGCGGCGCACCGAGGAGCAGAGCCCGGGCCTGGCCTCCTAGCCCCGCACCGCGCCCGCGGCGGCGAGCGCCGCGCGCTCGGCAGACGTGTAGCCGAGCGAGTCGAGGATCTCCCCCATGTGCTCCCCCAGCTCTGGCGCCCGGTGCCCGGGACGGGTGTCGGCGGCCGAGTACTTCATCGGCAGCGCGATGCCCCGGGCCGTGAAGAGGCCGCGGTGGCGGAACTGCGGCCACGCGAGCACCTCCGGCAGATCGAGCACCGGCGCGAAGGGGACGTTCGTGCCCTCGAAGCGCTTGACCCACTCGTCCCGCGTGGCACCGGCGAAGATCGCCACGATCCGCGCGCGGAGCTCGTCGAAGCGGGCGAGCCGCTCGACGTTAGGGAGGTCGCGGAGGTCGGCGAGGCCGACGGCGTCACAGAAGTTCCGCCAGAAGTGGTCCTCGTAGACGATCCCGAGCGTGACCCACCGGTCGTCGGCGGTGCGGAAGACGCCGTAGTGGGGCGCCAGCGTGACGTTCGGCCGCGCGGGCACCCGCCCCTCGGCCTCGAGGCGCGCGATCTCCGTCATGGTCCAGCCGACCGCGCCGTCGGTCATCGAGAGGTCGATGTACTGGCCGGGCGCGCCCGCGCGGCGGCCGGCGAGGGCGGCCAGGAGCGCGATCGTGGCGTACTGGCCCGCGGCCAGGTCCGAGACGAGCACCGGGGGCGGCGAGGGCTCGCCGGCGATCAGGGCCTGGAGCCCGAGGATACCCGAGAGTGCCAGGTAGTTCAGGTCGTGACCCGGGCGCTGGGCGTCGGGCCCGTCCTGTCCGAAGCCGGAGATCGAACAGTAGACGATGGCCGGGTTGCGGGCGCTCACGGCTCCGTAATCGGCGCCGAGACGCGCCGCCACGCCCGGCCTGAACCCCTCGAGCATCAGGTCGGCGGTCCCCGCGAGCCGGTAGAGCACCCCCCGCGCCGCCTCGTGCCGGAGGTCGAGGGCCACGCTGCGCTTGCCGCGGTTCACCGCGTCGAACAGGGGCCGGTAGGCGCGGAGCTGGTCGCCCGACGGCGGCTCCACCTTGATCACGTCGGCGCCGAGGTCCGCGAGGATCATGGAGCAGTACGGGCCCGGCATCTGGGTCGTGAGGTCGACGAGCCGCACGCCCTCGAGGAGTCGCGTCATCCCGACGTTTCCCGCCGCCGGGCGACGAACGCCTGGATCCGCGCGCGCGCCTCCTCGCTCGTCCTGAGCGCGGCGCCGTACGCCCCCGGCTCGCCGCCGTGACCGCCGGCGCGGATCGACGCGACGATCTCCTTGGTCGCCGCCAGGCCGGCCCGCGGCGAGCGGGCGATCTCGGCGGCCCAGGCGGCGGCGCGCTCGGCGAGCGTTGGCGCGGCGACCACCCGATTCACGAGCCCCATTCGGAGCGCCTCGCTCGCGTGGACCGTGCGGCCGGTCAGCAGGAGGTCGCGCGCGTGGCCGCCGGCGAGGACGTCGAGCAGCCGCGCGATACCGTAGGCCGGGTTGAAGCCGAGCGACACCTCGGGCAGGCCGAAGCGCGAGCGGTCGGACGCGATCCTGAGATCCTGGGCCAGGGCGAGCATGAGGCCGCCGCCCAGCGCGTAACCGTCGATCGCCCCGAGCGTGACCTGGGGCAGCCGGGAGAAACGGTCCATGAGCCGCGCCTGGCGCGTGGCGAGCGCCTCGGCCTCTTCGGGCGTGAGGGTAGCCATCTCCGTGACGTCGTTCCCGGCGCAGAAGGCGCGGCCGCGCCCGGCGACGACGAGAACGGCGGCGTCGTCGAGCGCGGCGACGCGGTCGAGGGCCTCCTCGAGCGCCGCGGTGAGGGCGCGGTTCAGCGCGTTCAGCGCCTCCGGCCGATTCAGCCGGAGCCACGCGACGCCGGCCTTCGCCTCCAGCTCGACCATCAGCGGAGGAGCGCCCAGAGGACCGCGGCGGCCACCGCGCCGGCCACCGCGACCGCCGGCCAGAAGTTGGTTCTGAGGAACGGGAGCGCGAAGAAGGGCGAGCGCCGCTCGGCCGGCCGGAGTCGCCCGTCGAGCAATCCCTCGACCAGCTCCATCGTCTCCGCCATCAGCACCTCTGCCGCCGCCTTCGCGAACGCCGGGTCGGCCATCGCGGGATGGCCGACGTAGCCCAGGCCGCCGTTCTTCAGGGGGTAGTTCGGCACCACGCGCGAGGCCAGACCGAAGCGCGCGGGCGGCAGGTCGCGATAGCTCCCGTCCACGAGGTCGGGCCGGAGCATGAGCATGAGCGACGTCTCCCACCAGCCGCCGTGCGCGTCCTCGGCGAACGCCTGGCGCTCGGCCCCGGTGAGCGGCCGGGCGAGCGCGGCCTCGATCCGGTCGAGGTACCGCCCGCGGAGGAACTGCCACGCGAGGTGGCCGGTGAACGAGGCCATGAGGACGCGGTGGCGCCGCGAGACGATCGCCGCCGCCTCCTCAAGCGCGGTGAGGTGCCCGGGCCCACCGTGGCCGTTCGCGACGAGGATCCAGCGGAAGCCGGCGCGCGCGAACGCCACGCCGTAGTCCACGAGGGCGTCGCGCACGACCCGCTGCCGGACGCTCACCGTGCCGACGGCATCGAACGTGAACGAGCCGAGGTGGAGGGTCGGGGCGATCACGACCGACCAGCCCGTGCGCCCGGCCACGAGGCGCTCGCCGATGGTCTCGGCGAAGTAGCGCGCGGCGATGGCGTCGACGCCGACGGGCAGGTGGGGACCGTGCTGCTCCAGCGGGCTCACCGTCAGGATGATGACGGTACGCGCCCGGTCGAGGGCGTCGAGCGCGGTGCTGGACGTCTCCTCCAGCCGGTAGACACTCAAAAGCTGCTCCCCCTCGTCGCGGCCAGGTAGTCGGCCTTCGCGCGGTCCAGCTCGGCCAGGAGCGCCTGGCGCTCGGCCACGATGCGCCGGGCGGCGTGGCTCCGCGTCAGCGCCAAGGCTCCGAGGCGCAGCTGCCCCCTCAGCCGGCCGGCGCCGCGAAGGTAGCGGTAGGCGATCAGCCCGGAGAGCGGGAGCGAGAGCGCGAACAGGAGCGCGGTGGCCGGGCCCGTGAGCCGGCCGACGATCCAGATCTCGAGCCCCCAGAAGACGGGGATGGCGACGACGCCCGCGAGAAAGCGCGTGGTCGCGTAGTCGGTCTCCTTCCGGGCGACGCGACGCGCGAGCCATCGCGGGATGAGGTAGGGGAGGCCGTTGACGACGGCGCCGTAGGCGAAGAACGGGAAGCCCGCGACGGCCACCCACCCGCTCTGGATCCGCTGGCGCGTGGGCCGCCGCCGGAGCCGCGCCTGCACCGCGTCGTCGCGGACGCGGTACGTGGCCAGGAGCGCGCGATACCGCTGGATCTGCTGCCAGAGGCTCTCCACGCGCGCGGGTTCGCGCTCCTTGAAGTGGTTCACCGCGTCGACGATCGAGCGCGCGAGGCGGACGGGATCGATCTGCCTCTGCGCGAGGCCGCGCTCCTCCTCGAGCTGGCGGGCCAGCTCGCTCCGGTAGATCTCGTCCACGGCGCGGACCAGCTCGGTTGCGTCGATCCGCTCGACGTGGACGACCTGCGCCTCCATGCCCCACTGGATGCTCCGCGTCAGCGCGTCGACCGCCTTCACCGGATCCTCGCGGAAGGTGTCGAGGTAAGGTGTCACGGGGATGGGCTCGCCGAAGGCGACCAGCACGCGCCCGCGGAACGACTTCCGCGCCTCGAAGTTGAGCCCCACGGGGACGAGCGTGAGGGCGCCCGGGCGCTCGGCCGCGTAGCCGAGCGCGATGCGGGCGGCGCCGGTCTTGATGCGCTGGACGCGCGCCTCCGCGTGGGTGGTGCCCTCGGGGTAGATGGCGACGAGGCGTCCGCGGTCGAACGCGGCGAAGCACGCGGCGAACGTCTCGGCGTTCCGGTCCATCTTGTCGGGATCGTCCTGGCGCCGGTAGACCGGGATCACGCCGGAGGCCGAGAGGAAGCGCGCCATGAGCGGGTTCCGGAAGAGGGACGCCGTCGCGAGGTAGTGGACCTTCCGCGGGAGCACCGCCCCGACGAGCAGCGAGTCGATGAGGTTGTTCGGGTGGTTGATGCACAGGACCACCGGCCCGCCGACCGGCACGCGCTCGGGATGGCGCACGTCCACGCTCTTCAGGAAGAACCAGAGCCAGAACCGGGCGATCGCCCGCACGGCGGCGTAGAAGCGGTCGACGGGGTCGGGCGGGGGCGTCGTCATGGGATATGATGGCCGGCGTGATCGACGGGCTCGTCGAGCTGGTCAATCGCGACGAGGCGCTCGTCCGGCGCGGACGGTTCCTCACCACCACGTTCCTGGTCGAGGTCGGCGAGGTCCCGTACCTCGTCCGCGTGGTCGAGGGGCGGATCGCCCGCGTCGAGCGCGGCCCGTTCTCGATGCGGGCGTGGTCCTTCGCCCTCCGCGCGCCCGCGGAGGCCTGGCGGCGCTTCTGGGAGCCCGTGCCGCCCCCCGGCTACCACGACATCTTCGCGATGGCCAAGCGCGGCGAGGCGCGGATCGAGGGCGATCTCGGGCCGCTCATGGCGAACCTCCGGTACGTGAAGGAGGTGCTCGCGGCGCCGCGCGGGCGCCTCGCCGCGGCGCCGGTCCCGGATCGAGCGGCGGGGGTCGAGCCCATCGTCGGCCGGTATGTCTCGTTGGTCCTCGGCGGCCGGCCGCACCGCGTCTACTTCGAGGAGGCGGGCCAGGGCCTCCCGCTCGTCTGTCTCCACACGGCGGGTGCCGACGGCCGTCACTTCCGCCACCTGATGAACGACGAGGCGCTCACGCGCCATTTCCGCGTCCTCGCCTTCGACATGCCCTGGCACGGCAAGTCGACGCCGCCGCCCGGCTGGCAGGACGGGGAGTACCGGCTGACGACCGACGCCTACGTCGATGCGATCATGGCCTTCGGGAGCGCCCTCGGGCTCGAGCGCCCGGTGGTGATGGGGTGCTCGATGGGCGGACGGATCGTGCTCGAGCTGGCGCGACGGCACGGGGAGGACCTCCGCGCGGTCATCGGCCTCGAGGCCGCGGCCCACCAGGAACCCTGGTACGACACCGAGTGGCTCCACCGCCCCGACGTCCACGGCGGCGAGGTGTGCGCGGCGCTCGTGTCGGGTCTGGTGGGGCCGCGGGCGCCGGACGAGACGCGGTGGGAGACTCTCTGGGGCTACATGACCTCGGGCCCGGGCGTCTTCAAGGGGGACCTCTACTTCTACCGGGTCGACTCCGATCTCCGGGATCGCGTCGCGGCGATCGACACGGCCCGTTGCCCAGTCTACCTCCTCACCGGCGAGTACGACTTCTCCTGCACGCCCGACGACACGCGGCGCACGGCCGCGAAGATCCCGGGCGCGCGCGTCACCATCATGGCGGGGCTCGGACACTTCCCGATGAGCGAGAACCCGGTCCGCTTCCGCGAGTACGTCCTGCCGGTGCTCGACGAGATCCGTGGGCGCGGGGGGCACGGTCAGGGCACCCGGACGTAGCCTTCCATGAGCCGGCGCGCCGTCCGATAGACGGTGACCCGCTCGGCCCACGGCTCGCCGTCTTTGAGACGCACGATCGCGGCGATCGGCAGCACGCCCGACGGATGGCCGAGTCGCAGGTCGCCGGCGGGCGTTCCGCGACGGGCGCACTCCTGGACGATAGTGCCCTCGACGCGGGCCGCCACGGCGAGGGACATCGCCGCGGTGAGCGCGAACGCCCGGTGGCAGTTCCCCATCGAGATGACCCGCGCGACGAGATCGACCCCGTCCGCGTCATAGCGGGTCCCGTCGAGCGCCGTGAAGGCGGCCGCCGGCGCGACCAGAGCGATCTTCGGGACCGCCGCGCTCCCCGGGATTCCCATCCGCTCCGCCGCCTGTCTTCGGATCGCCTCGAGCCGCGCGCCGAGCGCCGGGTCGTCGTCGATGGCCTCGGGCGGCTCGGTGCCGGCGAGGGCGAGATCCCTCGCGCGGACGAACACCACCGGGTTCGTGGCGTCGACGAGCGAGGCCTCGAGGCCGCCGATCACCTCCCGCGGGCGCCCCGTCGGCAGGAGGCGCCCGGTGCCCGCCCCGCCCGGGTCGAGGAAGTCGAGCGCGATCCGGGCACCGCGGCCCGGCACGCCGGCCAGCTCGAAGTCGCCCTCGACGGCCGCCTCGCCGTCGCGAACCGGCACGTGCGCGACGATCAGCTTCTTCGTGTTCGTGTTGTGGATGCGCACGATCGTCGTGCTCCCGGTCACCTCGACGAGCCCCTCGTCGATCGCGAACGGGCCGACCGCCGCCGAGCAGTTGCCGCAGTTGCCGCTGTAGTCGACGGCGGGCGTCTTCACGTCGACCTGGGCGAACGTGTAGTCCACCTGGGCGTCGGGGTGGGAAGGCTCCCCGATGACGCACGCCTTCGACAGGGACGAGATCCCGCCGCCGAGGCCATCGAGCTGGCGGCCGTAGGGATCGGGGCTCCCGAGCGCCGTGAGGAGGATCCGGTCGCGCGCGGGCCGGGCGTGCGGCAGGTCGTTCTCGTGGAAGAAGAGGGCGCGGCTCGTCCCGCCGCGCATGAAGACGGCTCGGATGCGGCGTTGAGGCATCCCCCGCCCCCTCACCCTGCCCTCTCCCCTGAGGGGAGAGGGCTCGAGCCGCCGGGGAAGAGGGTGGGGGGAGGGGGAGTGGAAGAGCCTCGGGTGTAAGGGAGCAAGCCGCCCGCCAGGAGGATATCGCGCTCGCGCGACG
>JACQWC010000192.1 GCA_016209635.1 Candidatus Rokuibacteriota bacterium | reverse complement strand
GCTTTCGCCATGTAGGCGACGCACACGTCGGGGTCGGAGAAGAATCGGACAGCGTCGAGGAGGGTCGCGGGGGCGGTCAGTGTGGTGTCCATGCCCGGATACTACGCCCGGTAGCGGGATGAGTCAAGTCTATTATTGCCCAAATTAGGACAGTACCGGGGGAAAATAAGATTTGACACGGAGGCAGAACGGCGTAGCCTGAGTCCTCGATAAGCACCAGGCTCTCGGTTGTGCGGGCTGTCTGAGGGCAAGCCGAACCGAGAGTAACGCAGAGAGCGCAATCCTGAGGGGGCGCGCGCTGCTGGGACCCACGAACCGAATCGTGGTGCCCCACGGCGTGCGCCCTTTGCGTTGTGCAGGCTCCGCGCGCCCTGGGCCACCGGGGAGGACGCGCGATGCTCAGGAAGCTCTCGGGGATCTGCCACCTCACCGCGCTGGCCGTCCTGGCCGCGCTCTTCGCCGTCATCGATGTCGCCTCGCGCGCCCTGGGAGAGCAGCTCCAGCGGGTCCGGGAGGCGCGCGGCCTCGGCCTGTCATGGATCGAGGCCGTCCAGGTGGCCCGGCGACCGGCGATTGCGGGCGGGGCGCCGAGTCGTCGCTACCAGGATCTCGTCCAGAAGCGCCTCGATCTGACGAACGAAGGCAAGGCCCTGTTGGCGAAAGCCGAGCAGGGGCAGCGCGCCCTCTCCACCGAGGAAGCCGACCGCGACGATGCGATCCACGTGGAGCTCGTGGCGCTCGGCGCCGAGATCACCCGGTGGGAACGCCAGTTCGAGCGGGAGGCGGCGGCCACCGGTGGACAAGTCGAGGTGGTCCGTGATCTCGCTGGGGAGAAGCCCTGGAAGCACTTCGGCGACTTCCTCCAGGCCGTGCATCGTGCCCACAGCGGCGGAGGCATGGATCCCCGCCTGATGGCGGTCGCGACCGGCATGGGCGAGGCCACGGGCCCCGACGGGGGCTTCGCCGTGCCCATGGAATTCGCGGCCGGCATCGAGAAGGAGATGTGGGAGACCGGCCAGATCCTGAGCCGCGTCAACGAACGCCCGATCGCCGGCAACGCCATCACCTTCAATGTTATCGATGAGAAGAGCCGGGCCGACGGCTCCCGCCGGGGCGGCGTGTTGGGCTACTGGGTCGATGAAGGGACGGCCCCGACGGCCACCCAGGTCAAGCTCGCCCAGGTCGAGATGAAGCTCCGCAAGGTAGCGGCGCTCGGCTACATGACCGACGAGCTCCAGGCCGACGCGCCAGCCCTCGCGGCCGAGTTGACGGAGGCGTTCACCGAGGAATTGCAATTCCAGGTCGAGAACGCCATCGTGCGCGGCACGGGCGCTGGGCAACCTCTCGGCATTCTGAACGCCGCCGCGCTCGTCTCGATCGCGAAGGAGACGGGCCAGGCTGCGAACACCATCGTCACCGAGAATCTGTCGAAGATGTGGGCGCGCCTGCCAGCGCGCAGCAAGCTCACGGCCGTGTGGCTCATCAACGTCGACACGGAACCCCAGCTCGATCATCTGGCCATCGCCGTCGGGACCGGCGGGCTCGAGCCGCGCTTCGTCACCTACGGCCCGGACGGCATTCTCCGGATCAAGGGTCGGCCGGTCATCCCGGTGGAGTACGCGGAGACGCTGGGCACCAAGGGGGACATCCTGCTCACCGACCTCTCCCGCTACCGCCTGATCCGCAAGGCGTCGGGCATCGAGACAGCCTCCAGCATCCACGTGCGGTTCACGCAAGGGGAGAACACGTTCCGCGCGATCTACCGCGTGGACGGTCAGCCCCTTCCCCGCGAGGCGATCACGCCGTTCAAGGGGACGAACAAGCTGAGCCCGTTCGTCTCGCTCGATACCCGGGCGTAGGAGGAGAACGCATGAGCACCGGCAAGCCGCTCGGCAATCTGATCGACATCATTCCGGCGATCCTGCCGTTGGACCTGCAGACGGCCCGCGACGGGGACTACATCAGCCTCAAGCACGCCCAGGGCGTCGCGGTCGTGGTGTTCAAGGGCGCCGGGACCGCCGGCGACGACCCGCTGATCTCATTCCAGCAGGCGCAGGACGTCGCCGGGACGGGCGTGAAGGATCTGGCCACGATCGCGACGATCTTCAAGAAACAGGGGACGCTGACCGCCGTCGGGACGTGGAGCAAGGTGACCCAGGCGGCCGGCGCGAGCTTCCAGGCGGATGCGACCTCGGCCGAGGAAGAGGCGGTGTATGTCTTCGAGATCGAGGCCGACGAGCTCGACGTCGACAACGGGTTCGACTGTCTGCGGGTGCGGGTGGCCGACACCGGCACGAACGCCCAGCTCGGCTGCGCGCTGTATCTCCTCTACGGCCAGCGGTACGCCGCGACGCCGGCGAACCTGCCGAGTTCGATCGTCGACTAGTCGGGGGAGTGTGGAGGCGGCGTCCATCGGCGGGCGCCGCCTCTCGGACGCGCAACGGGCGCATGAACGCCTTGGGGTCGCGGGGGCGTACTGAGGAGGGCCAGGCATGCCGGTGGCGAACGTCAAGACGCGTTGGGTCGGTGGCGATCTCGTTTTCTACGACAAGGCCGAAAATATCATCGCCACCTGGGACGGGACCAATCGGAAGCTCACGTTGCCGGCGGGTTCGGTCCTCGATCTCTCCGCGGCGACCGGGATTCTCAGTCTCGCCGCCGGCGAAGTCGCGCTCGCGGATCTGGTTGCCGCGAGCCTCGACGGCACGATCGCCAAGGTCGTCGCGGCCTCGAATGTGATCGGCGGCCTCCTGGTCGTCCATCACGTGCTCGCCGACCAGGCGGGCGGCGCCGACAAGAATGTGGTTCTCACGCACAAGACCCGCGTGCTCGATGTCATCGTCGTGAACAAGGCGGTCGGCGGGGCCGCCGATACGATCACCGTGAAGAACGGGGCCACGGCGATCACCGACGCGATCGACACGAACAAGGCCGACAAGACGGTCACGCGCGCGGGCACGATCGACGACGCGCAAGACACGATCGCGGCTGGCGGGACGCTGCGGGTAACGAAGGGCGACGGCGCCAACGACGCGAACTGCGACGTCTACGTGCTCGGGATGCGAGTGGCCTAGTCCGCGATGGCTGTCGTGCTCATCCCGCGCGCACAGCGGTACCTGGCCCTCGCGGCCGATGCGAAGCCCGCGGCGGCGCTGGCCGGTTCGAAGCTGCTGGAAACCGATACCGGAGAGGTCTATGTCTTCGACGGCGCGGCGTGGACTCGGCTGTCCGGAGCCCGGCCATGGCCGTAGTCCTCCTGAGCGCGATCCGTCGCTATCTCGGCGTCGCGGCGGATGTCAAACCGACGACTGGCGTCCCGGCGGGATCGGAGTTCTACGAGGCCGATTCTGGGGCGACCTACCTCTATGACGGGGCCGCGTGGGCTCTGAAGCTCGATGCGGGGCCGTACCGCGCCAGCAAATCCCTCGCGTTCACGGGCGCGGCGAATCTCGGCGCGGTGGGGAACGTCCCGCTCTTCACGGTGACGGGGGAAGTGCTGATTGTCGCGTTCGTGCCGTTCTGCACCGTGGACCTGGCTGGGGCCGGGGCCACCCTGGCGCTCGGCGTGACGAACGCTACAGCGCTCTTCATTGCGGCGACGACTGCCACGGATATCGATCTCGGTGAGTTCTGGGTGGACACGACGCCAGATCCGAATGGCGTGGCGTTGCCCGCGGCGCTGAAGGACATCGCGATCACGGATCATATCGTCGGCACGGTCGCCGTCGCGGCGATCACGGCCGGCACGATCCGTTGGGATTGCTACTGGATCCCGCTGTCGAGCGACGGAAAGGTCGTCGCGGCGTGATCGGGCGCGTGCTGGGCCGGTGGCGCGAGCGGTACCAGGCCTGGCGCCGGGGCGAGCGTCGAGTGGCACCGGCGAGCGTGCGGGGCCGCGTCTACGAACGCGGCGGCGAACGATCTGGAACGCCGGCGATCGACGCGAAGACGCGCAGTGAGGCCCGGCTCTCGATGCGTCTCTACCGGGCTGCCGAGCACTGCTGGTACCGCGTGGATCGCACCACGGGTGCCCTGACGCGGGAGTAGGCCATGGCGACGGTCTATACGCAGGCTGGGGAGGACAAGGTCGTCGATCTGATCGACGGCACGAGCGCCGTCCATCTCGACGCGACGAACGCCAAGATCGGCTGGGGCACCGGGGCTGGGACGGCGGCCAAGGGCGATACGGCGCTCTTTACCGAGGCGTCAGAAGCCCGGGTCGTGCCGACGGTCTCGCAGCCGGCGAGCGATAAGAACCAGTGGATCGCCACGATCACGGCGAACGCCGCGAAGACGATCACGAACGCGGGGCTCTTCGATGCCGCATCGGGGGGCACACTGGTCGTGCATGGCGATTTCGCCGGGATCGCGCTCGCGTCCGGGGACAAGATCGAGTTCACGATCACGCTTGAGCAGACCTAGCCCATGGCGGCGCCGGTTCTCCAGGCTGAAGGCGCGATCGCGGCGAACACGTCCGGGTCGCTGACCGTCACTCTCCCCTCGAAACTGTCTGATGACATCCTGATCCTGGGCCTGGTCTATTGGGGGCCGAACACCACCGGCGACGCCGCCCAGATCCCCACGCCGACCGGCTGGACGCTGATCGGCTCGCAGATCGGCCAACCGGCGGGGACGCGAGACGGCTGGGTCGCGTGGTTCTGGCGGCGGGCGATCTCGGCCGCGGACCCGGCGGACCCGGTCTGCGCGCGCGGCGCGAGCTGGGACACCGGCACCGACACCTGCTTTGCAGGTCGCGCCTATGTGATCCGGGGATGCATCACGACCGGCGACCCGTGGGACGCCCAAGCGGCTGCCGGTCCCTACACGACGGCGAACCAGGCCGTGGCGGCCGTCACTGTGTCCGACGCTGAGCGCATGGTGGTCCAGTTCTTCAACGAGATGGACAACGCCTCGGCGGGCGGGATTTCGGGCTGGACGGCTGGCACCGCGGCCACGAGTGCGACGGGGACCGATGCGGGGTTCCAGACCTTCCGCAAGGATAACGTCAGCATGTCCACGGGAGCGGATGCCTCGACGGCGGCGGCCCCCGCCCAGGGGGCATATGCCTACATGGGCCTCTCGTTCAAGCCCCCGTCCGGGACGACGTTCTTTCAGACGCTTGCCTCGACCGCCGTCGGCGTGGCGACGCTTGCTCCGGTGTTCGTGGCCGTGAAGGCGCTCATCGCCACGGCCGTGGGCGTGGCCGGACTCTCGCGCATCATGACATTTGTGTCGACACTCGCGGCCACCGCAATAGGCGTCGCGTCCCTGGTGAAGACGATCTCAAAAACGCTCGCGGCCGTCGCCACGGGCGCCCCCGATCTCCTGAAGATGATGCCGAAGACGCTGGCCGCGACAGTGATCGGCCTGCCCGCCCTCACCCAGACCGTGGTGATCGCCGTGGCGATGCCCGCCACGGCGGTGGGGGTCGCCGGGCTTCAGAAAGTCCTCGTGGTCGTCCGCACGATGGCGGGCACGGCGCTCGGCGTGGCCTCCCTCGTCGCGTCGTTCATCGCCGGGGCCGTCACCGTGTCGTCGAGTCCTGCTCGGTGGTTCAGGGCGCACTGAGATGGCTGTCGCCGCCAATGCCCTCGTCAGCCTCACCGACGCGAAGTCCTTCCTCGGGATCATCGGCACCGCGGACGATGCGAAGCTCGAAAAGGTGATCGACCGCGCGTCGGATCTATGTGAGCAGTACTGCCGACGGCCGTTCAAGGAGCTCACCTATACGGACCTGCGTCGGCGCGGCCCGAACGGGCGGCTCCTCTATCCCCTGCACGTGCCCATCAAAGCGAGCGGCACGATCACGATCAGCGTGGACGGAACGGCGCAGAGCCTGTGGAAGGCGGAGGCGGACGGTGACCCGGCGCTCAAGGACGTCATCGTGGCCTCGGACCTGTGGGATTCGCTGTTTTCTCCGAATCATTTCTACCGGGCGGCGGGATGGGCGGCGCTGTCCACGAGCAATCCCTACAACGTGCTCCTGACCTACACGGGTGGCTTCGTCACGATCCCCGATGACCTCCAGGAGGGCGCCCTGGAGATCATCCAGAAGCTCTGGCGCGACCAGTCCAAGGCCGTGCAGGAAGTGGTGTCCATCAACACGCCCGGCGGGGGCATTACCCTCCTTGACACGGTGATCCCAAAACGGGCGGCACTGCTCCTCAACGTCTATCGCCGGATCGTGGTGGTGTGATGGCGGACCTCATCAGCGCGCGCCGGAAGGGCTCGCTCCTGCCCGAGATCGAGCTGATCGCGACGGGCCAGCAGGCGGCGGCACCGCTGCTCCGGGCCGGGCTCCTCCGGGGCACGCGGAAGGCCGCCGGTGCAATCGTCCGCCGGGCGAAGATCAACGTGAGCGGCCGATTCCTCCGGCTCCGCACGGGCAAGCTCCGGCGCTCCATCCGCTCCCGCGTCTTCGTGGGAAAGAGCGGCGACATCGTCGGCCTCATCGGCTCGCGCGTGTTCTACGGGCGGATTCTCGAACGCGGGACGGGCCCCTACCTCATCAAGCCGAGCCGCCATGACTTCCTCACGATTCCGGTGGGCGGCGGCCGGGTCCTTCGTGTCCAGGAAGTGCATCACCCAGGCCATCGGGCGCGTCGGTGGCTCCGGCACTCGGCGGAAGAAGTACGCGCGGAGGTTGAAGCGGCCTTCCGGGCGGAGCTCGAAAGGCTCTTGCGAGGACGAAGTGCCTGAGCCCATTCGCGACCAGATCCTCGAGAAGATCGTCGCCAAGCTCCAGAGCATGACGGGCACGCGGCAGTGGGGGACGATCGGCCCGTGGACCTATGCCAACAACCCCGTGGTCAAACGGGAGTTCACGACGCTGGAACAGGCGAAGGAATACCCCTGGCTCTGTGTGATTGAGGGTCCGGGTTCGACCTTCGAGGAGATCGCGACCGGGGCCGCGCCCTACGCCACCTTCGACCACAAGTTCGCCGTGACGGTCTACGGCTATGTGAAGGGCGACGACGTGACCTCGCGCAGCCGATGGCTCCAGCGGCTGTGGGAGGACACCGTCCGCACTCTCCTGAAGAACGCCAAGCTCGACGGCATCGTCCGCGACCTGGCGATCGACGCCGGCGTGGAGACTGATGAAGGGGAAAACGAGCCGCTGGGCGCCTTCGCGCAGGGTGTGACGGTGCTGATGGATGACCACCAGGTGGAGGTCGAGTGATGAGGACGCGCGCGACGTTCAAGGTCGGTGAATGGGTGAAGCTCCCCGAAGGCGGCACCGCAGAAGTACTCGGGGAGGAGCAGGGGTTCGTGAAGGTGCGGCTCGACGGCGAGAGCGTCGGGCTCTATCCGCCGGAGCGGCTCTCGGCCGCGCGGCAGGAGGACTAGGCGATGGCGCAGCCGACCGTCTCCCGCTGGAAGCGTGGGCAGGTCGCCGCGAAGATCGAGACGACCTATGGCACCGACGCGGTGCTGGCCGCGGCCGATCTCATCGAGGTCCGTAACATCGTGTTCCGGGTGACCCAAGAGCAGTTCCGGGATGAGCGGATCAGTGGCGCGATCACGGATCTGCCCGACATCCCGGGCGCGCGCAGCGCGGTCCTGTCGTTCGAGGCGCTCCTGCGCGGGGCGGCGGTCGCCTACTCGGCGTCCGTCAAGCCGGAGGTGGATGCCCTGCTCCGGGCCTGCGGCCTGGCCGCGACCGGCTCCTTCGGGGTCGGCACTGAGAAGTGGGACTACAAGCCGCAATCCGCGGCGACGATCGGCGAGTCGGTCACGGCGGCGCTCTTCGTCGAGAATGCGCCGCAGGGAAAACTCCTGGGCGCCTTCGGAACCGCGCGGTTCATGAACCGGGTCGGCCAGCCGGCGGTCCTGGCGGTCACGCTCACCGGGCTGTACGTGGCGCCGGCGGACATCGCGCTCCTGACCGGCACGATCAGCACGGTCCAGCCGCCCGTCTTCAAATCTGGCGCGGTCACGGTGGCCGCCTACACGCCACGGGTCGCGAGCTTCGATGTCGATCTCGGCAACGACGTGCAGCTGATCCAGTCGGCGAACGACGCCCAGGGCGTCGCCGGCGTCCTGATCGCCTGGCGCCGGCTCCTGGCGACGCTCGATCCCGAGGCCGTAACCGTCGCCACGTTCGACTGGCACAACAAGCGGGATCTCGGGACGCTCCTGGCCACGACGTGGCAGGTCGGCACCACGCAATACAACCGCATCAAGTACAACGCGCCGAAGCTCCAGGTCCTGGACATCACCGATATCCAGCGCAATGGCCTTCGCGCCTACCAGATCGCGGCGAAGCTGAACGCGAACACCGGCGGGGACGAGCTGACCATTACTGCCGACTGAGGGCCCCCATGCAAATCTTGACGATCGAGGAGCTGCTCCGCGCGACGGAATGGGACGTGGTGCTCCCCGAGACCTCCGCGCTCGTTGGCCGCGACGTGCGCGTGAAGATCCGGCGGATGGCCCGGGCGGAATACTTCTCGCTCTTGCCGCCACTGCCTGCGGAGGCGGTCGAATGGCCGGTCGCGGAATTCGCCGAGCGAGAGCTCGCTTGGCTCGCGACCTTGATGCCGGAGGCGCTCGCCGCTCGACGGGCCGCGCTCCGCGAGAGTCTCTACGAGATCGTCGCCCTCGGGGTCGTGGATCCTCCGATGACGCCCGCGGACGCCAAGCGGCTCGGCGATGACGCCGTGCTCCTGAAGACCGAGATCCTCATGCGGTCCGGCATCCTCACGCCGGAGGCCACAAAGGAAACGGGCCCCGACCCCGCGCCGTCCTCGGAAGAGGCCGGAGCCCGTGCTGCGTGACTTCATCCTGCCGATCACGCTCGCCGGCGCGCCCCGGGGGCTGATCGCGCGGGATCTCCCCGCGGGCCTCTTCTTCTACGGCTTCCCCGATATCGTGCCATTCGCCGACTGCTGGGAGCGGGATACCTCCGCGGGGCAGCGCGAGACGGCGCAGCAGATGGAGCGGTGGCTCGATCATCTGCTGGTCGCGGCCGTTTGCGAGCCCCGCCTCACCCTCGAGCAGGTGCATCGGCTGGGTCCGGCCCGCGATGAGGCCGTGGTCGCCTATCTCCGGACGGTCGGCTGGCTCACGGAGCGTGACGTGCTGGTCGGCGAGCGGACGATGCCGATCGAGCTGGCTCCAGCCCCATCGGTGGAGGACGATCCCCCGCCCATCGCCGCGTGGGTGCTGCGCGCTGTCGTGCAGACGCCGGGGCAGAACGTCCGCCAGGCGCTCCGCATGATGGCGGAGCGGACGCGGACCCTCCCCTCAGTCCTCTGGCAGCTGCCGATCTCCGAATGGATTTTCTGCTGGCGCGTGCTCCTGAGCGACAAGCTCCAGGAGCGTGAGGCGCGCCGGCACCGGGACGACTGATGGCCGTGACCGAAGACCTCGTCTACTCAGTCGCGGTCCGAGCCACGGATCAAGCCTCGCCGATCCTCGACCAGTTCGGGCGGTCGGTGCAGGCGAACGTGGCGGCGCCGCTCCAGGCGATGCCCGCCTATCTCGCCCGGCTGGATACGTCGATCGGCGTGACCGCGCGCTCGGTCAGTCGGCTGGCCCTCCCGCTCGTCTCGGAGCTCTCGCCCGCTCTTGGACAGACGACGCAGCAGATCACGGGCGTCCTCGTGAGTGCGGCGCTCTTGGGCTCCGGGATGGGGGTCCTGGGCATTGCGGCAGCTGGACTGGCCGGGATCGTCGGCGGGCAGTTGCTCACCGCCTGGCAGAAGAACAAGCAGGAGATGCTCGAGTTCAATCAGGCCATGGCTTCCGCCGATCCCGCGCGAATCGGCGCGGCGGCAGCGCAGGCGGCGAAGGACGTCACCACCTTGACCGAGAAACTCGAACGGCTGCGCCAAGAGCTCGGCCGTGGTGGTGGGCTCATGCCGCGAGCGCGGGCGGGACAAATCGTCGAAACTGAGAAGGAGCGGCAAGCGGCCATCGGACGAGCGCTCCAGGCCGAGGCGGAGCTGCGCGCATTCACTTTTACCGAAGCTCTCGGAGCCGATGTTGCGGCAACGAAGGCGGCCGAGGGTCAGCTGCTCCAGGCGCGGCAGGACGAGGCCCGGCGCCTGGCGGCCGAAGCTGAAGCCCGCGCCCTCGAACGCCGGCTCGCCGTCTTCATCCCTGGCGGACTGGAGCAACTTGGTGTCGGTCTCCCACAGCTGGGCGCCGAGGATATCGAGCGCGCGCTCCAGGAGATCGCGAAGGCCGACGAGCGGGAGCGTCAGGAACGGCTCGCGCGCTCGGTGCCCATTCCGGGCGGCCTGGAAGAGCTGGGCCTGGGACTCCCGATGCTCGGGGGCGCGGACGTCGAGCGGACCCGCCAGGAGATCCAGAAGACCGACCAGGAGGCGCTCGGGCTGGCGCGGGAGCGCCTGGGGGTCGATCTCCAGCGCGTCGATATCTTGAGCCGCATCCCCGGGCTCTCACGGAGCGAACGCGAGGACTTGGAAGCGATGCTCGCGCTCCAGCGCGACGGGCTGCGCCTCGCCGAGGCGGACCTGGCGATCGCCGCTGCGACCACCGACGAGGCGCGGAAGATCGCCGAGGCGAAGAAACAGAACATCCAGCTCGAGGCGGAGATCGAGCGGGCGATTCGGGAGCGCCAGAAACTTGAGCAGACGGATCCGTTGGCCGGATTCCTCGCGGGCCTCGACGACGTGGAACGGGACTACTCGGACTTCGGGACGCAGATGCGGACGACGACGCGCGAGATTTTCGGCGACATGTCGCGCACCGTGTCGGAGGTGTTCGTCGCGCCGCTCTTCGGGGACTTCGACAAGCTCAAGAAGCTTCCCGAGGAGTTCGCGCGGTCCTTCCTCAGCTCCATGAGCCAGATGGTGACGAACCAGTTCCTGCTCGGGCCCCTCGCCGCCCAGCTCCGCCAGGCTCTCGGAGGTGGGACGAGTTTTTTTAGCCTGGCCGGGCTCGGGATGACGCCCTCGATCCCGGTCGCGGCCACTGGGCTGACGTCCAGCGGGGTGACGGTGGGGCTGGCGCCGGCGGGGGCCGTGCCGGGCCAGGTGGTCCAGACGGCGATGGGGCCGAGCGTCGTCGATGCCGCCGGCCTGCTCCAGCTATTGTCACCGAGCAACGCGAGCCTGTTCACCGCTGCCGGCGGTGGCGCCACCGGGCTCTCATTGACGGGTCTCTCTGGCGTCTCCGCTGCCTCCGCCGCAGATGTCCTGACCGGCGGGACGGTGCCGCTTGGTGCAACGGCTGGCGTCTCGGCCCTCGGTGTGGTCGCCGCTGGTGCGGGCTTTGTCCTGGCGCTCTACGGCGCCTACCAGAGCGGCAGCGTGGCTGGCGGAGCCGTGAGCGGCGCGATCTCGGGCGCCGTTCTGGGCAGCGTCGTGCCGGGGGTTGGCACCGTCGTCGGCCTCGTCGCGGGCGCAGCCCTTGGGGCTGGCGCCGGCGCCCTCGGCGGCAAGGAAGCGGGCGGCGAGTCCGACGACGAACGCAGCGCGGACGCGAGCGCCGTCTACAACAGCCTCGTCGCCTCCGGGATCACCGCCTCGAGCCAGCTCACGACGGTGACCGCCGTCAACGGCAACACCGTGGGCGGCCTGTTGCTCGCCATCTGCGCCGAGGTCCTCGCGGGCGGCCACAACGCGGACATCGCGGCCAGTGGCGACCTCGCCACGATCCAGGCCGATGCGGCGACCGTCCAGGCGGCGCTCCTCTCGGCCGGCGTCCCGGTCGAGGCGTTCCAGAGCTTCGGGAGCATGGGCTCGATCGGCGAGCTTGTCGAATGGCTCGCCCGGAACGCGCAGCTCGGGCCGCTCTTCGAGGCGGCGCTCGGGACGATCGACACGATCGTGGCGACCGAGGCGCAGGTCCTCGTGGGCTACCAGACGGCGCTCACCGGCGGCGTGGTGAAGACGACCACCCTGCCCTACACGCGCCTCGGGCTGGTCCCGGCGGGGGTTGATCTCACCGTGCTCTCGAACGCGGTCCTGGGGCTCCCGGATGATGTCTATGCGGCCATCCTCGCCAAGATCGTCCAGGTGGACAAGGACTCCGGCCTCAACTTGATCGTCAACGACAGCGGTGGGGCGGTGGTGACGGTCGGGACCTACACGCCGCCGCCGCCCGTGATCCCGGCGCCGCCGGCGCCGACGCCGGTCGAACCCGTGCCCGACCCGGCGGCCGAGCTGAGCCTCGTGACGCCGTGATATGGCGCTCAACAAGCACTTCTACGTCCGCTTTGTCTATAACGCGATCACGATCGACTTCGAGCCGGCGACGAAGATCGAGATCCAGGAAGTCCCCATCCGGGGCCAAAACGTTGGGCTCTCCGGCGTCCTGGAAACGGTCTACGAGCGGAACGAGGTCCTCGTGACCCTGACCCTGCAGCACCTCACCGCGGCGATCGCCACCTCGCTCATGACCTACTGGCGCGATTGGGGCTCGCGGGGTTTCCAGGGTGTCCTCACGCTCGATCGCCTCGGCACATGCGGCGGGCAGTGGGAATACGATAACTTCAATAGCTACTTCTCGAAGGCCGAGCTGGTCATCGAGAAGTCCGCGATCGCGCGGTCCGCGGGACTCAGCGTGGCGCTCTACCTGGCCGTGCTCACCTTCCGGCAGGGCGTGTGAGATGACGCGCGGGGGGACGGGCGCCTACAACACCGAGGCCGCCAAGTACGCGACCCGTCCGGTCTACCTTCTCCGCTTCTTCCACGTCCCCGACTACGCCAAGAGCACCGAGTATCCCTTTGCCCGCGACTTCGTGAATCGCGATCCCGGCGGGCTGGTGACGCCGGCGCTGGCCTACGTCTCGCGGCTCTCCGGCGGCGCCCAGACGGTCGTGCCGGGGGCCGGCCAGCTGACGATCGGGGCCATGATCTTCGAGCTGATCGACAGGAACGGCGAGATGATGCAGTACCTCTCGGCGCAACCGCTGACGCTGAACGGCGGCATCGCGGCCGGCGCCGGGCCGCCGTTCTCGGTACTCGTCAACGAGACGCCGGACGGGATCCCGCGCGCGGGCACGATCGAGATCACGACCGCCGGCGTCATCGAGCGCATGCGGTACACCTCGGTGAACAACGGGGCGAAGACCATTCAGGTCTCGGCGCGCGGGGTCGACGGGACCGTGGCGGCCGAGCACTTCGACAAGGACGCGCTCACCAATGGGGAGCAGATCCGTCCGGGCCAGCGCGTCCAGGTGATCTTCGGGTACGACGGGACCCTCGTGGCGAACGGCCTCTGGTACGCGAAGCTCGAAGTGGCCGAGCGCTACTACGCGGGCGACGGCGTGACGGTCGTCCTCAAGGCGCAGGACATCCAGCGGTCGCTGCTCAAAGACATCTTTCTCACCGCGACCGAGGATGCGCCCTTCAAGCCCTGGGGCGATCCGCTCGGCATCCTGCTCCTGGTCCTTCTCTCGACCGACGTCCCAGGATCGAACCACGCGACGTGGGACGCCTACGGGGTCGGCAACGGCCTCGCCGTGCCGGCGGCCCTGGTGGACGTGGCGGGCATCGAAGCCCTCCGCGGCTCGGACTTCCTGAGCGACTACCTGGAATTCGAGGTGAAGGCGCCGATCGATGGGAAGACCTGGATCGAGACGGAAATCCTCAAGGTGCTGAATTGCTACCCGTTCGTCGGAGGAGATGGCAAGTACAGCGTGAAGCGGTACAAGCCGCTCACGGACCCGGGCGCGGTCACCGAGACGCTGACGAGCGCCGATATCAAGTCCTGGTCCTGGGCGGCCGGCGATCCGACGATCATCAACCGCGTCATCATCTTCTATGACTGGGACCTCCCCGAAGCGCCCGGCGCTTTCGGTCTCTCCGTCCAATACGACGCCACTAGCTCCCAAAAAAAGTACGGGATCCGGCCGGCGTTCGTGATCGAGTCGAAGGGGTTGAAAAGCTCGCATGCGGGGACGGACGCCATCATCGACGACAAAGCACTGAAACTCTTCCAGCGATTCTCCGAGCCCACGCCCATTCTGAACGTCAATGTGCTCTACCGGAAGCACCGCTGGGAGGTGGCCGACCAGATCAAGGTAACGCACGCCCAGATCCCGAACCTCGTGAATGGCAAACGCGGGATCACGAACGAGGTGTTCGAGATCGTTGGGATCACGCCCCGATTCGGGATTGAGGGCGGACTCCAGCTGAGTCTCCTCGACATTCAGGCGGTCAATTTCACGGGCGCCTGGACGCGGCGACCGCCGATTCCGGTGGGCGGATCCGGCATCAACGCGCCGCCCACGCCGGGCGGCTTGCAACTCGTCGGCGGCAAGAACGCCACGGAGTTCCTTGGACGCGACGTGAAGTTTTCGTGGACGAAGACCCTCTATGTCAAGCAGGGATCGCTGAATCAAGCCGCGAGGACCGGCTTGAACCAGATCAACGACTACGTGATTCACGTCCTCGTGGGCGGGGTGATCAAGCGCATCATCGAGAGCGCGTCCAATCGGCTGCTCTACTCCTGGGAGGAGAACACCGAGGATAACGGGAGTTCGGGGGCTCGGACGATCACGATCAATGTCTTTGCACGGACGAACGCCGGCGTGCTCAGCGCCGCGCCCGCCACGCTCACGGTGTCGAATCCCGCGCCGACGATGGCCGCCGTGACGCCGACGGTCACGCCGTTGATCCAGGGACTCCTGATCGGGTGGTCTGCGTTCTCGTCGACGGAGACCGACCTGGATCATTTCGAGGTCCTGGCGGACACGGTCAACCCGCCGACGACGGTCGTGGCCCGGGCGACGAAGGACGCACGCGAGATCGCGCTCCCGAATCTGACGGCGGGGACGACGTACTACATCAAAGTCGTGCCATATGACGCCTTCGGCGCCGGGGTCGCGAGTGCGGTGGCGAGCGGGGTGCCCAACGCCACGCTCTATCGCCAGGTGAACGACGTCGCGGCCTATACCGGCTTTGCTGGCGCGTCGGATGGCCAGCTCTCCGGGGGCCTCGCGGTGGACACGGTGGACAACGAGATCATGCTCGTCGTCCCGGATGCGAACGATGATATCCAATTCGGCCAGTTGAGTCTCTTCGGCGTCGTGGTGACCGCGCTCACCCTCAAGTGGACCGGCAAGTTTGATCACTGCGCCTGCGCGTTCGACGGCACAGACCTCCAAATCGTGCTGGAAGAAGCGACCGGGCCGAACGATCTCGTCCAGTACGCGCGGCTGGACAAAGACGGAGCCGTGGAGCAGGCCCCCACCACTCTCTGGATTGGATCGGGCCTCGGTACGGCCGTCGTGGCGCCAGCGATCGCGGCGCGAGGCACGAATCTCTATCTGGTCTGGGGCGCCGATGGCATCAAGATCCGGTACACCCGGACGAGCCTCACGGGCACGATCCAGGTAGATGGCGTCCTGATCGTGGACCACACTGGGGAGCCCTCCGGAACGGCGGTGTGGTCGCCGCGCGTCGCCGTCGATGCCAGCGGGAATGTCCACGTGCTCTACGCGCTCAGCGTCGGTGATGGGGCGGGGGGCATCCTGAGGGAGGAAACATGGTATCTCAAGATTGACCCGGCGGGGGTCGTCCTCGTGCCGAAGAAAAAAGTCTTTTCCGCCCCGCTGACGGGGACCCAACGCCGTTTTCGTCCTGGGGGCCTGTTGATCGATTCCAAGGAAGAGCTCGCCGCTCTCGTCGCGTCGCTCGTCCAGGGCGCGAATGGCCGCGAGCTGTACCTGGGGAAACTCGATCTCAGTGGTGGCGTGCTGGTCCCGCCCTCGATGCTGCTCTCGGATGCGATCGCGGTCTTGCATTTCGCAACCGCGCTCGACACGCGCAGTGACGATCTCTATGTGGCACGGCGGCGCCAGGCGGTCGCGAGTCCGCCCACCGATCCGACGAATACCCTCAACCTCGTGAAAGTCGTAAAGGCGACCGCATGAGCCAGTACAAGACGGGCCTCGCGAAGATCCTCTCGGCCGATCCCCCGCCCGCGTGCGTGGCGACGGACAGCGGCGTCGGCGGCAACGTCGACGTCGGCGCGCATACCTGGAAAGTCGTCTTCGTGCATTCCGCTGGGGGGAAGACGCTCGGCGGGACGACCTCAAACACGGTGACCATCGCGGGATCGGCCAAGCGTGTGGATCTGTCCTCGATCCCGCTCGGCCCCGCAGGCACGACGGCGCGGGAGATCTACCGGACCAAGGCTGGCCAGGGCAGTTACTTCCTGGCGGTCACGATCAACAACAACGTCGATACGACCGTGAGCGACAACGTCGCCGACGCCTCCCTCGGGGCCGCGATCCCCACGACGGCCACCTATCCGACGAACCGCGTCGTGCTCTCCGGCGGCGGGGTAACCACCGGGAACATCAGCGTCACGACGCCGGCCCAGCTCTTCAAGTTCGTGGGGGATTCGAGCTGGTACAACGTCAGCGCGGTGCCGAGCGCGTCGGAGTTCCAGCTCTCGGCCGTGTGGACTGGGAGCACGACCACCTTCCCGCTCGACACGCCGACCAGCTACGTGGTGGAGAAAGACTTCACGACCAACCTGGGGCTGCCCGAGATGTCGGCGGGCGATGCCGATTTCTGGAGCGTCTACACGACTGCACTCCGCGACCTCGACGGCCTGATCGGCGGCCACAAGAAGATCACGGGCTATACCGAGCTCATCCAGGGGCTCGTGGCGGCGGACGTAATACTCGGGGTCCGTGGGGCCGCGGCGCAGACCGGTGATCTCCAGCGGTGGGAGACGAGCGCCGGGATTGCGGTCGCTCGGCTCACCAAGGACGGCGATTTCCGCTTAACGGCGGCTGCCCTCCTCGGCTGGGCCAGCGGGGAGCCGGTCGCGAGCGCCCTGGATGTGATTCTTGTCCGCGACGCGGCGGCCATCCTGGCTCTGAAAAACGGGACGACCGCGCAAAAGTTGCGCGTCTACGGCACGACGACGGGGCCGAAGTATCTCGAATTCACGAATGACGGCACCGGGAATGCCAACATCAACACCACGAGCACCGACAACCTCATTCTCAATGTAGTCGGGGCGGCAAATATCTACTTCCGCACCAACAACACGTATCGGTGGCTGATCAATGACTCGGGCCATCTGATCGGCAATCTCGACAACACCTACGACCTCGGGGCCGCCGGTGCCACGCGTCCACGGACGGCCTATCTGGGGACCGCCGTGGCGATCGGCGCAAATCCTGCCTCCGCCGGCCTCGGCCGTTTCGCCAACGCCGGCTGGCTCGCCTGGCGGAACGCCGCGAACGGCGCCGATGTGAACGGGCTCAAGGTCAACGCGCGGGACGTGGTCGAGCTCGGCATCGTCTCCGCGGCCCGCGCCTATCATAACGCGGACCAAGCGATCACGACGGCCACAGAGACGGCGCTCGCGCTCAACTCCGAGCGGTATGACACCGATGGCATCCACGATACGGTCACGAACAACAGCCGGTTGACCTGCCAGACCGCCGGGAAGTACCTCATCGTGGGTATCGCGCGATTCAAGGAACACGCGACCGGTCAGCGGCGTCTCTCGATCCAGCTGAACGGCGTGACGGTCATCGCGCGAGCGACGGAACCGACAAACAGCGGGACGGCCGTGACGGAACTGGCGGTCGCGACCGTCTATGACCTCGCGGCGACGGACTACGTCGAGCTGATCGCCTACCAGGATTCGGGCGGGAACCTCAATGTCGAGAGCGTCGGCAACCACAGCCCGGAATTCATGATGCATCGGCTGAGCGCGTAGGAGGGACCATGCGACACCTGACCTTCGGACCGGACGACGCGGAGCTCTTCGCGGACCTCTACGGGGCCTTCGCCGTGGGCGAGCGCTATCTCCAGGGCGCGAAGGCGATCCGCTCGGCGAACAAGGTTTACGACACGCTCGAAGGCATCGGGGAGAAGATCGTGCGCGGCGAGGGCCAGTTGCCAGGGTGGCGACTGAAAGCAGAAGGGGGCGACGTTCGGCTGGAGGACGCGGACTTCGAGGTCCTCAAGCAGGCGGTCGAGCGGGTGCTTGACCAGGGCTTCAACGCGATGACGGCGGCGACGCAGGTCGTGTTCAGGGCGCTCGATTCACGGCGCGCGGGCCGCGTGCTGGACCTCCTGGAGCACGCGAAGACGGTGGAGCGAGTCTGATGCCCGACGTGCTCCTGCTGGAGCGCGCATTCGGCCCGGTCGGGGCGTTCGCCGCGCTCCTGGTGATCCTCGGGGCCTTCTTTTACCGTCGGGACTTCCTCCGCGAACGGAAGGGGCTGCGCGACGCCCACGAGCGCCGGGATCAGCGCGAGGAGCGATTCATCGCGGTGATCGAACGGCATGCCGGCGCCTCCGAGGGGTTGAACAAGGGGATCGAGTACTTGGGGGACTCCATTCGTCGCACGGAAGACCAGCGCGCCCGGGATACGGCAGAGATCATCCGCGCGATCCGCGAGGAGCGGCGATGACCTGGCTCGGCACGCTGACGCTGCTGATACGCCTGGTCGAGATGACGCTGGTCTTCATCGTCGCGGTCGATCTCTGGCGGGCCGCGCGGCGGGACGGTGCCCTCGTGCGCGGCTTTGCGTGGTTCTTCACGCTGAACGCCGCGACGATGGGCTGGTACGTCCTGGCGTCGCTTGTCGAGCTGGCGGGGCATCGGGCAGTCCGGCTGTGGATGGTTGACCACGCGCTCCCAATGTGGCTCGCACTGCTTGCAGCGACCCTGGCGCTCCGGCGAGCGTTGCGGTGATGGAGTGCGGAACATGCACGGCTATGGTCAGTGGAAGCATTTATGACCGTCTTTGACGCTCGGGTTATCGAGTATCCCTCGCCCAACCAGAACAGCCGTCAAGGGCATGCCGTGGATTGCATCGTGCTCCACGACACCGGGGGCAAGACGGCCGAGGGAGCACTTAGTTGGATGGCGAGCCCGCGCTCTGAGGCGTCTGCGCACTACGTCGTCGGCAGGAACGGTACGGTCTGGCGGATGGTCGCCGACGAGGCGCGAGCCTGGCATGCCGGAAAGTCGGAGCTCTGGGGTCGGACGGATGTCAACACCTTTTCGATCGGGATCGAGATCGTCGATGACACTGACGACGATCCATATCCCCAGGCCCAGCTTGAGGCGGTGACTGCGCTCTGCGCGGATCTTTGCCTGCGTCATCCTGGGATTCTGCTGAATCGCATCGTGGGCCACGAACACGTGGCGCCCGGACGGAAGATTGATCCTGGGCGCGATTTTCCTTGGCGGGCGTTCCTTCTCGATGTCGCTCAGAGGCTTGCATGACCGCGATCCAGGACCATCCGCAGAAATGCCCGCGATGCGAGGCCATGACTGCTCGCTACGATCCGCTCACCAGGCGGTGGCGGTGTCCGTGCGGATGGTCGGACCGATGAGGGGGCTCGTGCTCATGCTCGCGCTGTGGAGCGCCGGCTGCGCCTCGGTGGGGGGGGGCGAGCCATCTGCGCGCTGCCTCCCGGACGGTCTCTCGCCGACCTTCTTCACCTGGCCCGTGGTCGGGGCGCGCACCGGGACGTTCCCGACGGACGCCGGCGGCGTGGAGCCGATTACTCTGGTCCGCTACCAACGCGACGGCGCGGCCGTCGTCGTCGCCTGGAGTCGCGCGGACCTGCTCATGGTCGACCCCGCGCCGGACCGCGCGACGCCAGAATGGATCGATACGGGACTGCTGACGCCGGACGGCCAGCGCGTGCGCGCGACCCCTGGCGAACGCTGCCGCTGGCGGCGGATGGGACAGGCCGCGGCCATGAGGAGGCTGTGAGGAGGCGATGATGCGATCGCTCAGACAGGCGCTCAGGCGTGGCTGGGTTCGCGTGCCCTTCTGGGCGCGGGCGCTGCTCGGTCTGCTCAGTGGCCTGCTCGCGCTGCCGTGGCTCCTCCGCGCCTACGGGGAGTGGTGGGCCCTCGCGGGCCTCGCGCTCATGCCGAGGGTGCCGTGATGAGTCTCCGGTCCCCGGATCTGTTCGTCGCGGTCGAGCCCAACGCCTACCTCGACGCCCGCGATCCGGCCTGGCGCGAGCTCGAAGCCGCGGGCGCGATCGCCTACGAGCCGGCCAACCCGAAGCGCGAGATCATCGCCAAGGTCTGGGTGGCGAAGGCGTTCCCGGACGTGGTGCGGGCGATCGCGCAGCGCTCGCGTGTTCTGATATGAGTCTCAGCGATACCGAATCTCTCGGCCGCCAATGGTGTCCACGTTGCGAACCCGAGGCTGATCCGATCACGGAGATCCTGATCGTGCGCTGGTGCTGGCAGCATGCGCCGTCTCTCAAAGGCACGGCCGATGCCGACGTCCCGGACGGGCATCCGCTCTCCGTCGGAGAGGCTGAGGGGGTCGATTGCGCCCTGATGGCGGCGGTGCTCAGGCGGGGCACGCGGTGAGTCTCTGGCTCCTCCTTGGTGGCATGGCTGGCGCGCTCCTGCGGGCCGTCCTTGGCCAGCAACGCACGTGGAGTCGTCGGAGCGCGCTCGACATCCTCACTGGCGGCGCGCTCGCCGTCGTCCTTCCGGCCCTGGCCGGCGCGCTCGGCGTCGCGCTCCCGACCGGCCTGGACCGCCTCGTCTACCTCTGCGCCGGGTTCGTGCTGGGCGGGTTCGGCAACTACATCCTCGTGGCGCTCCTCTGGCGGTTCGGGGTGTTCCGAGAGGACCCGCGCGCGGCCAGGCCGGAGGGCAACGGAGGGACCCCATGAGTGTCCGCACGGTCTTCGAACTCGCGCTCGTCGCGGTCATCGTCATCCAGAACCGTCAGCGGCTCTTCGAGTGGCTCGGTGACGGCTTCATGTGGGCCGCGCGCAAGCTCGGCTGGGCGAAGTGACCTGGCTCCTCGGCCACTGGCGGCTCGGGCTCATCGTCCTCGCCGTCGTCGTGGCTGTGCTGCTTGGCGGCAAGCTCTGGGGCCGCGTGGCCGGCTGGTGGACGGGGATCGCGGCCGTTCGTCAGGAGGACCAGGCGACCCTCCAGGAGATCCGCGACACGAAAGAGCAGCTGGCGACCTCGCAGGGCGCGATCCTCGAGATGAGCAAGCGGATCGGGGTGCTCACCCAGGAGGCGATCCAGGCCAAGGCGCGCGCCGTGGAGGCCGAGGGGCGGGCACAGCGATGGGCCGTGGAGGCGAGTCAGCTCCGGGATCGGGTCACCGCGCTGGAGGCGGCCAGGCGGGCTCAGGCGGCGCCCAGGACGGCCGTGGAGGCCGCCGCGGCACTCCGGGCCCTCGGCTACGCCGCAGAGGCGAGCCCGTGAGGCCGCTGCTCGCCGCCGGACTGCTCCTGCTCCTGGCGAGCTCGGCCGAAGGGCAGAGCGGCACGGTCATCCTCTCCGAGGCGGACGCGATCCGAGCCACCGAGGAGATCCGGGACGCCCGCTCGCGCGCGGCCGTGATCGAAACCATGGCGGCCGAGATCGCCGCCAAGGATCAGGAGATCCGCGAGCTCCAGGAGCAGATCACGGCACTCAAGGCTGAAGCGCGCGCGCGCGAGATCGCGCAGGCAATCGCCGAGGACCGGGAGAAGCGGCGCCAGGAGGACGACGCCCGCGTGACGAAGGCGCTCGAACGGGCGGAGCAGGCGATCGAGCGGAGTGAAAAAGCGCTTGAGCGAGCCCAGGGACGCATAGAATCGCTTGAACGTCGCGCATTCTGGAGCTCGCTATTCGGGCCCCTCGGGCTCCTGCTCGGGCTGCTCGCTGGCGCCTTCTGAGATCGGCCGCCGGATGGCGAGAATCAGACAGGCGCCAGCGATGACGCCGGGCCAGGCGGGACGTGCTCTGGGAGGGGGGAGGGGTAGGTGGAGAAGCTGGAGAACCGACTGCGCGCGGTGGTGGGAAAGTAAGAAACTACTCGGACCACTGTGGTTGGGACGCCTCTGCCAGCAATGCGAAGTAGCGGCCGTTGTTCATCTGGGCGGCATGCAGGGCGCCCATGAGCACATCCACTGCGACGAGCTCTCCGAGTTTCGGAACGATGACGACATTCCAGGCACTCGTCCGGCCTCGACTCATAGCGGCAACTCCTCCTGTCTGAGCGCCGCGCCGATCACCTCGGCCTCCCGGCGCTTCGTCAGTTTCGCCCAATGATCCTTGCGAAACATCTTCTCCCAATCCGCCTCGCTCCACCCCGAGAGATGCCGGATGGCCTCAGCAGTCGCCTCCATGATCTTCCACGCCGCTGAGAACGTTGGGCCATCGGCGCGTTCCTGAATCTTGAGCAGCGCTTCGACGAGGCACGTGAACGAGCGGACTTCCTGGAAGCCCTTGAGGAGGTAGGGCGGTTTCGGAGGTGACGGTGCGACTATCTTCGCAGCGATCAGCGGCCCGAGAGCGATCCAGGGCACACCCTTGTTCTTCCAATTCCAGACCCGTTGGGGCGTAGTCCCGGCTCGCAGAGCATCCTCGGAGCCTACCAGCCGTACCGCCTCGTCATAGGGCACCGTGCCCGGGTAAGCCCGCGGAATCTTGGGCGTCAACCGCCTGTGTATTTTCCTTCTTGACAGATACATCTCCCGTGTACTACCTTTCCCTCCGATGACCGCAACACTAACCGCAAGTCCGACGCGTCGCAACGGCCGCCTCACGCCTGAGGAAACCGCCGAGTACGAGCGCCGCTTCCAGGCCCTCGGCTGGACGCAGAACGAGACGGCCCGGCGGATCCGGAAGGACGCCGGGCTGTTCTCTCGGTGGCTCCGCGGGCACCTGGCCTCCGCGATCATCCGCAAGCGCATGGACCGGGTGCTCGAGCGGGCGGAGGCCAAGGCCCGCCAGCGCGAGGGCGCCGCGTGACCGCTCCCCTCCGCTGCCGCTCCTGTGGCGTCCTGGCGGGTATTCGGGACCCTGTGTCCCCCGAGGCTGTGGCCTACACCTGCTCTCGGAGCCTCCTGGCGGGCGGCAAGGCGATCGCTGGAACGCCTCCGCCTGATAGCCGGCCCGCGTTACAGGGCGCCTCAGAGGGCGTCCAGCGACCCGTACAGGCGCGTCTGAGAGCCCGAGAGCGGGTGCGGCGCTGGCGGGCTGACCGGAGGCGGTCAGCGTGATCCCCTCCAAGCGCTCAATCCGCACGGGATCCATCCTGGCCCGGCCCTCCCAGATGGGGTAGGGGAATGACCCGCCCCGGCTCCCTGCCCGAGCCCGGTCCCGACCCGATTGCCCTCCGGGAGCTTCTTACTCTCCCGGACTCGGTCTATCGCTTGGTCCGCCGGGCGGTCCTCCGGGCAGATCGGAAAGCGGCAGGATCTCGCGCCACCGGTCGCGCGCTTCGGCAAGCAACCGCTCCCGATGGCGGACGACCCATGCCTTCACGTCCGTCTCAAGGTGCTCGGGCTGAAGGGCCAGCCGTTCGGCGACGACCGACAGGATCCCGCGAGTCGTCGCGTAAAGCTCCGAGAAGACGAAGAACTGGCCGGACTGGATGAGGCGCACGATGAAGGCGCTTTCTTCCGGTGTCAACGGCATGGTCGGCCTCTACGCATCGGGGTGGGATGCTGCTGATTCTAGCGTGCCGCGGACGCTCGAGGAGGCGTTCGCCCGGGTCATCCACAGCCGGCGGGTGACCGAGTTGGCGGCCGAAATAGGCCTGCCGCTGAAGGCGCTGTACCGGTACGCGACGGGGCCGGAGAACGCCTCCGACGAGCACCGCGACCCACCCGCCAAGATCATCGCCCCGCTGACCCTCGCCACCGGCCGCCTCGACGTCCTCGAGGTCCTCGCCGGCCAGGTCGGCTGCCTCGTGGTCCGCCGACCGGCACCGGCGCGCACGGGCCCGGCGCTGCTCGGCCAGGTCGCGGCCGTCACGCGGGAGTTCGCCGACGTGCAGCGATGCGCCGCCCAGATGTTCGCCGATGGCCGGATTACGGCGGTCGAGATTTCAGCGATCGACCAGGAGCTCGCGGAGCTCGAGCGCGAAGCCGAGACGCTCCGCCACGCGCTGGCGCGCGCGCCGGCGGCTGAGCGGAAGCCGCTCGCCCGGGCAGGGGCGCGATGACCCTCGACACGATGACGCGCAGGAGAGCCCCCCATGGACGACGAGACGACACCCGCCGCCTGCCCGCTCTGCGCCGAACCGCTCTGGGTGCTCTCGGTGCATCAGCACCGGCGCTCGTGGCCACGCTGCTGCTCGGGCTCACGGCCTGCACGATCGTCCAGCGGCCGGGGGCGCCGACGACGGTCTATCTCGGCGTCGTCCCCCACGACTGCCAGGCGCGGAGTCGCTGAATGCCTAGTCCGTTCGGCGTAGGCCCGCGGTCGGCGACGGTCGATTCTGGAACGCTTGCGACCGCCGGGACGAGACGGCCCGGGCCGCGCCGAGCCTTGCAGGACGACGCGCGGATGGAGCAACGGCGGCTCCCTGGCCTCATAAGCCAGAGATCAATGGGTTCGACTCCCACCCGCGCAACCACCCAGTGGGGAGATCTCGTCGGCGCCGTGCTCGCCCTCCTGAACGTCATCGCGTGGAGCGTGCTCATTTTGGGATGGAGTGAGTTGCTGGCGGAGGCGATCAGATGAAGATCGAGATCACGCATCGATTCTCTGGCGCGCTTCTGTTCTCGATCGAAACGGACTCTTGGCGGCTAGCCATAGAGGCGGCTGTGAACAGGGGCGCCGACCTCAGGGGCGCCGACCTCAGGGGCGCCGACCTCAGGAGCGCCAACCTCGGGGGCGCCGACCTCAGGGGCGCCGACCTCAGGGGCGCCGACCTCAGGAGCGCCAACCTCGGGGGCGCCAACCTCTGGGGCGCCAACCTCTGGGGCGCCGACCTCGGGGGCGCCGACCTCAGGGGCGCCGACCTCAGGGGCGCCGACCTCGGGGGCGCCGACCTCTGGGGCGCCGACCTCGGGGGCGCCGACCTCAGGAGCGCCAACCTCGGGGGCGCCAACCTCTGGGGCGCCCACCTCGGGGGCGCCGACCTCGGGGGCGCCAAGGCGTTAAGCGCCTGCTCGATCGGTTATATCGACGGCTGGCCAGTGATCCTCTGGCGGACCGATCAGGGCTACCGCGTGCAGGCTGGGTGCCACACGTTCACCCTCGCCGAGGGTGAAGCCTATTGGAAGGGCCGCGAGAATCGGCAGGGACTTTACTACCTCTGTACCGAGGCGTGGAGCGTGCTCGCGCGGCTTCAGGGATGGGAGCCTGAGCCCACGTTATGACCTGGCTTGCCCTCCTCCTCCTGATCTTCGGGCTCTGGTTCGTGGGCGGCGTCATCTTCGCCATCGGGTTCGGCGTCGGCGTCGGAGTCGGGCGGCACGAGCGACGGGACGCGGTGCTCGCGTGGAGCGAGGATGCGGAGCGGGCGCGGGTCGAGACAGCGGAGCTCGAACGGTGGTGGAGGCTGTGATCCACAACCGGATCCTCTCTGCTGCCGCGCTCGGCTTCCCGAACCCGGAGGAGCCGCCACGGCACACCCCGACGTTCGGCCGTCCGGGGCTCACGCCGGGCCGCGCGTGGTGTCCCGGGTGCGAGCAGGAGATCACGAGAGATCAGTGGCTCATGGGCATCTGTCACGGAAAGGACGCGGCGTGACCGAGTGCGCCGTCGTCGCCCTGGTGATCCCGCTTGATCGGGCGGCGCTCTGTGTCGCGTGCGACGCCGTCTTCGAGCTCACGGAACGCTGCCCCGGCTGCGCGAGTGAGCACGTCGTGAGTCTCGGGCGGTGGTTGAGTCGCGATGGGGACAAGAGCCCGAGCCCATGAAGGCCGAGTCTCAGACATTCGAGAGCAAAGCGGCGTGGCTTGCCGGGCGCCGCCACGGCATTGGGGCGAGCGAGGCCGCCGCTGTCATCGGAGCGAATCCCTGGAAATCGGCGCTCCAGCTCTACGCCGAGAAGCTGGAGCTCGTCGAGCCCGACGCGCTCGAAACCGAGGCGATGGAATGGGGGCTCCTGCTCGAGGCGCCGATCGCCCAGCAATACGAGCGCGTCATCGGCCGGACCGTCGCGCGCCCCACACCCTGGACCCTCCACCGCTCGCGACAGCATCCGTGGATGACGGCGACCGTCGATGGGTTCGTGGAGGATCCGCAGCGTGGCCCCGGGATCCTCCAGATCAAGACAGCCGGCCTCCATCGCACCGAGGAGTGGACCGAGGAACCGCCGCTCCACTACCAGATCCAGGTGCAGCACGAGATTCATGTCGCCGGCGTCACGTGGGGCGCCCTGGCCGTGCTCCTCGGCGGTCAGCGATTGCTCTCGTTCGATCTCGATCGGAACGACAGCTTCCTTGAGCTGCTGATCGCGCGGGAACGGGAGTTCTGGGAGCGGCTGCTGCGGCAAGAGCCACCGGCACCCGATGCGAGCGAGGCGAGCCGCGAGGTGCTGCGGCGCCTGTATCCCCGCGAGCAGGCCGGGCTGAGCGTCCCGTTGCCGGTCGCCGCGGTGGAATGGGATGCGCAGCGACTCGAGGCCGCCAGCCAGCTCGAACACTGGAAGGCGGTCAAAGACGAGGCCGAGAATCGGCTCAAGGCGGCGATCGGCGAGGCGGAGTGCGGCGTCCTGCCCGATGGCACGGCCTATCTCTGGAAAGAACGGTCCCGCAAGGGCTATACGGTCGAAGCCGGGACCTACCGGGAGCTCCGGCGCAAAGCCCCGAAATGAAGGAGCGCACGATGACGACGGCCGCGATGGTCCCGAGTCAGCGAGATCGGGTCACGACGATCCGCGAATTGATCCTGAAGAACCGAGAGCAGATCACGATGGCCCTGCCCCGGCACCTGAACACCGATCGGCTCATCCGCACGATGTTCACCGAGCTCTCCCGGACGCCAAAGCTCATCGAGTGCTCTCCGCGCTCGCTGCTCGGCGCGCTGATCCAATGCGCGCAGCTCGGCCTCGAGCCGGGGTTGCTCGGGATGGCGTACCTCGTGCCGTTCCGCGACCGGAAAACGGGCACGACCGACGTGCAGCTGATCGTCGGCTACAAGGGGCTCCTGGCCCTGGCGCGGCGCTCGCAGGAGATCTCGACGATCCAGGCGCACGTGGTTCGGGTGGGGGACACCACGTTTCACTACCGCTACGGGCTGACCCCGACGCTCGATCATCAGCCGAGTGACGCGCCCTGGGAGACGGAGGAGCATGGGCACCGGGTGGTCTCGCGGCCCGTGACGCACGTCTACGCCGTCGCCCGGCTCAAGGATGGCGGGGTCCAGTTCGAAGTAATGACCACGGCGGAGATCGAGCAGCACTGCGCCCGCTACTCCCGGGCGGCGCAGGAGGGGCCGTGGGTGACGCATTGGGAAGAGATGGCGAAGAAGACCGTGCTGCGTCGGCTGGCGAAGCTCTTGCCGGCCTCGGTCGAGCTCCATGCGGCGGTCGCGCTGGACGAGACGGCGGAAGCGCAGATCCCGCAGCACCTCGGCGACCTCGTGGGCGACGCCGGCGAGCCCGCAGGGACCGGGAACGGTCCGGCCGGCAAGCTCGACCAGCTCACGGAGGAGCTGAAGCGGGAAGCCCCTCCGGCGATCGCTGAGACTCCTCCGGCACCTGATGCCCCGCCCGCCGCGGCCGACCATGAGCTCTTCACCGGGCCCGCGAACGAGCCGGCCGCGATCCGTCAGGACCTCATCGTCGCGATCAGTGCCGAGCAGCAGCGCTGGGAGCGACAACCCTCCGCGGCGCAGACGGCGGCGATCCTCAAGGGCACCCTCGGCACGGCGGATCTCACGAAGGCAGATCCGGCCGCGCTCGGGGACCTCCTAGCGCTCTACAAGGGCCTCACGGCCAAGGACCCCGAGATCATCAGGAAGGTCAACGCGCTGGTGAAGGGGACGAAATGAGTTTAGCGATCGACGTAGACAAAGTTCAAGAAGTGCTCTTAGCCGATGGGTGGCATGCGGTCGCTGGCCATTCATTCAGTCTCGATTCATATGAGTACCTCCATCAGGATTTCGTCCTCCTCGGAGGAGGTCAAGTGGAGGGCATCAGTTCTCTAGGGGCAACATGGAGACAGCACGACGGGGCAACCATCGTTTGCCCGCTGACGGCAATCCTTGCGGTGAAATGGTGGGCGAAGTGACCCTCGCCGACGCGATTGCTCGGGCTCGAGCCCTCCAGGCGGCTGCCGACCAGGGCTGGCCCGAGGGCTACGAGCCCGCCAAGGTCAACGCGGAAGCCGCCGCGCTGCTCCGCGTGTTCGAGGCCCATGCGACGACGTCGGCCGAGGCGCGGGCGGTGATCGATCAGCTCGAGGAGCTCCAGCTGGCGTGGTAATGGACCCCTTGACGCCGGCTCACCGCGGACCAACGATAGCGCCACCCGCATCGGTGACGATCGTCGAGCGCCCGGACCCGACCGGCGAGCGCTGGGCCCAGGCGCTCGCGATCCTCCTCGAGGCGGGCCAATCTGCCGAGGAGGCGCATCCCGCATGAGCCGCGTCGGACTGTACTGCCGGGTCTCGACCGAGGAACAAGCCGAGAGGTTCGGTCTCGCGTCGCAGCTCACCGAGCTCCGCGCCCTGGCCGCCCGCCGGGGCGACCTGGTCGCCGCCGAATTCCTCGATGAGGGGTACTCGGGCGCGACGCTGGACCGCCCCGGGCTGCAACGCCTGCGGGAAGCGATCGGGGCCCGGGCGATCGACCGTGTCCTGGTGCTGGACCCGGACCGTCTGGCCCGCGCCCTCTACCTCCAGCTGTTGCTCGACCAGGAGTTCTCGAAGGCGGGCGTCGCGGTCGAGTTCGCCAGCGGCTCCTACGAGGCGACGCCGACCGGGCGGATGTTCTATCAGTTCAAGGGCGTGATCGCGGAATACGAACGCGCGCTGATCCGCGAGCGCACCGCCCGAGGCCGGCGCGAGAAGGCGCGCCGCGGACTGGTCGTCGCGAGCCGCCCCGCGTTCGGCTATCGCGCGGACCCGGAGCACTCGGGCCGGCTCCTGATTCACGAGCCCGAGGCGGCCGTCATCCGCATGATGTTCCGCTGGTGCGCCGAGGAGCAGCGGAGCATCCGGGGGATCGCCCTCGAGCTGACCCGCCTGGGCCTCCGGCCGCAACGCGGCCAGGTCTGGCGGATGTCCACGGTCCGGCGCATCCTGACCAACGTCCTCTACACGGGCCAGGCGTACTACGGGCAGCGCGAGGTTGCCGAGCACCCGAGGACCGGGCGGCGGACCCTCCACCGGTGGCGCCCACGCGAGGACTGGATCTCCATTCCCGTGCCGGCGATCGTCACGCCCGAGACGCTCGCCCTGGCCGAGCAACAACTCGCCCGGAATCGGGCGATCCTCGTCGGCCGACCGAGCCCCTACGTCTACCTGCTGCGCGGTCTCCTCCGATGCGGCACCTGTGGCCGCCGGCTGGCGGGATGCCCCCAGCACGGCCGGCGCTTCTATCGGTGCGGGGGCCGGGACCGGCTCGCCGGCGCGGCGCGCTGCCGGACCGGGCTCCTCCATGCGGACCGCCTAGAAGCCCGCGTCTGGAGCACGGTCGCGGAGGTCCTGCGGCGGCCGGCCGTGCTCCTGACGCACGTCGAGCGCCACGTGGCCGCGGCCGGCGTCCGGGAGATCGAGGTCCGATCGGAAGCCGACTACCTTGCCGAGCAGCTCGCGGGGCTCCATCGCCAGGAGCAGAAGCTCCTGGATCTCTACCTCGACGAGTCCCTGAGAACCGAGGCGCTCCGCGAGCGTCTCCAGGCCCTCGCCACGGCGCGCTGGGCCCTCCAGGAGCGCCTGAGCCTTGTGCAGCGGCAGGCGGCCCAGCAGGGGGCCGCGGAGGCCCACCAGGAGGCTGTGCTGCGCTTCTGCGCCACGGCGCGTCGCGGGCTCAGCCGGCTCAACCGGGAGAGCCGCCAGCGGCTCCTCCGGACGCTCATCGATGAGATCGTGGTCCGACGCGCGGCGCTGGAGATCCACGGCATCCTGCCCGCCGGTGAGGAATTGACCACACCAGCAGCGCGTTGTGGGCGCCGGCGGCCGCGATCTCGAGAGCGCGCTTGGCGTGGGCCTGCCCGCGCACGTCGCCCAGGTCGAGGTCGTCGGCGCCCTCGGCGGTCTCGGGCACGGGCGGAGTCGGCGCCGTGTCGGGGACGACCTCTCCGTTGAGCAGCGCCACGGCGTCCTGGAGCGTCGCCGCGGCGAGGACGCGGATGCCCTCGACCGCCGTCGCCTCGGCGCGGTTCCCGGCGGGCACGAGGAGGGTCCCGATGCCTCGCTTCCGGCACGTGAGCCCCACGGCCAGCGTGCCGCGGACGGGCTGGATGTGACCGTCCAGCGCCAGCTCGCCGACGACCGCGAACGCCGGGGCGCGCCCGCACCTGAGCTGGCCCATCGCCGCGAGGATGCCCAGGGCGATCGGGAGGTCGAACGACGCGCCCTCTTTGCGGAGGTCGGCCGGCGCCAGGTTGACCGTGATGCGGTCGGACGGGAACGCGAAGCCGGCGTTGCGGATCGCGGTGCGGACCCGCTCGCGGCTCTCGCGGACGGCCGAGTCCGGCAGCCCGACGGTGGTGAACGCGGGGAGCCCGGCCGTGACATCGACCTCGACGCGCACGAGCGCGGCCTCGACCCCCTGGAGCGCGGCGGAGAGGACCCGCGCGAGCACGCTCCGATTGTTCGGGCCGTCCCGGGGCTCGTCAATGTCGCGGATTCCGGTGCCCAGAAAGGGATACGCGAGGTCAGAAGGTGTAGCGGACTCGCCAGACCACCGTCATGACGTCTTGGGGATCGCGTCCGTTGCTCACCGCGCCGGTGCCGCTCGTGACCGCCGTCTGGCTCAGCGCGTTGCCGGCCCACATGTACGCGCCGACCACGTCGAGGGCCAGGCCGGGGGCCCAGCGCCATTGGAAGCCCAGGTCCAGCTCGGTCCCGAGGTAGCTGGAATCGCCCCGGAAATCGCCGGGCGTCAGGCCGGTCGCCGCCGCCAGCGTGCTCGAGCTGTCGACTTCCTCGGCCGTCCAGTTGGCACTGAGGGCGCCGCGCAGGGTGAGCGCGGAGGTCAGCGCGTAACTGAGCCGGGCGCCGAGACGGACGAGACCGTACTTGTCGTAACCGATCGCCTGGCCGGGATTCAGGCCGCTCGCCGTCGCGTACATGATGTTGATGGTGTCCTCGATGCCCTTCGCCCAGATCTCGGCCCACGTGGTGAAGAACCCCTGGTCGGTGTCGATCGGCTCGTAGTACCTGACGGTCTGGCGGGGTGAGCGGATGTCTTCACTGGCACGGTTGCCGGTCGTGTAGATCACTGCAGCCTCGACGAGGAGCGGACCGGCCGTCCAGCCGCCCCGGAAGTCGATGAACCAGGCGCTCCGCTCCTGCGCCGCCTTGCCGCTGCCCGCGAAGGGCGCGCTCGGCGTCACCTCGCGCTCGCCCCACTGGTAGAAGACTGTGGGCTCGAGCGCGAGCCCGCCCGAACGCCACCTCGCATCGAGACCGATGGTGTGGCGCCACTCCGCGTTGCCGCCCGGATAGTTGGTGGTCGACGTGCCGAGCCCCCCGCGCGCCTGCCGGGCCGCACCGCTCGTGACGCCGTCGGCGACGAACAGCGCGTAGATCGGCCGGAGGGAGAGTCCGGTCAGCGGGGTCGCCTCGACGCTGGCGATGAGAGCATAGTCCTCACCGCGGACGAAACCGTCGGGCGGTCCGGTGGACTCCTCCTCGACCTGCGCCCAGGTGACGTTGAGCTTCATCGCGGGCGTGAGCGTCGTCGTCAGATGAGCGCCGGCGAAGTCGCCGGTGGCGAGGGTGGAGGGCTTGTAGGTCGTTGCGAAGGGCTGGGCGCCCAGCCGGAGGCGCGACGCCCACGGGACGAGGGGCACGTCGAACTCGGTGTAGGCCCACCTCAGCTCGATGTTCCCGAGCGTGTCCGTGTTCAGGTCCAGGCTCGACGTCGTCCCGTTCCGATTCGGCGCGGTGGTGTCCGTGGCGCCGGTCTGGCCCCAGGTGGCGTCGATCTCGAGGCTCAGCACGAACTTCGTCGTCCCGACCTCGGCCGTGATGTCGGGCCGCACGCGGGTGCGCGCGTACCACTCGGTATCGCCGGTGCGGGCGTAGTTGAGATCGACGGTGCTGAGGTTGCTGGTCCAGGAGGTGACGTTGTCGACCAGCCCGGTGATCGTCACCTTCGGCCCTGGCGCCTGGGCTGATGCCGGCGGGCCGAGCGCTCCAAGAACGACGAGCAGAACGAGCACGCCGGCGAGTGCTCGCGTCACGTCCGACGCCGGAAGCGCCCCATGGGATGGCATGCAGTCGTCCCCCCTCCGATCGCCGGCTGGCCATCCGCACCTTATCCAATTCGATGGGTGGAATCCACGAGTCGGATCGTTCATTTTTCTGGCGTAGCTGGCCCAGCCGGGGTCCCCCGGGGCGGGCCCCCGGGCGACGGGCGCCCCGAAATGGTGGACCGTCCGGCATACTATGCGAGGGCGGCGGTGAACCGCTGGCGGAGGGCGAGCGATGCAGGAAAGCTTTCGCGTGCGCACCCGGAAGAAGCTCGAGGTCGTCGACATCACGCGGGGGGTGGCCGCGGCGGTGCTACGGTCGGCCGTCGCCGAGGGCGTGTGCACGGTGTTCGTCCGGCACGCGACGGCCGCGGTCGTCATCAACGAGAACGCGGATCCAGGCTTCCGCGCCGACATCGTGGCCGCCCTCGACAAGCTCTTCCCCGAGGGCGTCTGGGAGCACGACAAGGTTGACGACAACGGCGCCGCCCACCTCAAGGCCGCCTTCCTCGGCCCGTCCGAGTCGATCCCGGTCCAGGGGGGCCGGCTCCTGCTCGGCACCTGGCAGGGGATCGCGCTCGTCGAGTGCGACGGTCCGCGCGAGCGCGAGATCGTCGTGGACGTGCGGGCCTGACGCGGCGGCCCCCGCCCGCCTGATCGCCGCCACCGCCCGGCGCGGCGAGGCTCCGGGCGAAAGATGGTAAAGTCCAGGGCGGCATGGCACGGGAGCCGAAGGACGCCGATCGCCCCGGGTCGTCCCATCGTGTGCGACCGGTCATCCTGGTCGTGGACGACGACCTCGGCCTGCGGGAATCCTTCCGACTGATCCTCGAGGACGACTACGAGGTCCTGGACGCCGCCGACGGCCCGGCGGCGCTCGACATCGTCCGCGCCTCCCAGGTGGATCTCGTGCTGCTCGACATCCGCCTGCCGGAGATGGACGGGATCGAGGTCCTCGAGCGGATCAAGGCGATCGACGAGGGGGTCGAGGTCGTGCTCGTGACGGCGGTGAAGACCGTGAGGACCGCCGTCGCCGCGATGAAGCTCGGGGCCTTCGACTACCTGACCAAGCCCTTCGACGAGGACGAGCTGCTCTCGCTGGTCCGCCGGGCGCTCGAGAAGCGCTCGCTGGAGCGGGAGGTCGCGTTCCTCCGGTCCGAGCTGGCCCGCACCCGCGACACCCAGGAGATCGTGGGGAAGCACCCCGAGATGCAGAAGCTCTACCGGCGGATCGCCCAGGTCGCGCGGACGCCGGCGACCGTCCTCATCACCGGGGAGAGCGGGACCGGAAAGGAGCTGATCGCGCGCGCCATCCACCGGCAGGGCCCGCGGCGGGACAAGCCGTTCGTCGCCGTCAACCCCGCGGCGCTCGCCGAGGCGCTCGTCGAGTCCGAGCTGTTCGGGCACGAGAAGGGGGCCTTCACGGGCGCGTATCAGCGGAAGCTCGGGAAGTTCGAGCTGGCGCACGGCGGCACGCTTTTCCTCGACGAGATCGCCTCGCTCAGGGCGGAGGTCCAGGCGAAGCTCCTCCGGGTGCTCCAGGAGCGGGAGATCGAGCGCGTGGGGGGCACGCGGAGCGTCAAGATCGATGTCCGGATCATCGCCGCGACCAACGTCGACCTGAAGCAGGCCGTGAGCGCCCAGACGTTCAGGGAGGACCTCTACTACCGGCTGAACGTCGTGCCGATCACGATGCCGCCGCTCCGGGACCGGCGGGACGACATCCCGCTGCTCGTCGACCACTTCATCCGGAGGTACAACGACGAGTTCGTGAAGCGCATCGAGGGGCTCACGCCCGAGGCGCTCGCCGCCCTGCGCGAGTATCCGTGGCCCGGCAACGTCCGGGAGCTCCAGAACATCATCGAGCGCTCCGTCGTCCTGGTCGACGGTCCGCTGATCGGTCTCAACGACCTCCCGGTCGACGTGCTGCTCCCCGACCACCGGACGAAGGTCCAGGACGCCGTCGCCCTGCCGCTCAAGGAGGCGAGCGCCGAGTTCGAGCGCCAGATCGTCCTGCGGGTCCTCGAGCGCGTCCGGTGGAACCAGAGCGAGGCGGCCCGCATCCTGGGCGTGCACCGGAACTCGCTCAAGCTGAAGCTGGCGCGGTGGAAGATCAGCCCGCCGGGGGGCGAGCCGTAGATTGCACAGTGCCGCGGCGATCTGCACCGACTCTGGGCAGCGTCGGCCAGGCTCAATGACGGCGGCGTCTTACGCGCGCCAACGACTCCCGACGGTGGCGGTGATGCACGGAAGCGGTGAAGCGGCCGATCCGCGCGCGTCGCGGGGCGTCCGAGAAAAGGGCGCCAAACCGCGCGCTTGGCGCGGACGGACGAGATCGGTCGAGTGGCCGGTGAATTGCTGTCGACTCCTGCGGCGCAAAGCCGGGACCGTCATGGTGACGGTCCGAAACCGCGCCGAAGGAGGAGTGCGATGGCGAAGGTATGGGCCCTCTTGCTGATCGTCGTGTCGTTCCTGCTCGTGGCGCCCGTGATCGAGTCTGGGACCTCGGGGTCCACCCAGGTGTTCCAGGCCGTCGGCACCGCCGACGCCGGAGGCGGCGGCGGGTAAGTCATCGAGGCTCAGCGCTTCCTGATGCGCCTCACGAAGATTCACCTGTCTCCCAGGGGGGAGGGGAGCGCTTGCTCCCCTCTTCTCCTGGCGCTCCTGGTCCTGGCACTCGGCGGCGCGTCGGTCGCGGGCGCGGCGCAGGAGCGGGCGGAGGAGGGCGCGCGTCCGGGCGCGGGCGGGGTCTACCGTCGCCCCCTGGGAAACGATCCCGCGACGCTCGACCCCGCCCGCGTCAGCGACATCTACAGCCGGTCCGTCTCGCAGCAGATCTTCGATGGCCTCGTGCAGTTCGATCAGACGCTCACGGTCATGCCCGCGCTCGCGCAGTTCTGGAAGGCGTCGCGCGACGGCCTGACCTGGACCTTCACGCTCCGGAAGGGGGTCAGGTTCCATCACGGGCGCGAGGTCACCGCCGATGACGTCGTGTATTCCTTCACCCGCATCCTCGACCCCAGGGAGAAGTCGGGGGCGGCGGACCTGTTCGGGACCATCCAGGGCGCGCAGGAGTTCAGGGAAGGACGAGCGCGAACCGTCTCGGGGCTCACCGCGCTCGACCGGTACACGGTCCAGGTCGTGTTGAAGGAGGCCCAGGCCCCGTTCGTCTCCGTCCTGGCGGTGGGCCACGCCAAGATCGTGCCGCGGGAGGTCGTGGAGCGCGCGGGTGAGGCCTTCGGCGCGCAGCCCGTCGGAACGGGCCCGTTCAAGTTCGTCCGCTGGGAGCGGGGGAAGGAGATCGTGCTCGCCGTCAACCCCGACTACTTCGGCGGCGTGCCCCAGCTCGCCCGGGTCGTCTACCGGATCTTCCCCGGCGAGCGGTTCGAGACGATGCACGAGGAGTTCCAGAAAGGGAACCTCGAGGACACGCCCATCCCGACCCAGGATTATCGCCGGATCGTCGCGTCCGGGGGCTCGACCTACGTGAAGCGCCCGATGATCAGCGTGAGGTTCTACGGATTCAACACGCGGTGGAAACCGCTGGACGACCGGCGGGTCCGTCAGGCGCTCGCGCACGCGATCGACCGGGACGGGCTGATCGACGAGGTGTTCCTCGGCAGGTACACGCCGGCGCGCGGCGTCCTTCCCCCAGGCACCCAGGGCTTCAACCCGCGGCTGCGCGGCTACGCCTACGACCCCGAGCGCGCGCGCGACCTTCTGGCCCAGGCCGGCTACCCGGGAGGGCGCGGTCTCCCCTCGATCCCGGTCTGGTCGAGCGTCAAGCTCGAACGGGTCCTGCAGGAGCACGAGCTGATGAAGAAGCAGCTCGAGGTGGTGGGCGTCCGGACGGAGTTCCATTACCTGACGGACTGGCCCGCGTTCTTCAAGAAGCTCCTGGACGGCCAGCTCCCCATGTTCGTCCTGGCCTGGTACGCGGACGTCCCGGACCCGGACAACTTCCTGTTCAAGCTCTTCCACTCGCGGAGCCCGCGCAACTTCTTCGGCTACGCGAACGCGACGGTCGACGAGCTCGTCACCGCCGCCAGACAGGTGACCGATCCCCAGCGGCGCGTCGACCTCTACCGGCGGGCCGAGCAGCTCATCGTCGACGATGCGCCTCTCGTTCCGTTCTGGCACTACACCTACGAGCGGCTCTTCCAGCCCTACGTCCGGAGCGTCGAGGTGAACGGGCTGGGTGATCCGTACATCCCGCTGCGGAAGATCTGGCTCGGGCCGAAGCGGTAGGGGCCGTGGCACCGCTGCGCACCGATCTCGAGTTCGGGTCGCTCCGGGGCAAGTTCCTCTGGGGCACGGTGCTCGTGATCGTCCTGGTCATGGCCACCGTCATCACCGTCGTCGAGCACCGTCTGCGAGTGGCCATCATCGACGAGGTCGAGCGTCGCGGCGAGGTGCTGGTCAGAAACCTCGCGGCCATGTCGTACGGCCCCCTGCTCCTCTACAACTTCACCGCGCTCGAGCAGAACGTGGCGCGAGTCGGCGGGGAGGCGGACGTCGTCTATGCCATCGTGCTCGACGCCGAGGGGAAGGTCGCCGCGCACAGCCGGCATCCCGAGCGTGTCGGCTTCTTCCTCGAGGGCGCGGTCCACGACCGCGCGGCGCGGACCGGGACGCTGCCCAGCCAGGAGGCCGTGGCCGGCAACACGGGCGAATCGGTCTACGACTTCGCGGTCCCCGTGCTGGTCAGCGGCGAGAAGTGGGGGACGGTTCGCGTCGGGCTCTCCAAGCGACGGATGGAGGCGGAGATCCGGCGGACGCGCTGGGAGCTGGGGGCCCTGACGGGCGTCGTGCTGCTCCTGGGCGGCCTCGCCGCGGCGCTCGTCGCCCGCCGCATCGCACGGCCGGTCCAGCGGCTCGCCGAGGGCGTCGCGGCCATCTCGCGAGGGGAGCTGAACCAGCGGATCGAGCCCTCCACGTCCGACGAGATCGGACGCCTGGCCGTGGCGTTCAACCACATGGCCACGCAGCTCCTCCAGCAGCGCACCGCGCTCGAGGAGGCACACGCCGAGCTGCGCCGGCACTTCGAGGAGCTGGCGGATCTGAAATCCTACACGGACAACATCCTCGGATCGCTGACCACCGGGATCGTCACGATCGACCTGGACGGGCGGGTGGTGACGCTCAACCCGGCCGCCGAGCTCCTCACCGGGTTCTTCAAGGGCGAGGCCTCGGGTCGCTACTGCACGGAGGTGTTCGCCCACACGGCCCAGGTGGGCGAGGTCCTCATGGAGACGCTCGCGAGCCGCGTCCCGGCCGGCCCGCTCCCCCTGACGCTCAGGCGCCGGAACGGGACCTCGGTCCCGGTCGAGCTGAGCACCGCCCCGCTCAAGGGCGGCGAGGGAAAGGATCTCGGCGTGATCGGCCTGTTCAGAGACCTGTCGGCGGTCCGTGACCTGGAAAACCAGCTCCGCCGCTCGGACCGGCTCGCCGCGCTCGGAACGCTGGCCGCCGGCATGGCGCACGAGATCAAAAACCCGCTGACCTCGCTCCTGACGTTCAGTCGCCATCTCGAGCGCAAGTTCGACGACGAGCACTTCCGCCAGAAGTTCCAGAGCGTGGTGCCGCGGGAGCTGGAGCGGATCAACCGCATCGTCGAGCGGCTCCTGGAGCTCTCGAGGCCCATGCAGCTCACCTTCACGGCCGTGCGCCTGCCGGCCCTCCTCGAGCGGGTCGTCGAGCTGTACGCGAACCACATCGAGGCGAAGCGGATCGAGGTCGTGCGCGAGTATGCGCGCGATCTCCCCACGCTCCAGGCGGACCCGGAGTACCTCTACCGGGCCCTCGTGAACCTCGTCGCCAACGCGCTCGACGCCATGGAGGACGGCGGGCGCCTCACCCTCCGGGCCGGCTGGAGCGCCGTGGCCCCCGGCCTCCTTGCCCCGCGCCGGGGAGGGGCGAACCGTCGCCTGAAGGTGGAGATCGAGGACACCGGCGTCGGCATCCCGGCCTCGGACGCGGACCGGGTCTTCAACCCGTTCTTCACGACGAAGGAGCACGGAACGGGTCTGGGGCTCGCGCTGACCTACAAGATCGTGGAGGACCACGGGGGCACGATCGACTTCCGCAGCGTTCCCGGGGTCGGGACGACCTTCCGGATCTTGCTTCCGCCGAGGCCCGAGACCCGGCCGGAGGCGACGTGAGCTACGGCGCCGCTCGGCTCGAGGCGCTGCTGGCGGACAACGAGAGCCTGCGCCGGGAGCTCGAGCAGGCGCTGGCCGAGCGCCAGCAGCTCGAGGACCAGCTCCGCCGGCAGCAGCGGCTCGAGGCGATGGCGCAGCTCGCGAGCGGCGTGGCGCACGACTTCAACAATCTCCTGACCGTGATCACTGGATATACCGAGCTGCTGCTCAAGCGGCTCGCCGCGACCGACCCGCTGCGCGGAAACGCGGAGAGCATCAAGAAGGCGGCCGAGTGGGGCGCCGCGCTCACCCAGCGACTGCTCGCGTCGACCCGGAAGCCCGCGTCCACGTCCGCGGTGGTCGACCTCAACGCGGCGGTGGCCGACATCGCCGGGATACTCGGGCGGGCGGTCGGCGAGCACATCGAGCTGACCACGACCCTGGACCCGGGGGTGAGGCGCGTCGGCATCGGTCCCGCGGAGGTCGAGCAGGTCCTGGTGAACCTGGTGCTCAACGCGCGCGACGCGATGCCGCGGGGCGGCCGGCTGACCATCCGGACGGCGAACGCCCTGGAGTCCTCCGCCGGCCTCGACGGGTCTGGCTCGCGACCGGCTCGATACGCGATCCTCGCCGTCAGCGACACCGGGTGCGGGATGGACGCGGACACCAGGACCCGTCTCTTCGAGCCCGGCTTCACGACCAAGGCGCCGGGCAAGGGCAGCGGACTCGGGCTTGCGACGGTCGCGTCCATTGTCAGGCAGAGTGGCGGATTCATCACGGTCAAGAGTGAGCCGGGGCGGGGCTCGACGTTCACGCTCTGCCTGCCCCGCGCCGACGATCGAACCGAGCCGGCGCGGTCGGACGGCGCCGGCGTGCCACCCTCTGCGGGCGCCGAGACAGTCCTCGTCGTCGACGATCAGGCGGAGGTGCGCGAGCTGATCCGGGACGTGCTCGAGCTCCACTGGTACACGGTGCTGGAGGCCCGGCAGGGCGACGAGGCGCTGGCGCTCGGTGGCCGTCGCGACCCCATCGACCTGCTGATCACCGATGTGGTGATGCCGGGGATGAGCGGCCAGGAGTTGGCCCGACGCCTCACCTCCTCCCACCCCGTCCTCAAAGTGCTGTACATCTCCGGTCACGGGGACGACGCCCTCGACGAGCAGGGGGTGCGGCAGGCCGAGAGCGTCCTTCTCAGAAAGCCCTTTTCCGTGGACAGCCTCGCGCGGAAGGTGCGGGAGGTCCTCGGGCCCGCCGGCCGGCCGCGCACGGGTGCGTCAGGACCCCCTGCGTCAGGGCCTACTCGTTGAGTCGGCGGCGGAGGAAGCCCAGGAGCCCCTGCGGGACGAAGATCACCATCAGCGTGAAGATGATCCCCACGGGAATCAGATAGTACTCGGTCCAGAACCGCGAGAGGCCCTCGCGCAGCAGCAGGAAGAAGGCGGCGCCGGCGACGGGCCCCACGAGCGTCCCCGCCCCGCCCATCACGTTGAAGATCACGGTCTCGCCCGAGACCAGGAAGAAGACGAAGTCCGGCGCCGCGAACTTGTTCTGGACCGCGTAGAGCACGCCGGCGACGCCGGCGAAGAGCCCCGAGAGCATCACGGCCACGATCTTGTAGCGCTCGACGTGGTAGCCGATCGCGCGCGTGCGCGGCTCGTTCTCGCGGATGGCCTGGAGCACCCTGCCGTACGGCGACTGGGTGACCCGGCGGAGGATCAGGTACGAGAGCGTCACCACGCCCAGGACGAACCAGTGGAGCGTCACCGGCGTGAACGGCACGGAGACGATCCCGGGGATCGAGAAGGGCGGCTGGCGGAAGGTCAGGCCGTTCTCGCCGCCCGTCACCTCCGTCCAGGTGAAGATGATGACGTAGAAGATCTGGGAGAACACGAGCGTCGTGATCGCGAAGTAGATGTCCCGCAGCCGCGTGGAGAAGTAGGCGACGAAGACCGCGACCAGGCCCGCGCCGACGAGGCCATAGACGATCGCGAGCCAGAGGTTCGGGGGCCGCACGGTCAGCAGGGCGGCGGCGGCACCGTACATGCCGAGGCCGAAGAACGCCGAGTGACCGAAGGACACCATCCCCGTGTAGCCGATCAGGATGTCCGAGGACATCCCGAGCAGGCCCCAGATG
>JACQWC010000187.1 GCA_016209635.1 Candidatus Rokuibacteriota bacterium | reverse complement strand
GAGCGGTCGATCGAGAGCACGACCGCGAGGCTCGGGATCTCGACCTTCTGCTTGACCTCCATCGTCACCGGCAGCGCTTCCTCGATCGGCGTCCGGTAGTACCCGCCGAGCCCGAAGCTCTCCTCGCCGCCCACCATCGTGAGCCCGCCGCCGTGCTCCCGGACGTAATCCCGGATGTTGCCCATCTGGGCGCGCGTGAGCTTCAGCGACGACACGTTCGAGAGCACGACGCCGTCGTACTTCTGGAGGCTCCCCATGTCCTTCGGGATCTGCGCGGGCTCGACGACGGTGACGTCGATGTTCTGGGACCGCAGCGCGCCGGCGAGCGACAGGGCGTGACTCCGGTCCTTCTCGGCGAGCAAGACTTGTGGCCGGCCGCGGACGACCACCGTGCCGACCGCGCGGTTATTCTCCTCGATCGTGTCGCCGCCGACCTCGATCGCGGCCTGGTAGACGTGGATGCCACTCGCGTCGAGCGACTGGCGATAGCCGAACACGTTCTTGCCCGCGGAGAGCCGCACGACCTGGGAGCCCAGAAACTCTCCGTTCCGGAAGAGCGAGAGGCGCCCCTCGGTGTCCCGGTGGCTCCACGCCACGACCCTCGCCTGGAACGGCTCGCCGAACTTCACCTCCTGCGGCAGCACCATCGACTCGACCACCACCTCCTGGCTGAAAGTCAACGGCGCTGCCACGTAGAGGATGTCGGCGCCCGCGTCCTTGGCCGCCTGGGCCCCGCCGAGCGCGTTGCCCGAGTTCTGGCGCCCGTCGCTCAGCAGGACGATCCGGTTGGCCTGGCCCGGCGGGAGCGTCGCCAGCGTGAGCTGGATCGCCTGGAACAGGTTCGTCCCGCGGGAGGGCACCTGCACCCGGGGCCGGTCGAGCGTCGTCCTGCCCGACAGCGGCTGATCGACTACCGGCTCCTCGCCGAAGACGATCAGCCCGTGCCGGTCGCCCGTCCGCATGTGCTTGACGGCCTCCGCCGCGAAGCGGTATGCGCGCTCCCGCGCGGCGAGGCTCACGCTGTCGGACAGGTCGAGGAGGAATACGACGTTCAGGCGGTCGACCCAGCGCGGCAGCGTCGGGCGCAGGAGCCCGAGACAGAGCACGACCACGAGCGCGCCGCGGAGGGCCAGGGCCCACCGGTCCCCCCGGCTCACGGGGAGGACGAGCCGCTCCGCGCACTGTCGCCGCCAGTAGAGGAGCCCCTCGAGGGCGAGCAGCAGGGCCGCGAGCACCACAAAGACCGGCCAGAGCTCGCGCTGGATCGGCACGGGCGCGCTCCCCGCCGGGCCCCCGGCCGCCGACGCTGGCAGGGGTCGCGGCGCCAGGTCCGACTCCTCGGCCGACATCAGATTCACCGCAACGCGCATCTGGCCCTTCCCGGTGGCGAGCGTGTAGACGCCGACCTCGCCCGTCTCGGTGAAGCTGACCACGCCCCGGGTCACCAGCGCCTTCACGCTCCGCCCGCTGGGCGTCGTCACGGTCACGGCGCTGATGCCGTGCTCCACGGGAAGGAGGATCGGCTGCCCGGCCGCGAGCTGGAGGCTTGCATGGTCGAGCCCGGCCGGGTGGAGCCAGCGGAGGCTGTTCGAGAGGATCAGCGGGAAGGCCACGCGGAGCGGAAAGTCCGTCTTGAACAGGTCGAACCCGACGAACACCGCCTTCCGGTCGGGCTCCTCGAGCGCGTAGATCAGCGGACCGCCCACCGCCTCGACGAGCGGCCGGCCGGCGGCCAGCGGCCGGATCCGCATCGCGTCCTCGATCGCCACCTTCGCGAACTCGACATGGCGCATGACGGGATGGGCGCGGACCCAGTCCATGATCGTCTGCCGCTCGATCCGGCCGAGGACCTCGAGCGGGACGTCCGGCGGCGCGGTGTTGACGAAGATGAACCGCCCCGGGCCCACGCGCGGAGGCGTCGTCGAGTCGAGCACCACGACGTCCGCATCGCTCATCCCCCCCTGGTACTGATCCTGGGTCCGCACCTCGAGGGTCACCTGGGGATCGGTCCTCAGCACCTTCTCGAGGAAGAGGTTGCCTGGGCTCACGAGGAGCACGGCGATCTTGCGCGGCGGCGGCAGCACCGCGTAGGCGACGTTGTCGGACGCGAGGTCGTCGTCGATCCTGAGCCGCGCCGTGACCACGCCTCCGCCGTTGTGACTGAACGGCAGCATGACCGCGCGGCGGACGCTCGGATCGACGGTCAGCGACTTCTCGGCGATGGCCCGGTCGTCGATCTCGAGCGAGAAGGTGAACGTCTGGGTCTCCGAGGTGTAGTTCACCAGCGACACGAACGCCTGGTAGTCGAACGCCCCGTAGTAGTTCCGGCGGATCGCCAGGTTGGTGATGCCGACGTTGTGGCTCCGGCGCCCGACGCCCACCCAGCGGAGGCGGGGATCCGCCGTCTCGGGGGCGGAGGCGGGTGGCCACGCCCCGTCGGTGAACACGTAGATCTCCGCGCGGGGATCGCCCGCGATCAGGGCGCGCGCCGTCCGAACGGCCTCGGGGAGCCGGTTCGGTAGATCGTGCGCCTGCGCCGAGCGGATCGCCCCGATCGCGCGGTCTTGGTCGCGGCCGAGCGGCGCCAGGACCCGCGGCTGGACCCCCGCCTCGATGACCATCACCTCGGCGCCCTCGCCCAGGCGCTGGACGACCGCCGCCGCCTCGGCCCGGGCCGCCGCGAAGCGCGAGGGCGTCACGTCCCGCGCCTTCATCGAGGCGGAGGTGTCGAGGACGATCACCACCTTCTGCGCCCCGTGCCCCATCACGGTGACGGCGGGGCGGGCGAGCGCCACGCTCAGCGCGAGGAGCGCCAAGAGCTGCAGGATGAGCAGCGGATCGCGCTGGAGGCGCTGGAAGAAGGCCGAGGCCTCCCGGTCGCGGAGCGACGGGTCCCACAGCATGAGACTCGAGACGACCTGCTCCCGCCGCCGAACCTTGAGGAAGTAGAGCAGCACGAGCGGCAGCGACAGGGCGAAGATCGCCAGGGCGAGCGGGGACAGGAAGCTCATGCCAGCACCAACCCCCTGAGCTGCGCCAGGACGAACTCCTCGACGGGCGTGTCCGTCGTCACGCGGTGATAGCCGATCTCCTTCGACCGGCAGAAGCCCTCGGCGCGCTCGAGGAACTGCCGGAGCCGCTCCCGGTACGCGCGGAGCGCGTCGCCGTCGGCCGTCAGCTCGCGCACCTCGCCCGTCTCGCTGTCGACGAGCCGGAGGTCACCCGCGATCCCCGGGTTCATCTCCTCGGGATCGAGCAGGTGGACGATGTGGATGTCGAACCGGTGCTCGAGGAGGGCCCGAAGACCGGCCTCGTAGCCCAGCGGGTCGAGGAGGTCCGAGACGAGAATCGCGAGCCCGGGCTCCCGGCCCCGCGTCACGTAGTTCGCGAGCCCCTCGCTGAGGCTCGTCCGGCCGGCCGGGCGCACGTCGGTGAGGAAGTCCACGAGGGCGCCGAACTGGTTGCGCCCCCGCGTGGGCGGCCACCCCTCGGCGACCCGCTCCCGCAGCACCCCGACGCCGACCCGCTCGAGGTTCACCAAGCCGACGAAGCCGAGCGCCGCGACGAGGCGCACCGCGTAGTCGAGCTTGGCCGGCCGGCCGAAGGCCATCGAGGCGGACGCGTCCAGCAGGAGGTGGAGGCACAGGTCCTCCTCGTCGACGAACAGCTTGACGTGGAGGCGATCGAGGCGCCCGTAAATGTTCCAGTCCACGTACCGGAGGTCGTCCCCGACGCCGTACGCGCGGTAGTCGCAGAACTCCACGCTGTGCCCGCGACGCGGACTGCGGCGCTCCCCCTTCACCCTGCCGCGGAACGTCCGGCGGGACGCCAGGGAGAGCCGCTCGAGCTGGGCCAGGAACTCCGAGGTGAAGAACGCCTGGCGGGCGGTGGGCGCCACGGACTATCGCTCGTCGAGCGCCTGGAAGTACTCTTTGATCTGCTCGTGGTAGTCGCGCGGCACCTGTTCCCGCGCGATCGCGTCCTCCATCATCTTGCGGTACTGTCCGATGACGCCGAGGTACTGGAGCCGTGAGGCCATGCTGGCCCCGCGTCCGGTCATGTTCGTGTCGTAGCCTTCCTTCCGTCCGCGGCGAGCCTCCCCCTCGACGGCCGCGTCGTACGGGCTGATCCGGAGGCGGCTGCTGGCCTCGCCCTTGGGCGCCAGGCTCTTGCCCTTCCCCGGCATGAGCCCTTCGCCCTCGCCGAAGTCCATGTCCTCGGGCCCCGTGCCCTCCCCCGGGCGACCGCGAGTGCCGCGCTCGCTCTCGCGGCCGCCGCGCAGCGCCCGCGAGCCGCGCTGGCGCTCCTCGAGCGCGCGCATCTTGTTGAGCGCCTTCTCCATCGCCTCGAGCGCCCGATCCTGCTGCCCGTACTCGAGCGCCTCCATGCCCTCGGACACGTCGGACCCCCAGGTGCCGCCCTTGCGGCCGAGACGCTCCATCTCGTCGAGGAGCTCCCGGAGCTTCTGCGGGGAGATCTGGTCGGGACGGAGTCCGCCCGCCAGGGCCTTGGACTTGCGGAACACCATCTTGTACTGGCTCGCGGTGAAGTCGGACTGGAGATCCGGCAGCCGGTCCACCTGCTCGAGCAGCTTGAGCCGCTCGTCGCCCTTGCGGAGGAAGCTGTTGAAGTCCGGCCGCTGGTTCGTGAGGGCGGTGTCCTTGAAGATGGCCGAGAGGTCGCCCGCCGTGGCGGCGCCGCCCGAGGCGGACCGCTGGACCAGGTCACGCTCCTCGAGGGCCGTCCGCTTGAGCGGGTCCTTCGCGAAGGGACGCGACCGCTCCTCGAGGAGCGCCGCCGAGGATCGCTCCTTCGTCTCCCCTTGCTCTCCAGCCTCCCAGACATGCGGGAGCCCCGACGGCACCGGGATCGGCGGCGCCAGGGCCAGGATCAGACCCGCCACGACCGGCACCGGGAGAAGCCGGGCCTCCCGGGGGAGGACACGACGAACGATCTGGCGCAGCTCGAGCGCCCGGGTGCGCTCGACCGCGTCTGCGAGCAGCGCGTCGACGAGCGGCGACCGGTCCGGCCGCTCCGCCCACTCGAGCGCTGTCGACACCCGTTCCTCGAGCCCGAAGGCCTGGTCGGCCAGGCGAGCGGCGTCCGCGCCCGCGACGGGTTTGAAGAACCCGTACAGGGCGCCGCCCAGCGTGCCCGCGGCCGCCAACCCGATCGCGAGGGGTAACGCCCACGCCGCGAGGCTCGCCTTGACGAAGAGCGGGAGGACGCCGGCGAGGGTGGAGTAGAACGCGCCCCGGAGACCGTAGTGCTCCGCACGGCGCCACCGGATCTGCGCCGAGACCTGCTGGACGAGGCGGTCGAGTGTCTCGGGATGGGCCATCGGTCCTCCCCCGTTCAGCCGCGGAGAAAGAGTTCTTTGCCCTGAGCCGTGAGTCCGGCGGCGCTCTCCACGATCTGCGAGATCAGGTTGTCGACGTCGATGCCCTCGGCCTCACCCTCGAAGTTCAAGATGATCCGGTGGCGGAGGGCGGGCGCTGTGAGCGCCCGGAGGTCCTCCAGGCTCACGTTGTACCGACCCTCGGCGAGCGCGCGAACCTTGGCGCCCAGCACGAGCGCCTGAGCGCCCCGCGGGCTCGCCCCGTAGCGGACGTAGCGACGCGTCGTCTCGGGGGCGTGCTCCCACTGCGGGTGCGTCGCCATGATGACCGTCGAGGCGAACTCGCGCACGTGCGAGGCGATCGGCACCTCGCGGATCAGCTCCCGGTACGCGAGGACGCCCGGGCCGTTCATGACGCGGTTGACCGACACCTGTCGCGACTGCGTCGTGCGATCGATGATCGCGTTCAGCTCCTCGAGCGCCGGGTAGCGGACCCGCAGCTTGAAGAGGAACCGATCGAGCTGGGCTTCGGGGAGCGGATAGGTCCCCTCCATCTCGATCGGGTTCTGGGTCGCCAGGACGAAGAAGGGCGCCGGGAGCGGACGCGAGGCCCCGCCGACCGTGACGGACCCCTCCTGCATGCCCTCGAGGAGCGCCGACTGCGTTTTCGGAGTCGCCCGGTTGATCTCGTCTGCCAGCAGGATGTGGGCGAAGATCGGCCCCTGCTGGAACTGGAAGTGCTTCCGGCCGTCCGAGTCCTCCACGATGATGTTCGTCCCGACGATGTCGGCCGGCATGAGGTCTGGCGTGAACTGGATCCGCGAGAAGGTCAGTTCCAGGCCCTCGGACAGCGTCTTGATCAGGAGCGTCTTGCCGAGACCGGGGACGCCCTCGAGCAGCACGTGGCCGCCGGCCAGCATCCCGATGAGGACGTGGTCGATGATCTCCCGGTGACCGACGATCACCTTCTCGACCTCCGTGCGCAGGGCGTCGAAGGCGGTGACGAATGCCTGGACCCGGGAGTCCTGAGTCATCGAGGTCTCCTCTCGCTCCGCCGGAGGTCACGGCGCTCTCGTTCCACTGAGTGCATTCTACTCTGTTCTCTGTCGTTCTCCGGCGCGGTGATCACGCCGGTGAGATGCGCGGCGCGGCGCCGCGGGTTCCTGGTGGTGGGGTTTCCGGGCCGCGGGCCGTGCCTCATCAGATAGCAGCCCCGCCGCGGCCCGTCAACCCGCGGGCGATCCTCACTGGCTCGCCTCGGGCGGGCGTGCCTGCGGCAGCGCCGCGCGCCCTCGGCTTCGCACGACCCTCACAGGCTCGAACACGGCCAGGAGGTCGACGGCCAGCGCGCCCGCACCGCGGGCGCCGACGACGATCGGGTTCACGTCCAGGGACGCGAGGCGGTCACCGAGGAGCAGCGCCAGGCGCGCGACCCCGGCGATCGCGGAGACGAGCGCCGACACGTCCGCGGGCGGCCCGCCCCGGACGCCACGCAGCACGCGCGCCAACCGGGTCTCGTCCAGCATGGCGCGGATCTCCCGCCGGGTCACCGGGAGCGGACGGCAGGCGGTGTCCGCGAGGATCTCGGCCTGGATCCCGCCCGCGCCGACCACGAGCAGCAGGCCGAAGGTCGGGTCCCGCGTGACCCCGACGAGGACCTCGACGCCCCTGGCCATCGGCTGCACGAGGAGCCCCTCGCGCCGCGCGCCGCGCGTCCGCCGGAGGAGGCGGACGCCCGCCCGGTGCACCTCGGCGAGCGTGCGGAGGCCAAGTACGACGGCACCCGCCTCCGTCTTGTGCGGGAGACCCGGCGCCACGATCTTCAGTGCGACGGGAAGCCCGAGCCCGCGCGCGGCGCGCGCCGCGGCCTCGGGCGTCGTGACCAGGGCCTCCGGTGCGAGCGGAACTCCGGCCCGGCGCGCGAGCGCGCTGAGCGCGCCATAGGGCAGCGGCCCCTCGGGGATCCCGCGCGCCGCCCGGCGCCGCGGGGCGATCGGCCGCCGGGCGCGCCACCCGGCGCGGATCTCCGGAAAATCGCGCGCCGCCGCGAGCGCCAGGGCGAGGGTCCGCGGATTCCGGAAGCAGGGGACGCCCCGCGCGTCGAGGGCCCTGAGCCCGTCCTCCGTGAGGCTCCCGCCGAGCCAGCACGGGACGACCGGCTTCGCCGCGTCGAGCGCCACCCGCGACACGTTCTCCGCCCGCTCGACGCCACGGGCGCCCGTCACGGTGGTGACGACCGCTTCGACGCGCGGGTCCTCGACCAGCGTGACCAGGACGCGGTGAAACAGATCCTCGCTCAGGCCCGCCGTGACGTCGACCGGGTTGTCGCGCGTCAGCGCGTATGCGGGCAGCAGGCGCCCCAGCGCGTCGACCGTCTCCGGGTGGAGACGCGGCAGGCTGAACCCGCGCGCCGCGAGCTGGTCGGCCGTCATGATCGAGGCGCCCCCCGAGGTCGTCACCACCGCGACTCTCTGGCCGGGCGATCGCCGCTCACGGGAGAGGAAGCCGGCCACTTCGACGAGGTCCTCGAAGGTCTCGACCTCGACGATCCCGGCCTGCCGCGCCACCGCCCGCCACGCCGCGTGGGACCCGGCGAGCGCGCCGGTGTGCGTCAGCGCGTTCCGTCGCCCGGGATCGGACTGGCCGAGCTTCAGCGCGACGAGCGGTTTGCCGACCTCGGTGAGGCGGGCGGCCGCCGCCTTGAACCGCGCCCCGTCACGGATGCCCTCCGCGACGAGCGCGACCGCGCGGGTCCGGGGATCCTCCGCGAAGTACTCGAGGCACTCCGAGACCGTGATGTCCATCTCGTTCCCGGTCGACACCATCGCGCTCACGCCGATCATCCGGTCGAACGCCCGGTTCACGACGATCCCGCCGAGCGCGCCGCTCTGCGACGCGATCCCGAGGGCGCCCGGGATCAGCCGGTCGAGGCCGCCGGCCGGCGAGTAGGTCAGCGGAACGCGGTCCCAGCAGTTGATGAACCCGAGCATGTTGGGGCCGAGCACCGTGACGCCAGCCCTCGCCGCCAGCTCCCGCAGCGCCCCCTGTCGCTCGCGCCCGTCGTCGTCCGTCTCCCCGAAGCCCGCGGTGAGGACGACCGCGTGCGGGATCTTGAGGCGCCCCGCCTCCTCGAGCACGGGAGCCACCTCGGAGCCCGGAACGCCGACCCACGCGAGGTCGGGCGTCTCCGGCAGGGACGCGAGCGTCGGATACGCCCGCAGGCCGCCGATCTCCGCGCGCCGGGGATTCACGGGATAGATCCGACCTGGATACGCGTGCTTCTGGAGGTAGACGAGCGGACGCGCGCCTGGGCGCGTCAGGTCCCCGGGGCACCCGACGATCGCGATGCTGCGGGGGGCGAGGAACGCCGCGAGCCTTCCGCTCACGCGCACGGGACCGCGGCGAGTCCCCGGTACACGCCGAGATAGCCGTCGATCTCCCCGGCCGGAGGGTACAGGCGCTCCACCAGCTCGCGCCCCGCCCCTCCCAGGCGCGCCCGCAGCTCGGCGCTCCGGGCGAGTCGCTCGGCGCACGCCTCGAGCTCGGCCTCGTCGCGGAAGCGAAGCCCGGTCACCTCGTGCTCGACGAGCGAGCGGTTGCCCTCGATGTCGGACGCGAGCACGGCGCGCCCCATCGAGAGCGACTCGAGGACGGAGTTGGCCATGCCCCCCTCCGAGATGGAGCAGTTGAGCACGACGTCAGAGAGCGAGAGGAGCGACGCCATCTGCGCGTGGGGCACCGCGCCCACGTGGCGCGCCCAGGGCCGCCCCTCGAGGGCCCGGAGGAGCGCCTCGCCCTCGTCCCGGTCCAGCACCGGCCCCGCGTAGAGGAGGCGGACCTCCGGATGCCGCGTCACGAGCCGCTCGAGCGGCCGGAGGGGCAGCATGGGGTTCTTCACCATCCTGATGCCGGCGGGGAACACGAACAGGACGCGCTCGGCCGGGAGCGGCCACCGCGCCTGGAGGTCGAAGGACTCGCCGACCTCGAGCCGTGCGGCCTGGGCGACCGTCGTGAGGCGCCCGCGGAGGTCCGGGAGCGCCGCGCCGATCCGCTCGGCCATCGAGGCGTGGAACACCGTGATCCGCGCCGCGCCCTCCAGTACCCGCCGCACGGTCGAGGCACGTTCGGGGTCGAAGAGGTCGTGGTTCGCGTCCGTGCCCGTGATGGTCACCACGAGGGGGATCTCGGCCAGGCGCGCCAGGCGCAGCGCGAGCGGGCCGACCCGGAAGGCGTGGAACGCGTGGACGAGGGCGGGACGGTATGCGTCGACCTCGGCCTCGATCGCGCCCTCGGGCGTCAGCGAGAGATCCCAGACGCGCAGGTCGACGCCCCGCTCCCGGAGGCCGCGCGCGATCCGCGCGACGGTGACGGCGTTCCCGCGAACCGATGGAAAGGCGAAGGGGGCGAGCAGGGCGACGCGCGGCCGCATCGGTCCAGAGCATACGGGCATCGCGGGGCGCAGTCCAGCCGGGCCCGGAGAATCCCGGGCGCCCGCCCTTGCATCTACCCCTATAATGGAGGCGATGTCCGGCCACGACGAGATCGAGTGTCGGCAGATCGCCGAGTTGCTCGCTGACTATCTCGACGGGAGCCTCCCCCAGCCTACGAGCGAGCTGATCGAGTGGCACATCGAGAGCTGCGCGCCCTGCGTGGCTTTCGTCAACACCTACCGCGGCACCATCGACGCGGCCCGGAAGCTCCGCGAGGTGGAGATCCCCTCGGAGCTCCGGCAGCGCCTCCTCACCGTCCTCCGCGCCCAGCGCCGCTCAGAGTAACCGCGATCGGAGGTACGCGCTCAGCGCGTCGACGAGCGTCACGATCGCGTAGATCGCCAGGAGGAACGTCAAGAGCTGGTGCTCGTGGAACAGGCTGATCGCGACGTGGATGCGCTGGCCGAGCCCGCCCGCCCCGACGAAGCCCAGGATCGCGGCCGCGCGGATGTTCACCTCCCACCGGTAGAGCGCGTAGGAGACGAACTGGGGGGCGGCCTGGGGCAGGACTCCGTAGAGGAGGATCCGGAGCCGGCTCGCGCCCGTTGACTGGAGCGCCTCCAGGGGCCGGGGGTCGACGTCCTCGAGGACCTCGCCGAAGAGCTTGCCGAGCACGCCCCCGGTGTGGAACCCGAGGGCGAGGACGCCGGGGAACGGTCCCAGCCCGACCACGAACACGAAGACGAGCGCCCAGACGATCTCCGGCACCGTCCGGAGCAGGTTCAGGAGCGCCTTGCCCAGGGCGTACACGCCGATCCGGAGCGCCTTGACGGCCGGGTGGAGGCGCTGCCCCTCGTAGAGGATGCCCCGGTAGAGCAGCGTCCGCGTCGCCATGACCGAGAGCGGCAGCGCGAGGCAGACCGACAGGATCGAGCCGAGGAAGGAGATGGCGAGCGTCTCGGCCGCCCCCACCGCGGCCTCGCGAACCGTCTTCGGCGAGAAATCGGGGGGCACGAGCTTCCAGGCGTAGCTCGCCATCTGCCCGATCCCCTCCCCGCTGAGCAGCGTGGGCAGATCGATCCCGGTGCCGGCGTACGACCAGACCACGAGCCCGAGGAACGCGGCGCCCGCCCACGACCACGGCCAGCGCCGCCCGGGGAGCGAGGCGGTGCCCGTCACCGGACCACCCGCGCGCGGATGCGCCCGCTCACGAAGTCCACGCCGGCCACCAGGAGGCACAGGATCGCGAGCAGGGTGAGCACTTCGTTGAACTGGAACATCCGCATGCTGAGCTCGATCTGCTGGCCGAGCCCGCCCGCCCCGACGAAGCCCAGGATGGCCGAGGCGCGGATCGCACACTCCCAGCGGTAGAGCGTGTAGGAGACGACGCTGGGAAGGGCCTCGGGCACGAGCCCGTAGAGCACGATCCCCAGCTTCCCGGCGCCGCCGGCGCGGAGCGCCTCCAGGGGGCGCGGGTTCACCCCGTCCAGGATCTCGGAGTAGACCTTGCCCAGCATGCCGCCGTACGCGACGCCGATGGCAAGGACGCCGGGAAACGGGCCCAACCCGACCGCGCGGACGAACATGAACGCCCAGACGTACTCGGGGATCGAGCGGAAGACCGACAGCACCGAGCGCGACAGGGCGTACGAGAGCACGCCGAACGCCCAGTGCGCCGTCCCGCGCGACCGCTCGTGGAGGATCCCCCGCCACGTCAGCGACGAGGTGGCGAGCAGCCCCAGCGGGAATCCGATGAGCACCGCGATGAGCGTCCCCATGACCGAGATCTGGATCGTCTCGACCGCGGGGCGGACCATGAGCCCGAGGAACTCGGGCGAGACCTCGGGCGGGAACATGCCGCCCACGAAGCGGCCCACGTTCCGGAAGGCGGCGCCGTCCAGCAAGACCCTCGGATCCACCTCGGCGAGGCGGAGCGAGACGACGAAGCTCGCCGCGAAGATCGCCGCGAAGAGGTACGGGAACGCCGACTTACGCGCGGAAGCCGGGAAGGGGTCGGCAGGCGATCCCGAAGGGATTCTTGCCATCCCTGAACTGCTCCACCTGGAGCTCCTCGTCGCGATGCCCGGCGTAAAGATGCCCCAGGAGCTCGGCGGTGACCTTGTCCGGGGAGAGATCGAAGTGAACGCGGCCATCGCGGACGCCCACGATCCGCGGGAAGTGATCGAGGGCGAGCTGGACACTGTGAAGGTTCATGAGGAGGGTCTTCCGCGATTCGCTCGAGAGGTCACGGAGCAGCGTCACGATGCTGAGCGCGAGGGAGGGATCGACCGAGGACACGGGCTCGTCGGCCAGGATGATGTCCGGGTCTTGGATGAGGACCCGCGCGATCGCGACCCGCTGCTGCTGGCCGCCGGACAGCTCGTCGGTCCGGGCCGAGAGCTTCTCCGGGATACCGACCTGCTCGAGCGCGCGCTCCGCCCCGGCGACGCCGCGCGGACGGAGCAAGGAGCCGAGGGCCGTCATCGTCGACCACCGGCCCAGGTTGCCGGCGAGCACGTTGTGGACGACCCGGAGTCGGCCGACCAGATTGTGCTGCTGGTAGATCGTCCCGATCCGAGCCCGCGCCCGGCGCAGGGCGGCGCCGGACAGCGTCGCGACGTCAGCGCCGTCGAGGCGCACCGCTCCCGCCGTCGGGAGGAGGGTGAGGTTGAGGATGCGGAACAGAGTGGTCTTCCCGGCGCCGCTCGGACCGATGAAGGCGACGTGCTCGCCGCGCCCGACGCTCAGCGAGACGCCGTCGAGCGCGACGGAGCCGTCGCGGAAGACCTTTCTGACCTCGCTGAGCTCGTACACGGTTCGCGGGGCCGGAGGGCGAGAGCTACTTGAGCAGCCCCGCCGCGATCGCCGCCTCCTCCGTCCCCTTCCAGTCGACGTCGTTCGCCCTGATGTACTTCTTCGTCCGGTGGAGCTCGAGCAGCTTCCGGTGCTCGGGGTTCGCGTTATCGAGCTTGAGGAACGCGGCGATGATCTTGTCCTGGATGCCCGTGTCGAGGTCCCCGCGCACAGTCCACACGTAGTCGACGTAGGTTGGCGTCGTGTAGAAGACGTTGACCCTCGAGAGATCGACCTTCTTCTGCTGGATCAGCTTGTCCCACACGAGGAAGTTCAGCGCGCCGGCGTCCACCTTGCCCGACTCCACCCAGAGCGCAGTGGCGTCGTGCGCCCCGGAGTAGGCCACCTGCTTCATGTCGCTCTCGGGATTGATCTTTGCCTGGAGGAGGAAGTGGCGCGGCATCAGGTGGCCGGAGGTCGACCCCACCGAGCCGAAGGCGAACGTCCTGCCCTTGAGGTCTTGAAGTCGGTTGATCCCGGAGCCGGGCCTCCCGATGAACACGGACTTGAAGTCGGCGTCCTCCTGGCGGAGCACCAGCCGCCGGGCGGTGCCGTTCGTCCGGCGCACCGCCTGGACCGAAGTGAAGCCGCCGTACCACACGAGGTCGAGCTTCCTCGCCGCGAGCCCCTCCACCGTGGCGGCGTAGTCGACCACCGGCACGAACTGCACCTTCATCCCGAGCTCCTTTGCCAGATAGTCGGCGAACGGCGTGTAGATCCGGAGGAGCTCGTTCGGATTCTCGTCGGGGATCGCCGAGACCCGGAGAACCCGGGGCATGTCGGCGGGCGATGCCGCTGGCCAGAGGAGCACCATCGCGAGAAGGAGCAGTGCCAGACGTGATCGCATGGAGTCGGGCCTCCCGGGAATGGTCCGCATCGCTCTTGAGACAATGCCCGAGGGTATGGGGATTCAGATGGAACGCAAATCGGAAGAGCCGATAGGACCGCCAGGCTTCAGGCGGGCGATGCCGATGAAGGCGTCAGGGCGTGACGCGGATCACGGGCTCGGGAAGGATCTCGCCGATCTCCCAGCACTCCTCGCCGTGTCGCCGAAACGCCTCGCGGACCTCGCCCGCGCGCTCGCGGGCGACCGAGAAGAAGAGACCACCCGAGGTCTCCGCCTCGGTGAGAAGCGAGGCCAGCGCGCTCGGGACCCCGGGGGCGATCTGGAGCCGTGAGCCGAAGCTGGCCTCGACGTGGCGGCGGTTCCGCTTCATGCCGCCGCTCCAGTGTCCCTTCTCGGCTAGATCGAGGGCGCCCGGCAGGAGAGGGAGCCTCGACGCCTCGATCGCGACGCCCGCCTGGGATGCCTCGATCATCTCCGCGGCGTGACCGAGGAGGCCGAAGCCCGTGATGTCCGTGGCGCCCCTCACGCGGAGCTCACGCGTGACCCGCGCCGCCACCCGGTTCAGGCGCAGCATGCTCCGGACCGCGGCGTCGACCACCTCCGGCGGCGCCGCGCCCTCCTTCGCCGCCGTGGTCACGACGCCCGTGCCGAGCGGCTTCGACAGGAACAGGCGCTCGCCCGGGGAGAGCCCCCCCTTGACGGAGATCTGATCGGGCGACACGCGACCGGTGACGCACAGGCCGTACTTCGGCTCGGGATCGACGACGGTGTGGCCTCCGGCGATCACGCCGCCCGCCTCGGCGACCTTCTCGGCGCCGCCGCGGAAGACCTCGGCGATGATCGACTTCGGCATGTCGCGCGGGAAGCCCGCCACCGCGAGCGCGAACAGGACCTCGCCGCCCATCGCGTAGACGTCCGACATGGCGTTCGCGGCCGCGACGGCGCCCCACGTGTACGGGTCGTCGACGACCGGCGGGAAGAAGTCGACCGTCTGCACGATCGCGACGTCGCCGGTGATGCGGTAGACGGCCGCGTCATCCGCCCGACCCAGCCCCACGAGCAGGTCTGGATGGGCGGACCCGTCTGCCGCCTTGAGCACCGCGAGCACCTCCTGGAGATCTCCAGGAGCCATCTTCGAGGCTCAGCCCGCGCAGGAGGCGTAGGAGGTCAGCCGGATTTCGCCGTCCGCCATGATCCGCCCTTAGGATGCGCGCTCCGGAAACTGCGATTCAACGAACTGGAGGAACGCGAGCGCCAGGGGCGAGCGGCTCCGGTCGCGGTGCGTCACGAGGTAGAAGGCGCGCTTGAGCAGGAGGTCCTTCACCTTGAGGCAGGAGACCAGGTTCGCCCGGCACTCGTCCTCCACCGCGCGCTTCGAGACGAGAGAGACGCCGACGCCGGCGCGCACGGCCTGCTTGATCGCCTGCGTCGAGCCCATCTCGCCCACGACGCGGAACGCCGAGAGGTCGAGCCCCACCCCGCCCAGCGCCCGCTCCAGCGCCTCGCGCGACCCCGACCCGCGCTCGCGCACGATCAGCGGCTCTTCCCTGATGTCCGCGACCGTCACGGACTCGCGTCCCACCCACGAATGGTCGGCGGGCACGACCACCACCAGCTCGTCGAGCATGAGCTGCCGAGACTCGAGGACGCGGTGGGCCGCCTGGGCCCCGACGACGCCCACCTCGACCCTCCCCTCCTCGACCCACTCGTTGACCTGGCGGCTCGAGCCGATCAGGAGGCAGATCGAGATGTCGGGATACTTCCCCTTGAACTGCCCGACCAGGGCCGGCAGCACGTACTCGCCCGGGATCGTGCTGCCGCCGACGACCAGCTCGCCGCTCATCCGCCCCTGGAACTGATCGATCGCCTGGCGGGCCTCCCGGTTCAGCGCGAGGATCCGACGCGCGTAGCCGAGGAGGAGCTGGCCCGCCCGCGTCGGTGTGGCGCCGCGCCCCAGACGGTCCAGGAGCTGGACGCCCAGCTCGTCCTCCAGGGCGCGGACGTGCTCCGAGACGGTCGGCTGCGTGAGGAAGAGGCTCTCGGCGGCGCGGGAGAAGCTGCCCAGTTCGGCGACCTTTGCGAAGATCTCGAGCCGGCGAAGGTCGATCACGACGCCCGCCCGCGCGGCGCGGCCGAGGGATGAACGCCGCGAAGGGCCCGTGCGGGCCCTTCGCGCAGTCGTCGCGGGATCATCCGGGGTGGGAGGGCGTCAGTGACAGGCGCACCCGCCGCCGCAGCATCCACCGCTCCCCGCCGCCGCGGACGGCAGGAACGCGCCGTCGGTCTTGAGACCGAAGACCGACAGCGTGCGCGTCACCTCGACGCCATCGCAGTGGGGGCAGGCGACGGCCGTCGCCGCCGTGGCGACGTACGTCTCGAACTCCCGCCCGCATGCCCGACAGCGATACTCGTAGATCGGCATCGGCTACTCGCCTCCGCGCTGGACGTAGCTCTTCACGAACTCCTCGGCGTTCTCCTCCAGGATGTCGTCGATCTCGTCGAGGAGCTTGTCGATGTCCTCCTTGATCTTCTTGCCCTTCTTGGCGACCTCCGGATTCGCCCCAGGACCGTCGCCGCCTTCGTTGGGCTTGGTCGGCCGCGTCTCTTTCCGTTTCTGCTCTGCCATCTTGCCCTCCATGGGGCCTTACGGTCGCCACCCAGTCGTGGCCGCTCACAGGGACCCGCGCACCCCAATTCTAACTGAAGGGGTCGACCCCGCAAGCGCTTTCATTCGTCCGTCACGCGCGACGGAACTGCTTCGAGAGGGTCAGCGTCTGGTGCTGGTACGAGGACCCGAGGCCCACGCCGTATACGCGCTCGGGCCGGTGGAGCAGCCGCTCGAACCACACCTTGAACGACGTCTGGCCGTCGTACACCATGAAGGGCACCTCCCGGGCCCGCACCTCCATAACTACCTTGGTGCCCAGGACGCTCCCGTCCCCGTAGCCGAACCCCGGGTCGAAGAAGCCCGCGTAGTGGGTCCGGATCTCGCCGGCGCCCGCGTCGTAGACCACCATCTCGGCGGCGAAGTCGGGGGGCACCCGGATGCGCTCCTTCGAGGCGAGGATGTAGAAACGGTTCGCCTCCAGGATGTACGAGTCGCGGCTCGGCCGCTTGATGGGCTCCCAGAAGTCGGCGGGGTCGTAATGGCCGACCCGGCTCAGGTCGACCGCGGGCGGGTTCGGGTGTGCGCGGTAGCCGATGATCCCGCCGGTCTGCCGGCCCGACAGGTCGATCCCCATGCAGAGCCCGCCATTGAACACGACACGGCTCAACGGGATCGGCGCGTCCTCGTCGTCGTAGAGCAGCGGCGCACGGCGATAGAGTCGCTCGAGCCCGGCGTCCGAGATCGAGGTGGGGCCGGACAGGAGCCGGAGCTGGTTCAGCGAGATCCCCGCCTGAACGCGGACGGGAAACGACTGGGGCGAGACCTCGAGGTAGAGCGGTCCCGCGTAGCCCGCGCGGATCTCGTCGAAACGCGGCGTCCCGTCCGTGATCACCCGCGTGAAGATGTCGAGCCGGCCCGTCGTACTCTTGGGGTTCGAGCGGCCGCGCACGTGGCCGGGCAGCGCGAGCGACTCGAGCAGCTCTACCAGGTACACCGAGCCTCGCTGGAGGGTGGCCCCGTCCTCGAGAGACAGCCGATCGATCACGAGGTCGAGGTCCGTCGGATCGTGTGGCACCAGGCGCGTCTCGACCGTCTCGCGGAACGGCAGGAAGCTCCCGCGGAGCTGGTACGCGACCCGCCCCAGCCGGAGGTCCAGGCTCGCGGGCTGGTACTGGGACTCGTGGATCGGCTCGGTGGCCCGGATCCATCCCGCCCGCACCGCGCGGGCGAGATCCTGATAGGCGAGCACTCCGGAGCCGGACGCTCTCCCGGACGGCGCGCGGCGCTTCATCCCCATCCACTTAAGCACCGCGGTTTCGCGCGAGTCAAGGCGCACGCCGGCGGGCGAGCCAGAAGCAGCCCGCGGCGAGCCCGCTGAAGAGCACGGACGAGAGGAACGCGAGCCGGTAGGAGCCGGACACGTCGTGGACGAAGCCGCCGAACCAGGGGCCGATGGCCGCGCCGATCCCGTTGGCGAGGTTGAGCACGCCGTAGATCACCCCGAAGCGGCGGCCGCCGAAGAGATCGGTCGCCATCGCCGTGATGATGGGCCCGCGCGCACCGAAGCCGAGCCCGAAGAGGAGCGCAAACACGACGAGCCACGCCGTGCGCGGCCACGCCTCGACCGCGAGGAGGGCCAGGGCGCCCCCGGCCGTGCAGCCGAACGAGAGCGTCGCGGACAGGGGGCCGCCGAAGCGGTCGGCGGCGACGCCGAACCCCGCGCGTCCCACGCTCGACGCCAGGCCCACGAGGCCGAAGATCGTGGCCACGCCGAGGCGCGGAAAGCCGAGGTCGATCGCGAACGCCACCTGGTGGGTGAAGACGGGGAAGACGGCGAGCGGCGTGAGGAAGTACGCGCAGAAGAGGGCCCAGAAGGCGCGCGTCCCGAGCGCCTCCGAGAGCGTCGGATCCGGGTCGGACGGTGCCGGGAGGGGAAGGCTCCCTCCGCTCGAAACGACACTCGCTCTGGAGCCTCCCCCTCCCGACCCCATTCGGGCGCACACCCCACGTCGCTCGGAGAGCTCCCGGTCCCCGCCCACATCACGCGAGTCCACACTCGCTCTGGAGCCTCCCCCTCCCGACTCCATTCGGGCGCGCATCCCACGTCGCCCGGCCGGGGTCTCACGGGTGCCGAACCAGACGAGCGGAAGCAGGACGACGAGGGCGCCCGCGCCGAGGAGGGCGCTCGCCGCGCGCCAGCCGAAGGCGGCGATGAGCCACTGGGCCAGCGGCCCCATCACGAACACGCCGATCCCCATTCCCGAGAAGGCCACGCCCACGACCCGCCCGCGGCGCTCCGAGAAGGTCCGCGCCAGCAGCACACCCATCGGCACCCAGCCGAGGCCCACGACCCCCAGGGCACCGACGACACCGGTGTAGAGGTAGAGCTGCCACGGCGCCGCGATCGTGCTCGCCAGGATCGAGGCCGCGCCGAGGAAGACCACGCCCCCCAGGATCACGCGCCGTGGGCCCACGCGGTCGACGAGGACGCCGGCCACCGGCGCCGTCAGTCCCTGAACCATCGTCGAGACCGAGAAGGCCCCCGCCGTCAGCGCGCGCGACCAGCGGAACTCTTCCACCAGCGGGATGAAGAAGATCGAGAAGGAGAAGAAGAGGCCGTACGCGACGGCGAGGGTGACCGAGACGACGAGAAGGGTCGTCAGGGCTCGTCCACGCGGCTCTGCGCGCCAACGGGATCGACGCGAAGGACCCTCGCCACGCCGGGGACGCCGACGCGACGGAGCGCCGCCTCCATCGCCTCCGCGACCGCCGGCGCGTCACCCGCGACGATCGCCAGGAGCGACGGTCCGGCGCCGCTCAGCACGCAGCCGAGCGCGCCGGCCGCGCGCGCGGCGGCCGCCACGTCCGACATCCACGGGAAGAGCCGAAGCCGGTACGGCTGATGGAGCCGGTCGAGCAGCGCCTCGCGCAGGGGCTCGGTCCGCCCGGCCTGAAGACTCGCGAGGAGGAGCGCGACCCGCTGGACATTGAAGACGGCGTCCAGGTGCGGCACCGAGGCGGGCAGGAGGGCCCGCGCCTCGGCGGTCGAGGCCATCACCTCGGGAACGAGCGCCACCCAGCCGAGCGCGGCGGGCACGGGGAGCGGGACGGCCACGACCCCGTCCGCTCCGCCGCACGCGACGGTCAGCCCGCCGAAGAGCGCGGCGGCGACGTTGTCGGGGTGTCCCTCGGCGCGGGCGGCCAGCGTGAGGAGCGCCTCCCGCGAGAGTGGCGCGCCCAGGAGGGCGTTGCCGGCGACGAGCCCGCCCACCCACGCGGCGGCGCTCGAGCCGAGGCCACGCGACAGCGGGATGCGGTTCACGCACTGGATCGCGCAGCCGGCGAGCCGCCGACCCGCGGCCTCACAGGCGAGGCGCACGCCGCGCGCGACGACGTTGTCCTCCCCGGTCGGGAGCAGCCCCGCGCCCTCGCCTTCGACGCTCACGGTGACCCGTGTGGCCTCGCTGACGCGGACCTCGTTGTGGAGGCCGAGCGCCACGCCGAGCGCGTCGAAGCCCGGACCGAGGTTCGCCGAGGTGGCGGGGACCTGCACGTGGACGCGCACGCGGCTATCCGCGGGCGCGGGCCGGAGCGCGCGTCACTACAGGCGCCGGAGGAGCCACTCGGGCGTCAGGGAGATCGCCCAGGCGTTCAGGATCACGTAGTAGTTCGTGTAGACGAGCACCCCCACCACGATCAGGAGGCCGCCGGCCGCGCGCTCGACGATCGGGATGAACGGACGGTACCGCTTGAAGAGCCTCAGGAAGGACCCGAGCGCCACGGCGCTGGCGAGGAACGGGAGGCCGAGGCCCGCCGAGTAGGCGATGAGCAGCCCCACGCCGCGCTGCACCGTCTCCGCGGTGCCCGCGAGGGAGAGGATCGCGCCGAGGATCGGCCCGACGCAGGGCGTCCACCCGATCGCGAACGTGATGCCGACCGCGAGCGAGCCCAGGTATCCGGCCGGCTTCTCGCGGAGCTGGAGCTGTCGCGTCCGCCCGAGGAGGCCGATCCGGAGCACCCCGGCAATGTAGAGCCCGAACACGACGATGAGCACTCCGCCCGCCCGCCGGATCCAGTCGCGGTAGTCGAGCAGGAACTGGCCGGCGGCGCTGAACGAGGCGCCGAGCGCCACGAACACGATCGAGAATCCCAGGATGAACGCGATCGCGTGGAGGAAGATGCGCCGGCGCGCCGCCGTCGACAGCTCGGCCGTGAGGTCGTTGACCGACATGCCCGTGATGAAGGAGAGGTACGAGGGAAAGAGCGGGAGCACGCAGGGCGAGAGAAACGAGAAGAGTCCGGCGCTGAACGCGACGGCCACGCCGACCGACTGGCCCACCGCTACCTCGTCATCCCCTCAACCAGCGAGTGCGACGCCTCGTTGTCCCACGTCCGGGGACCGATCGCCAGCGCGGCCAGGTTGCCGCTCCGGTCGATGACGAAGCTCGACGGGAGCGCCCGCACGCCGTAGGCGTTGGCGACCTGCATCTTCGGGTCGAGGCCCACCGAGAACGTGAACCCCCGCTCCGCGACGAAGGGTCTGACCACTGCCGGGTCGGCGTCCAGGGAGACCGCGACCATCACGAACCCCCGGTCCCTGTGCTGCCGGTAGAGCCGCTCCATCGCTGGCATCTCCTCGCGGCAGGGGGGGCACCAGGTGGCCCAGAAGTTGACGAGGACCAGCTTGCCGCGCTGCGCGCTCAGGCGGAAGCTCTTCCCCTCCGGCGTCGACACCGTGAAATCGTCGGCGAGCTTGAGCCGCGTCGGGCGAATGAGTTCGAGCTCCTTCATCGCGTCGCTGACGCTCAGGACGCGTCCCGCCCGCGTAGGCGTCGTCGTGACCGCGGCCGTGGCTGCCGGCGAGCGGGTGGCCGGAGGCGCGACCTCGCCGGTCGCGGCGCCGGGCGGCGATCGCGTGCCGGCGACGATGGCGGCGCCGGCGCCGATCGTCCCCAGCGCCGCCACGCCGATCACCACGACCATCCGCCGCGCGCGCACTTGATCTCCTTCAATCCACGCCGTTGAAATCAAGCGAAGTATACATCTATAGTAGGCGGACCTCGATGAGCCTCACCATCCTCGCGGACGATCTCACCGGCGCGTGCGACACGGGGGCGCTCTTCGCCGGCAAGGCGTTCGTGCCGGTGACCGTCTGGCCCCGCGCGCCCCACCCGGCCCCGGTGCGCGTCGTCGACACCGAGACGCGCGCGCGGAGCGCGGAGGAGGCGGCCGACCGCGTGCGCGCCATCGCCCGCGGGGCGCCCGCGACGTCGTACTTCAAGAAGATCGACTCGACGCTGCGCGGTCGCATCGGCGCCGAGGTCGCGGCGCTGGCCGCGGCCGTGGGCGCGGCGGAGGTACTCCTCTGCCCCGCGTTCCCGGCCGTGGGGCGGGCCGTCGTCGATCGCGTCCTCCTGATCGAGGGCACCCCCATCACCGAGACAACCCTGGCCCACGATCCGGAATTCCCGCGGCGGGCGGGGCCGCACGATCGGCGGACCGGGAGCGTGATCGATCTCCTCCGGCCCCAGCTCGACCGGCCGCTCGCCTGGATTCCGCTCGCCGAGGTCCGCCGGGGCGCCGCCCTGCTGACCGCGCGCCTCTCCCGCCTGGCGGGAACGGTGGTCCTGGCCGACGCCGAGACCGACGCGGATCTCGAGGGGCTCGTCCAGAGCGCCTTCGAGCTCGACCGCCCGCCGCTCCTCGTCGGCGCGGCGGGGTTGGCGCGGGCCCTCGCCAGGCACCTGGGGCTCCTGGCCGAGCGCGCTGCGCTCCCGCGCGGCGGGCGCTGGCTCGTCGTCGCGGGCAGCCTCCACCCGATGACGCGGCGGCAGGTCACCGCGGCCCGCGAGGCCGGCCTCCGCGTGCTCGCGAGCGGATCCCGCGAGGAGGCGGACCCCCCGGCGGTCGCCCGCCGCCTGGCGGGCGAGGCCCGGCGCGCGCTGGAGACCGAAGCCTTCGACCTCGTGGCCGTCACGGGGGGCGAGACCGCCGTGGCGCTCTACGAGGCGCTCGAGGCGGAGCGCATCGATCTCGTCGGCGCCCCCGGCCCGGGGCTGGCCTTCGGCTACCTGCGAACGCCCCGCCACCCGGCGCTCCCGCTGCTCACCAAGGCCGGCGCCTTCGGCGCGCCCGACCTCTTCGTCTCCCTCCGCGAGAAGAGCGCGGCGTGAGGCTCCCGATCCTCGGGGTGACGATGGGCGACCCGGCCGGCGTCGGCCCCGAGATCGTCGCCCGCGCGTGCGCGGAGCCCGCGGTCCGGCGGACGAGCCGTCCGGTCGTCATCGGCTCCGCCGCGGCGATCGGCGAGGCGCTGGCCCTGGTCGGCTCGCCGCTCGCCCTCCGGGCGGTCGGCGGCGTGGGCGAGTGCCGGTGGAGCGACGGCTCCATCGAGGTCCTGGACCTGGCGAACGTCGAGATGGCGACCCTCCCGCGCGCCGAGGTGAGCGCCGCGGCGGGCCGCGCCGCCTACGCGTATATCGAGAAGGCCGTCGCCCTGGCCATTGGGGGCGAGATCGACGGGATCGTCACGGCGCCGATCAACAAGGAGGCGCTGGCCGCCGCGGGGGTGCCCCACTCGGGCCACACCGAGATCCTCGCCGCCCTCTCCGCGACGCGCGACTTCGCGATGCTCCTGATCGGGAAAGAGCTCCGGGTCATCCACGTGACGACGCACGTGGCCCTCCGTCGCGTGCCCGATCTCGTCACGCGCGACCGCGTCCTCCGGACGATCGAGCTGGCCCAGCGGACGATGGAGGGGCTCGGCGAACGGCGCCCGCGGATCGCCGTGGCCGGCCTCAATCCGCACGCCGGCGAGGAGGGCCTCTTCGGCGACGAGGAGCAGACGGCCATCAGCCCGGCCGTCGAGGCGGCGCGCGCGCGGGGACTCACGGTGGCGGGGCCGCTGCCGGCCGACACGCTGTTCGCGCGCGCGCGGGGCGGCGAGTTTGATATCGTCGTCGCGATGTACCACGATCAGGGGCACATCCCCGTGAAAACGCTCGGCTTCGAGTACGACGAGGCGAGTCGCCGGTGGACGGGCCTGTCGGGCGTGAACGTCACCGTCGGGTTGCCCTTCCTGCGCGTGTCCGTCGACCACGGCACCGCGTTCGACCGGGCGTGGAAGGG
>JACQWC010000186.1 GCA_016209635.1 Candidatus Rokuibacteriota bacterium | reverse complement strand
GGTGAAGAGCGCGTCGAAGTCCGTGTCGGAGAGACCGTGCGGATGCTCGGTCTGCGGCTGGAGCTTCATGAGGTCCACCACGTTGATCACGCGGATCTTGAGACCGGGCACGTGCTGCCGGAGCAGCTTGACCGCGGCCAGGGTCTCGAGCGTCGGGACGTCGCCGCAGCAGGCCATCACCACGTCGGGATCACCGCCGCGGTCGCTGCTGGCCCACTCCCAGATCCCGATGCCCGACGTGCAGTGCTTGACCGCCTCGTCCATGGTGAGGTACTGGAGCGCCGGCTGCTTGCCGGCGACGACGACGTTGATGTAGTGCCGGCTGCGGAGGCAGTGGTCGGTCACGGACAGGAGCGTGTTCGCGTCCGGTGGCAGGTAGACCCGGATCACCTCCGCCTTCTTGTTGACGACGTGATCGATGAAGCCCGGGTCCTGGTGGCTGAACCCGTTGTGGTCCTGCCGCCAGACGTGCGAGCTCAAGAGGTAGTTCAGCGACGCGAGCGGGCGCCGCCAGGGGATCCCGCGGGTCGTCTTCAGCCACTTGGCGTGCTGGTTGAACATCGAGTCGATGATGTGGATGAACGCCTCGTAGCAATTGAAGAAGCCGTGGCGGCCGGTGAGGAGATACCCCTCGAGCCAGCCCTGCATCTGGTGCTCGCTCAGCATCTCCATCACCCGCCCGTCGGGCGAAACGTGCTCGTCGGTCTTGTAGATCTCCGCCGCCGACATCCGGTCGGTGACCTCGAACACGGCACCCCAGCGATTGGAGGCCGTCTCGTCCGGACCGAAGATCCGGAAGTTCCGGGCCTCCAGATTCAGCCTCATCACGTCCCGGAGGAAGGCGCCCTGCACCCGGGTGGCTTCGGCCAGGACCGTGCCGGGCTTGGGCACCGCCACGGCGTACTCGCGGAAGTCGGGCATCCTGAGATCCCTCAGGATGGCACCGCCGTTGGTGTGCGGGTTGGCGCTCATCCGCCGCTCCCCCGTGGGCGCGAGCTCGGCCAGCTCGGGACGGAGCCGGCCCGTCCTGTCGAACAGCTCCTCGGGTCTGTAGCTCTTCATCCACTCCTCGAGAATCTTGACGTGGCCGGGCTTCTCGAACAGCTCGGCGAGCGGCACCTGGTGCGAGCGCCAGGTGCCCTCGACGGGCTTCCCGTCCACCTCCTTGGGGCCGGTCCAGCCCTTGGGCGTCCTGAGCACGACCATCGGCCAGCGCGGGCGCCTGGTCCAGTCGAAGCCGGTCGCGCGCGCGTCGGCCTGGATCCGCTTGATCTCGTCGAGGACCGTGTCGAGGGTCGCCGCCAGAAGCTGGTGCACCGTCTCCGGGTCGTCGCCTTCGACGAAGTAGGGGGTGTGCCCGTAGCCGCGGAACAGCGCGTCCAGCTCCTCGTGGCTGATCCGGGCGAGCACCGTCGGCCCGGCGATCTTGTAGCCGTTCAGGTGCAAAATGGGGAGCACCGCCCCGTCGTGGACCGGGTTCAGAAACTTGTTGGAATGCCAGCTCGTCGCCAGCGGCCCGGTCTCCGCCTCACCGTCGCCCACCACGCAGGCCACGAGCACGTCGGGGTTGTCGAAGGCGGCACCGTAGGCGTGGGACAGCGCGTACCCGAGCTCGCCGCCTTCGTGCATGGAGCCGGGGGTCTCGGGGGCGACGTGGCTCGGGACGCCGCCGGGAAAGGAGAACTGGGTGAAGAGGCGCTTCATGCCCGCTTCGTCCTGGGAGACGTCGGGGTAGACCTCGCTGTACGTCCCCTCGAGGTACGCGTTGGCGACGAGCCCGGGGCCCCCGTGGCCGGGACCGGTGACGTAGATCACGCTCAGGTCGCGCGCCTTGATGACACGGTTCAGGTGGACGTAGACGAGGTTGAGGCCGACCGTGGTCCCGAAGTGCCCGAGCAGCCGCGGCTTGATGTGCTTGGTGCCGAGCGGTTCCTCGAGGAGCGGGTTGTCGTAGAGGTAGATCTGCCCGACGGACAGGTAGTTCGCCGCCCGCCAGTAGGCGTCCATCCGGCCAAGGAGTTCGGCGCTGAGGGGTTTCGTGGTCACCGTTTCCATCGCTGCTACCCCCTTCCGATCGTTTTGTCCAGCACTTCAGCTGACGCGCGGGTCGAGCTCGCCGCTGGCATACCGACGGGCCATCGTTTCGAGGGGAATCGGCCGGATTCGGCCGGCGTGCCCGGCGGAGCCGAACTGCTCGTATCGGTCCCGGCAGAGCTGCTTCGCCGCGTTCAGCGCGGCAGTCCAGTAGGCCCGGGGATCGAAGTTCGAGCGGTCTCGGGCCAGGTGCCTTCGCACCGCCCCGGTCATGGCCAGGCGCAGATCGGTGTCGATGTTCACCTTGCGGACGCCGTGCTTGATGCCCAGCTGGATCTCCTCGACGGGGACGCCCCAGGTCGGCCGGACCTCGCCGCCGAACTCGTTGATCGTCTGGAGCCACTCTTGCGGAACGCTCGACGATCCGTGCATCACCAGGTGGGTGTCCGGGAGGCGGGCATGAATCTCCCTCACGCGGTCCATGGCGAGGATGTCCCCCTGCGGCCTCCGTGAGAACTTGTACGCGCCGTGGCTCGTGCCGATCGCGATCGCGAGGGCGTCGACCTTCGTCGCCTTGACGAACTGCGCCGCCTGCTCAGGGTCGGTGAGGAGCTGCTCCCGAGAGAGCCGACCCTCGGCGCCGTGACCATCCTCCTTCTCACCTTTCCCGGTCTCGAGCGATCCCAGGCACCCCAGCTCGCCCTCGACCGACACCCCGATCGCGTGGGCGATCTCGGCCACCCTGGCCGTCACGCCGACGTTATGCTCCCAGGACGAGGGCGTCTTCATATCCGGGAGCAGCGAGCCGTCCATCATGACGCTGCTGAACCCCGAGCGAATGGAGGCGATGCACACCGCGGGGCTCGCTCCATGGTCCTGGTGCAACGCGACCGGAAGTTCGGGGTACGCCTCGATGGCCGCGAGGAGGAGGTGGCGCATGAACGGCTCCACGGCGTACGTCCTGGCGCCGGCCGAGAGCTGGATGATGACCGGGCTCGAGACCTCGCGCGCCGCCTCCATTACCGCGCGGATCTGTTCCATGTTGTTCGCGTTGAACGCCGGGAGGGCGTATCCCTGCTCTGCCGCGTGATCCAGGAGTTGCCGCATCGAGACCAGAGCCATGGAGTTCCTCCCTGCGCGTCGGTTCGCCGGACTCCTCCGACCCCCGGCCTCAGTCCGTCTCGGTCACCCGCTTCAGCTTCTCCGACCGGTGCTCGGCCTCGAGGCGGCGCCGGGTGCCCGTCGTTCCCCGAATCAGGATCGAGTCCGTGATCGCGCCGCTCGCGGTATATCGCACGCCCCGCATGAGGACGCCGTCGGTGACGCCGGTGGCCGCGAAGAGCACGTCGGCGCTCCGGACAAGGTCGCGCTCCGTCAGGACCCGGTCGAGGTCGACCCCGCTCGCGAGCACCGCCTCCCGCTCCCCGGGCTTCTGGGGCGCGAGACGCACGAGCATCGTCCCGCCGAGCGCGCGCACGGCGGTGGCTGCAATCACGCCCTCGGGGGTCCCCCCGGTCCCCATGAGCACGTCCACTCCGGAGCGCGGCGTGGCGGCGAGCAGCGCTCCCATCACGTCCCCTTCCGTCCTCGACACCACCCGGGCGCCAGCCGCCAGGATCTCGGTGATGAGCGCCGCGTGGCGTGGCTTGTCGAGGACGTACACCGTGAGGGCCTCGACCGCCGTGCGCTTGGCCTCGGCGATCGCCGCAAGGGTCTTGGCGACCGGAAGCGTCAGCGAGCCCGGCTCGATGGCCTCCCGCGCCTCGGCGCCGACGACGAGCTTGCTCATGTAGAACGCCGGGCCGGGGGACCACATCGTCCCGCGCGGGGCCACTGCGATGACGGCGATGGCGTCCGGGCGGCTTTGGGCCAGCAGGCTCGTGCCCTCGATGGGATCAACGGCGATATCGACGGCCGGCCCCCGGCCGCTGCCGACGATTTCGCCGTTGAAGAGCATCGGGGCCTCGTCCTTCTCGCCCTCCCCGATGACGACCACGCCGTCGATGGCGACGTGCGCGAGGGCGCGGCGCATCGCGTCGACCGCCGCGCCGTCTCCCGCTGCCTTCTGCCCTCGCCCAATCCATCGGGCGGCCGCGAGCGCCGCGCTCTCGGTCACCCGCACCAACGCGAGACCGAGGCTCGGGTCCAAGCCTCCTGCGTGTCGCTCATCCATGGCTGCCGGCCCCCTGTCGTCGGGAGCTTCACCGCCGCGGCGCGCCCGCCGGCCGTTCTAGCCGCATGATCCGTCCGCGGACGCGGACTGTGGAATGGAGCAACGGACTCATTTGGGTGAGCCGCACGCACCAACTTGGCCCGGGGCGCGTCGAGTCGAGAGTCGTCAGGACACCCCCAGGCGCAACGCCGTACACACCGCGTCCGCGATCTCCAGCTCCTCGTCGGTGCGAATGACACACACGACCGCCCGGCTTCCTTCCGCAGAGACGACGCTCTCGCTCGCACCATTACGCGCGGCATCGAGCGTGATGCCGAGGAAGCCGAGGCCCTCGCAGATGCGGGAGCGAATGGTGGACGCGTTTTCTCCGATGCCGCCGCTGAAGACCAGCGTGTCCACGCCGCCGAGCGCCGCGGCGAAGGCGCCGATCCACTTCTTGACCTGATAGCAGAACAGCGCGAGCGCCTCGGCGGCACGCCCATCGGTCGGCTCTCGCTCGAGCAGATCCCGCACGTCCGAGCTGGTTTCCGACACGCCCAGGAGCCCCGACTGCGCGTTCACCATTCGGTGAAACTGCTCCGGCGTCATCCCTTCCGTCCGCGCGAAGTACACCACCACGCCGGGGTCCAGGTCCCCCGAGCGGGTGCTCATGACCAAACCCGCCGTCGGCGTGAACGCCATGCTCGTATCGACCGGCTTCCCGCCGTGCACGGCGGCCAGGCTCGCGCCGTTACCGAGATGCGCCAGAATCACGCGACCGCGCGCTGCGGCCGGCCCGCGCAGCCGGGCCAACTCCTTCATGAGGAACGCGTACGACAGACCGTGAAAGCCGTATCGCCGCACCCCTCGCGCATCGTAGCGCCGCGGGATCGGCAACAGCTTCGCCACACGCGGCATGTCATGATGAAACGCCGTGTCGAAGCAAGCCACCTGCGGCAGAGACGGGTGGCGGGCGGCGAAGACCTCGATCAGCCCGATCTCCGCCGGCAGATGCTCCGGGTCCAACGGGCTGAGCCGCCGTAGCTCGTCCAGCACCTCCGGCGTAACGCGTTCGGGCGCCGCGTAGCGCGCGCCTCCGTGGACCACGCGATGCCCGATCGCCCCGATCGCATCGAAGCGCACCCGTTCCTCCACCAGGCCGACGAGGACCGGTACGCACGAGGCGTGGTCCGGCGCGTCGACAGCGCGGCGTTCCGTCTTCCCGGTGGACAGGTCCGCCACCGTCAGGACCGAGCCGGGCAGACCGATGCGCTCGATCTTTCCGCTCGACAGCCGGCTGGGGGGCCTTCCCGCACGGAAGAGCGCGAACTTGAGGCTCGATGAGCCCCCGTTGATCGTCAGCAGGAGCGTGTCCATCCTCGCGCTCATCCACCGGGCCGCCTTCGCGGCTGGGCCCTCCCGAATGTTTTCACACCCTCGGCGTCGACGCATGAGGCATCCGGCGAGCCTCGCCTGGGTCGAATGACGGATTCGAACGACGCGCATCATCCTTAGACTTGCAGGCGGGCTTTCGTTCTATAGTACCGACACCCAGGGGGGGCGTATGAGGCGCAGCCGGGATACCCGGAAGGTGGCGATCGTCGAGAGGGACACCGCGAACACGGCCGACGCGCTCAAGCGCGACCTCCTCGAGAAGCTCTTCTGCAACCAGGGGAAGTTCCCCGCGGTGGCGACGAAGAACGACTACTACCTCGCGCTGGCCCACGTGGTGCGCGACCGGCTCATGCACCGCTGGGTCGGCACCGTACGGACCTATTTCGAGAAGGCGAGCCGCACGGTCGCGTACCTCTCGGCGGAGTTCCTCCTGGGGCCACAGCTCGGCAACAACCTCGTCAACCTCGGCATTGACGATCAGGTGCGGCGAGCCGTCGCCGACCTGGGCCTCAGCCTCGACGAGCTCCTCGAGCAGGAGCCCGAGCCGGGGCTCGGCAACGGCGGCCTGGGGAGGCTCGCCGCGTGCTACATGGACTCCCTGGCCACGCTCCAGATCCCGGCGATCGGGTACGGCATCCGCTACGAGTTCGGCATCTTCGACCAGGCGATTCGCGATGGGTGGCAGGTCGAGATCACGGACAAGTGGCTGCGGCTCGGAAACCCCTGGGAGATCCCCCGGCCCGAGATCGCGTACAACGTCCGGCTGGGCGGCCACACCGAGCCCTCCGTCGACGACGCCGGGCGTTACTGCGTGCGCTGGGTCCCCGAGCGCGTCATCGTGGGTAGCCCCTACGACACGCCCGTCCTCGGCTACGCGGTCAACAACGCCAACCTGCTGCGCCTGTGGCGGGCGGAGGCCCCCGAGTCGTTCGACTTCCAGGCGTTCAACGTCGGCGACTATTACGGGGCCGTCGAGGAGAAGATGGTCTCGGAGAACATCACGAAGGTGCTGTACCCGAACGACGAGCCCGCGGCCGGCAAGCAACTGCGGCTCGAGCAGCAGTACTTCTTCGTTTCCTGCTCGCTCCAGGACATGATCCGCATCCACCTGCAGCGCGCGAAGACGCTCGACCACTTCCACGAGAAGTACGCCGTGCAGCTCAACGACACCCATCCCGCGCTCGCCGTGGCGGAGCTGATGCGGCTGCTCGTCGACGAGCACCGGATGGACTGGGAAACGGCCTGGCAGATCACCACGAACACGCTCGCCTACACGAACCACACGCTGCTGCCCGAGGCCCTCGAGACGTGGCCGCTGCCGCTGTTTGGCCGCCTCTTGCCGCGGCACCTCGAGATCGTCTACGAGATCAACCGGCGATTCCTCGACGAGGTGCGGCGGCGATACCCGGGCGACGACGCGCGCGCTTCGCGGCTCTCGCTCATCGGGGAGGGCGGCGAGAAACGTGTCCGCATGGCCAACCTCGCCTGCGTGGGCAGCCACGCCATCAACGGCGTCGCGCAGCTTCACTCGGAGCTCCTGAAGGCGACGGTCCTCCGCGACTTCTACGAGCTCGCGCCGGAGAAGTTCAGCAACAAGACGAACGGCGTCACGCCACGTCGATTCATGGTCCTCTCGAACCCGGGCCTGGCCCGCCTGATCACGGCGGCGATCGGTGACACATGGGTGCGGAATCTCGACGAGTTGAGGAAGTTGGAGCCGCTGGCCCAGGACGCCGGGTTCCGCCACGAGTGGCGGCGGGTCAAGGGGGACTGCAAGCGCGGGCTCGCCGAGAAGATCAGGCGGGCCACCGGCGTCGACGTCGATCCGTCGTTCCTCTTCGACGTCCAGGTGAAGCGTTTCCACGAGTACAAGCGCCAGCATCTGAACGTCCTCCACGTGGTCACGCTGTACAACCGCCTGAAGCGCGGGGTGGTCACGGACCTCACGCCGCGGACGTTCGTCTTCGGCGGGAAGGCCGCGCCTGGCTACGTCGTGGCGAAGCTGATCATCAAGCTCATCAACGCCGTGGCCGAGACGCTCAACGCCGACCGGGACACGAACCAGGTCCTCAGGGTCGTGTTCTTTCCCGACTTCAACGTGCAGAACGCCCAGCCCATTTACCCGGGAGCCGACCTCTCCGAGCAAATCTCGACGGCGGGCCTGGAGGCCTCGGGGACGGGCAACATGAAGTTCGCCCTCAACGGGGCCCTCACCATCGGGACGCTGGACGGGGCCAACATCGAGATCCGCGAGGCGGTGGGGGCCGAGAATTTCTTCTGCTTCGGGCTCACGGCCGAGGACGTGCGCCGGCGGAAGGCCGAGGGATACCGGCCACGGGACCTCTACGAGGGGAACGCCGAACTGCGCGAAGTGCTCGACCTCATCGGGTCGGGGGCCTTCGCACCGAGCGACCGAACCCTCTTCCAGCCGCTCGTCGGGTCCCTTCTCGACCGCGACGAGTACATGCTGCTCGCCGACTACCCACTCTACGTTGCGTGTCAGGCCGAGGTCAGCCGCGCCTGGCAAGATCGAGAGCAGTGGACCCGGATGTCGGTCCTCAACGTGGCCCGGATGGGAATGTTCTCCTCGGACCGTGCCATCCGTGAGTACTGCAGGGACATCTGGCGCGTGGAGCCGGTGCCGATCGAGCTGAGTTAGCAGGGTGCTGACAAAGTCGGTCCGTGAGCGTTTTGTTGTCGTCACCGCTGCCGAGATGTCGTAGCGTGAATGAGCGGAGGTGGCCACCCATGATGGGAGCGGCGAATCCGCAGC
>JACQWC010000017.1 GCA_016209635.1 Candidatus Rokuibacteriota bacterium | reverse complement strand
TGGCCCCCGATACCCCCAACGCTCGCCGGGCCCGGGATGAACCCGGGCCCGTCTCGACACCCGATTGATTCACGGACTCTGAGTCCCGTCGCCCGGCGCGCTCCGGCGCGACCCTGATCCAGGTCATAGCGCCCCGCGTTCGTCCGTTCGATCCTCTGAGGTGGGAGCGCGGGCGCCCCACTGAGGCGCGCGCGCCGGGGCCACGGGGGCGCGAGCGCGACGTAACTGCGTGAAAGCGCAGACTCCTCCGATCGGCACGCAGTTTGCCGCACTCCAGGCGGTCGGCCCGACCGACGAGGAGGCAAGGGATGGATCGACGGCGCTTTCTTCAGATGGCGGCGATGGCGGGGCTCGGCGCGGTGGCGAACCCCGGCGATCTCTTCGCCCAGTACCGGGTGCTCGCCCCGGTCCGCGTCGGGAACCCGCTCGAGGAGTACCCGAACCGCGACTGGGAGCGGATCTACCGGGACATCTTCCGTCACGACCGCACCTTCACCTTTCTCTGCGCCCCGAACGACACGCACAACTGCCTCCTCCGGGGGTTCGTGAAGAACAACGTGCTCGTGCGGATCGAGCCGACCTACGGCTACGGCAAGGCGACGGATCTCTCCGGGCACCGCGCCTCGCACCGCTGGGACCCGCGCTGCTGCCAGAAGGGGCTCGTGCTGGGCCGCCGCCTCTACGGCGACCGGCGCGTGAAGGGCGCCCTCGTGCGCAGGGGCTTCAAGGAGTGGGTGGAGCGCGGGTTCCCACGCGACCCCGCGACCGGGCGGGCCCCGGCGGACTTGATGAAGCGCGGCTGGGACGGCTTCGTCCGCGTGTCCTTCGAGGAGGCGTACACGCTCCACGCGAAGGCGCTCGAGAACATCGTGCGCACCTACGGTGGCGCCGAGGGCAAGCGCTATCTGCTCGCCCAGGGTTACGACCCCGCCATGGTGGACGCCGTCGGCGGCGCGGGGGTCCGGACCTCCAAGGTGCGCGGGGGCATGGCGAAGCTGGGCGCGACCCGAATCTTCGGCACCTTCCGCTTCGGCAACATGCTGGCGCTCCTCGACAGCCACGTGCGCGGCGTCGGACCCGACAAGGCGGTCGGCTCGGGCTCCTGGGACTCCTACTCGTGGCACACGGACCTCCCGCCCGGCCATCCGATGGTGCACGGTGACCAGACCTCGGACTTCGAGCTGTTCGCCGCTGAGAACGCGAGCCTCCTCGTCGTCTGGGGCATGAACTGGATCACGACCAAGATGCCCGACAGCCACTGGATGACGGAGGCGCGGCTCAAGGGCACCAAGGTCGTGGTGGTGACGGTCGAGTACAGCGCGACGGCCAACAAGGGCGACGAGGTGACCGTGATCCGGCCCGGCACCGACCCCGCGTTCGCGCTCGGCCTGGCCGGGGTGATCATGCGCGAGCGGCTCTACGACGCGGGCTTCGTCAAGCGCTTCACCGATCTCCCGCGGCTCGTGCGCCTCGACACGCTCACGCCGCTCCTGGCGCGCGAGGTCTTCCCCGGCCATCGCGACGCGACCCCGGCCAACTGGACGCGCGTCGTCCCGGCGGGCCAGCCGGCCCCTCCGACGCCGAGCCAGAACGGGATCCTGATCCCCGAGGCCCTGCGCGGCGAGTTCGCCGACTTCATCATGTGGGACGCGCGCGCCGGGAAGCCGGTCGCCGTCGCCCACGGCCAGGTCGGCGACCACTTCACCGCCGCGGGCATCGACCCGGCGCTCGAGGGCACCTTCGACGTCCCGCTCGCGGACGGCAGCACGGTGAAGGCGCGGCCGGTCTTCGACCTGACCCGCCAGTACCTCGACGAGACGCTCACGCCGGAGGCGGTCTCGAAGCTCACGTGGGCGCCCCTCGGGGCGATCGTCTCGCTCGCCCGCGAGGTCGCGCGGAACGGCGGCAAGACTCTCTTCGCCGTGGGCATGGGGCCGAACCAGTTCTTCAACAACGACCTCAAGGACCGCGCGATCTTCCTCGTGGCGGCGCTGACCGGCTCCATCGGCCAGCTGGGCGGCAACGTGGGCTCGTACGCCGGCAACTACCGAAACACGCTCTTCTCCGGCATCCCGCTCTGGGCCTTCGAGGACCCCTTCGACACCCAGCTCGGCCCGACGGGCCCCGTGAAGGTCCGGAGCTACCTCCGCGCGGAGTCGCTCCACTACTACGCGGCGGGCGAGGTGCTCCAGCGCGCCGGCACGAAGCAGTTCACCACCGGCGCGCACGTCCCGACACCGACCAAGGCGATCTGGCTCACGAACTCCAACTCGCAGATTGCCAACACCAAGTACCACTACGACGTCGTCTTCAACACCCTCCCCCGGCAGGAGTGCGTCGCGATCAACGAGTGGTGGTGGTCGGGCTCCTGCGAGTACGCGGACATCGTCTACGGCGTCGACTCGTGGATGGAGTTCAAGTACCCGGACATGACGGCGTCGAACACGAACCCCTTCCTGCAAGTGTTCCCGCGGACGCCGCTCCGGCGCAACTTCGGCACGGTGAGCGACCTCGACACCTACGTCGGCGTCGCGGTGGCGCTCGGCAGGCTGACCGGCGACCAGCGGTTCACCGACTACTGGAAGTTCGTCATCTCCAACAACGTCGAGGTGTACCTCCAGCGCATCATCGACGCGAGCGCGCCGCTCAAGGGCTACGACATCCACGACCTCGAGGCGTGGGCGGCGCAGGGCATCCCGGCGCTCATGAACACGCGCACCTACCCGCGGGCCTTCTCGTGGGAGCAGGTGCACGAGTCGAAGCCCTGGTACACGAAGACGGGCCGGCTCGAGTTCTACCGGGGCGAGCCGGAGTTCATCGAGGCGGGCGAGAACCTGGTCGTCTACCGCGAGCCGGTCGACTCGACCTTCTACGACCCGAACGCGATCGTCGCGCGGCCCCACCCGGCGATCCGCCCGATGCGGCCGGAGCAGTACGGCTTCGAGCGCGCCAAGCGGGACTGGTCGGCCCGCCAGGCGCGCAACGTCGTCCTCACCCCCGAGGAGCTGCTCCGGTCGCAGCACCCGCTCCTGCCGGCCGGGTACACCTCCGTCTTCCACACCCCGAAGTACCGGCACGGCTCGCACACGACGCCGATCGACACGGACATCATGTCGAACTTCTTCGGGCCGTTCGGCGACATGTACCGGCGCGACAAGCGGTCGCCGCACACCGGCGAGGCGTACCTCGACCTGAATCCGGAGGATGCGCGCGCGATGGGCGTCAACGACGGCGATTACGTCTGGGTGGACGGCGACCCCCAGGACAACCCGTTCAAGGGGTGGAACGCCAAAGGGCGCGAGGCCGAGTACCACGTGGCGCGCCTCCTCTGCCGCGCACGGTACTACCCGGGGACGCCGCGGGGGATCATGCGCATGTGGCACAACGGTTACATGGCGACGCCGGGCTCGGTCCGGGGCCACGAGGGCCGGGCCGACGGGCTCGCGAAGAACCCCGAGACGAACTACCAGTCGTTCTTCCGCTACGGCTCCCACCAGAGCCTGACGCGGTCGTGGCTCAAGCCGACGCAGCAAACGCACTCGCTCATCACGCGCAAGAGCTGGACCCACGAGGTCACGCGCGGCTTCAACGTGGACGTCCACTGCGTCACGGGGGCGCCCCGCGAAGCCATGTGCCGCGTGCTGAAGGCCGAGGACGGCGGGATCGGGGGCAAGGGGCTCTGGCGGCCGGTGAGCCTCGGGCTCCGGCCCACCAACGAGCGGGCGGCCATGACGCAGTACCTCCGCGGCGGGTTCGTCGTGAGGAAAGCGTGAGGAGATAGCCGATGGCCAAGGTCCACAACTGGCAGCTCGGCCGCGAGATGGACTATCCGTACGAAGCCCGGCGGCCGGAGAGACAGTTCGCGATGATCTTCGACACGAACAAGTGCATCGCCTGTCAGACCTGCACGGTCGCGTGCAAGACGACGTGGACCCCCGGGCGCGGGCAGGAGTACATGTTCTGGAACAACGTCGAGTCGAAGCCCTACGGCTACTACCCGCTCGGCTGGGACGTCAACATCCTTTCCCGGCTCGGCGTGCAGGAGATGCAGGGTCCGGTGTACAAG
>JACQWC010000016.1 GCA_016209635.1 Candidatus Rokuibacteriota bacterium | reverse complement strand
GTTCTACGAGATCCTCCTCACGCCGAACGTGACGTCCGCGATGGCGATGTTCGGCTTCGTCTACGCCTGGTACCTGATGGGCGTCCTGCTCCTCGAGATCTGGTTCGAGTACCGGCGCGACCTCGTCGTGATGGCCCGGCAGGAGCGGCCGCCCATGCGCTGGCTCCACCGGGCGCTCTCCCTCTTCTCGACCGACGTCAGCGAGCCGGCGGTGGCCTTCGACCGGCGGGCCGTCAAGGCGATCACGCTCGTCGGCATCCCGTCCGCCTTCCTGCTCCACGGGTACGTGGGCTTCATCTTCGGCTCGGTGAAGGCGAACCCGTGGTGGGGCAGCGTGCTCATGCCGATCGTCTTCCTCATGTCCGCCATCGTGTCCGGGATCGCCCTCGTGATCCTCCTCTACATGGTGCTGACCGCGCTGCGCCGCGAGCCCATCGACATGCCGTGCCTCGACAGGATCACCTCCTACCTCTTCTACGCCGTCATCGTCGACTTCTCGCTCGAGGCGCTCGACTTCATCCACCGGCTCTACCAGAGCGAGGAGTCGGTGAAGATCCTCGGCAAGCTGATCACCCACAAGCTCTTCATGAGCCTCTTCGTGCTGCAGATCCTGCTCGGGATGGTGATCCCGCTGGGGATCCTCGTCCTGGCCAAGTCGCGCCGGTTCAACGAGGATCTGCGCAAGCTCCTCTACTTCACCGCGGTGATCCTGATCCAGCTCGGGATCTTCGCCACCCGCTGGAACGTCGTCATCGGCGGCCAGCTCTTCTCGAAGAGCTTCCGGGGGCTGATGACCTACAAGATGGAGGTCACGGGGATCGAGGGGCTCGCGGCCGCGCTGGTGCTCCTGGCGCTGCCCTTCGTCATCCTGGCGGTGCTGATCCGGGTGCTGCCGACCACGCGGCTCGAGGACCGGGTGCCCGGCTCCGCGTGAGGCGCCGGGCCCGCGCGCCGGCCGGTCGCTACCGCGCCCCCGCCTGAGCCAGCGCCTCGGACGCCTTCTGGCGCGCTGCCCGGAGGAGGGCGTCGGCGGCGAGGGGGTTGTGGGCGCTCCCGGCGCGCCGCACCAGGGCGAGCGCCTCGCGCGCCTCCCTGAGGAGCGCGTCGGCCGCCGGGGTCCTGCGCCCGCCGCGGCGCGCCCGCGCCAGCGCGGCCTCGGCGGCCTTGAGCGCGTCCGCCGTCTGCCGCGCGTCGGCGTCGAAGCCCGTCGTCCACTCGCTCATGAGCGCCATGTACGGGGGCTCGTGGCAGCCGAGGCACTGCTGCCCGACGGCCTGGCGCGAGTGCTTTTTCGACCAGTCGTGGCACCCCGTGCACGGGACCGCCTCGGCCATGAGGTTCGGCGCGACCGTCGCGAGGGGCGTCTTCGTCTGCCCGCGGTAGAAGCCCGCCTGGGCGCGGTGGCACGACTCGCAGCGGTCGTTCTGGGGACCGTGGTGGCACGAGGCGCAGGTCGCCGCCGAGGCGGTGACGGCCTTGTGGGTCTCCGCCGAGTGGCACGAGGTGCAGGTCGCCCCGAACTCGGCGACGTGCCGGACGTGGGGGAACTTCTGGCGCCCGAACGCTCCCGTCTCACGCTGCTTGACCCCGGCCTGCTCGTGGCAGAGCACCGCGCAGTAGCCGCCGCGCACCAGCGCGTCGTCGGTCCTGATCCGGGATTTCCCGAGGAGGGTCATCGCCTCGTCCCCCCAGCCGTTGGCGAGCTTGAGGAGATCGGCGGCGTAGAAGACGTTGTGAACGCCCCGGGCCAGCTCGACGAAGCTGGCGTTGAACTCCGCGTCCTCCACGAGCTTCACCGCGCGCGCGTGCTTGGGGTTCCCGGCGTCGGCGCCGGCGAGCGCGGCCCGCGCGGCGGCGAGCTTCGGCGCCACGACCTCGCGCATCTTCGCGAGCGTGGTCGCCCACCGCTCGAGCATGCCACGATACTTCTCGCCGTGACAGTCGACGCACGCCTGCTCGCTCGGCCTGAAGGTCTGTCCCACGATCCCGGCGGCGCCCTCCGCGACCTTGGGCGTCGTATGGCACGCGACGCATTCCACGCGCACCTGGAACATGTGGCTCGGGATCATCGGCGTCCCCCGGCCGCCCAGTCCCACGTACATCTGGAGAACACCCTGATGCTTGGCCCGATGGCAGTTGAGGCACTCGAGCTCGCCGGGGCGGTGCGGCGTCGCCGCGGCGCCCGATCCGCTCGCACCCGGTGATTTCGGCGCCTGAGCGATCGCGGGGCCCGTCCCGGGGGGCTCGGCGAGCGCCGGGACACCGCCGGCCGTCACGAGGAACGCGCCCAGGAGAATGACGGCGCCGATCGGCGTCTTCACGGGCGCGCGGCCTGGATGCCGATGAGCGGCGGCAGCCTGTGCCTGATCTCGGTGTGGCAGCGCGTGCACTCGACGCTCCGCTCGGTGACATGGGCGGCGTGGATGAGCTTCGTCTCGCCGTGGCGCGCGAGCTTCTCCGGCTGGTTGTGGCAGCCGATGCAGCGCTCGCGCGGCGCCTCGCCCTGCCCCTCGACGACGTTCAGGTGACAGCTCTGGCAGGCGACGCCCCGGCGGACCACTACCTCGTGGTTGAATCGGACCGACCCCACCAGGATGTCGCTCTTCGGCGTTTCGTGGCACCCGGTGCACCCCGCGATCGGGGTCAGCTCGCGGGGCCCTTTCATCCCCTTGAAGTGACAGATGAAGCAGGTGGATTCGGTGACCTCGAAGTGCTTCTCGACCACCACCTGCGCGTGGCAGCTCGTGCAGCGGAGCTGGCGCCCGGTCTTCGCCGAGTCGAGGTGCGGCCGGTGGTCGAAACGGATCTCGCGCCGGAAGGCCAGCTCGCCCTTGCGCTCGAGGTCGCTCGTGGCGTGACAGCCCGATCGAAGACAGCTCGCGTCCTCGACCTCGGCGAACGGCTTCGAGTTGTAGGTCCCGGTCGCCCACTTCGCGACCTGCGTCACCGCCTGGAACTTGACGCGGAGGGTGTCGCGGAGCCCCGGCGGATAGTGGCACTGGACGCAGGCGACGCTGCCATGCTTCGAGACCGTCCACGCCTCGACGTAGGGGCGCATGATGTGGCACGAGTTGCAGAACTGTGGGCTCGCGCTGACGTGCCAGAGGCCGGCCCCGGCCGCGCCACCGACCACCGCGAGGCCGCCGGCGACGACGAGGACGATGGTGCCCCGCCGCCAGCGGCGGCTCACCTGTGGCACTTATCGCACTCGTCGATCGCGAAGACCACCACCCCGCCGATCCGGGTCTTGCCGTCATGACAGGCGCCGCAGAACTTGCCTTCCTGCTTGGCCGCCAGGGTGATCTGCCCCGACCCGCCACGCTTCATCTTGAAGTGCTTCATGTGGCAGGTCGTGCACTTCTCCACCTTCGCCTTGTGCTTCTCGTGGCTGAAGGTCACCTGCCCGGGGCTGCTCTCGGCCTTGTCGATGGCGAAGTCCGGGGGCATCTTCACCTGTGCCCAGCCGGGGACGAGGGTGACGAGGCCGATCCCGAGCGCGGCGACGAGCGCCAGACCCGCGAGCCGAATGCGTCGCATATGGAGTTTCCCCCGAGAGGACCGCTCGTCGCGGGCGGCCGCTATGATTTCTTGTGGCACATCGTGCAGTTGGCCTTCTCCGTGACCGCGAAGACGGCCTTGCCGCCGATCTCCGTCTTCCCGTTGTGGCAGGCCCCGCACTGCTCGCCCGCCTTCATCTTCTCCATGGTGATGGGGCCCGTCTGGCCCTTCTTCATCTTGAAGATCTTCGTGTGGCAGGCAGTGCACTTCTCGGCCTTTTCCTTGTGCTTCTCGTGACTGAAGGTCACGGGGCCGGGGCTGTCCTTGCCCTGGTCGAACCCGAAGTCGGCCGGGGTCTTCACCTGGGCGGCGCCGGGCGAGACGGCTAGAAGGCCGGTCACCACGCCCACGACGAGTCCGAGGCTCGCGAGCTGGACCACCCTCGTCATCGATCTTCTCCTTGTCGGGTCAGGGTTACTTCGCAGCGCTCCTCAGAAAGGCGAGGAGGTTCCCCATCTCGTCGCCCGTGAAGCGCGGATAGAGCACCCCCAGCTCGATCGCCTTCGCCGCCATCCGGGGCGTGTGACGCCACATCGCCGCGGCCCACGTGGCCGCGGGCGCGTAGCTCGACTGCCGCTCGGCCAGATCGGGACCGACGCGGCCCCCCTCGCGCTTCCAGCTGTGGCACTTGAGGCAGCCTTTGCTGACGAGCACGAGCTGGCCCTTTCGCGCATCCGGCGCCGGATCCCGGGCAGGGTCGGCCTGGAGATAGGCCATCAGGTTCGCCATCTCCGCCGCGCCGATCGTCGGCCACTCGAGGCCCTCCTGCGTGAGGACCGTGAACATCGCCGGCGCGTGGTTCCAGAGCCGGCCGGCCAGCTCGTAGGCCCCCTGATGTCGGCGTAGCTCCTCGAGCGCCGGCCCCACCCCGCGCTCGGCCCGTGGCGCGTGGCAGCGGGAGCACCGCTTGGCCGCGAAGACCTCGCGCCCGCGCGCGGCGTCGCCCGCCTGGGCGCCGGCCGTGCCGGGGGCGGGCGTGCCCGCGCCGAGGGCGACGGCGAGCAGGAGGAGGACGGCGGCGGACGGACCTCTCATCGGGTCGGGCTCGCAGTGTAGCCGAGCCAGGTCAGGATGATCATGTAGATGATGATGCCGAGTCCCAACCAGATGAACAGGCGGCTCGGCTCGCCGCGCGCGGCGGACCGGTCGAGGAAGGGGATCAGGAGAAGGAAGAGCCCGCCGAGCCCGAAACCGATGACGCCCACGATCTCGCCCTCGATGCCGAGGATGTAGCTCGGCAGGTACTTGAGGGTCTGGAACATGAACATGAAGTACCACTCGGGCTTGATGCCGATGGGCGCCGGCGCGAAGGGGTCGGCC